>JAVZOA010000015.1:0-14424 GCA_038882535.1 Bathyarchaeia archaeon | reverse complement strand
GGGAGAGGAAGCTTATTGTTTTTAGAATTTTTGCCAGTCCCTCTTCGCTAAGCCTCTTAATTTTTGTTGTAAATTCTTTTTGTGTTGGTTAAGCTTTTTTCGAGGAGATGAGCCTTTTTCTTATGTTTGGATTTCTTTTTGAAAGGGTTTTTAGGATTTTGATTATTTTCTCTTTGTTGGCGTGTTTGATTTTTTCAATGTTATGGTTTATGCTTCCGAGCATTGCGGGGTTGAATCCGAGTTTTTGGAGTTCTTCAATTGCTTTTAGCAGATGTTTGTTTGGTTGGCTTTCTGTTATTTTTTGCATTCCTGCTTTTTCGAAGAAGGGGTTGTATTTTGCCATTACAGCCAGCGTTTCGACGTATGGGGTTCCGGCTTTGGTTAGGGTTTCTTTTACGAGTTTTTGGCCTAGGCCTATTGCCCTATATTTTGGGTGTATGACGACGCGGGTTATTGTGCTTATTTCTTTTTGGAGTTTCTTGATGTTGCCTTTCCAAACTTTGTTTCTGCCCGGCATTGTTGGTGGCGGATGGCTATAGACTATTACTCCGCATGCCTCTTCGCCGCGTTTTAGGGTGAATATTTTTCTTGGGGTTTGGCAGTGGACTGATCTGTAGTGGAATTGGCTTAGTTTTTTGTAGTCTTGGAGGGTTCCTTCTTCTATGTGCATTTCCTTGACAAGGCTGCATTCTTCGGCTGGTTTGTTTGGGTAGTAGTTTACTTTTATTTCTTTGCCGAAGCTTTTGTGGATGTGGACGGTGGGGTTTAGGTCTTGGAATAGGTCTGTGTGGGTTGTTGCGACTATTAGGGCTTTGTGCATTTTTCTTGCTGTCTTTTGTAGGTTGTATGCGACGATTTTTGCTGTGTCTCTGTCGAGGATGCTGCAGAATTCGTCGGCTATCCACCATTTTTTGCTTTTTTCCATGAGTTTTGCGATTTTGTAGCGGTATTTTTGTCCGTCGCTTAACTCTTTGCATCGTCTTGTGAGGATGAAGGCGTCGTTTAATCCCGCCTTGCTTAAGAGTTCTAGGGCTTGGCTTAGGTTTTTGCCCACTGTTTCTATTATTGGTTTTTCTGGGTTTGGCTGGATTTCGGCTAGGTCTGTGGCTTCTTGGCCTAAATCCTCTTTTATTGCCTTTAAAAGGGCGCTTTTTCCGCTTCCGCTTTCGCCTGTTATGTAGACTATGTCTGTGGGCCCAATTTTTAATTCCACATTATCATATATTATGAACTTTTGTTGGTCTAGGCCTAGGCCGAAGGCCTCCGCAACCCCCTTTATGCGGCTTGTGGGTTCTACGGCTGTTTCGTAGGCTATGTTTATTATGAACTTGTTTTCGCGTTTGTCATATCTTCTTGTAAAACTTTTTATGAGGAAAAACTCTCTTTTCGGCCTTCTCATCTTGTGGCGCCCGCCGCTTGATGTTTTAAAGATTTTTTGCGCGTTTTTTCAAGTTTCACTTTGCCTTTTGAGGAGATTTTTGGCATATTTACGGCCTTCCATATCTAGGTTTTTTGGGCGATTAGGATTCCAGTTAAGTTGCCGATCAAGCCTGTTATGGCGGCGAAGACTTCGCTGTTCCAACGGCCAAGAAAAGCTAAGTGGGCGATTTCTAGGGCGGATAGGCATATTGTCATGGCCAATGCGAATTTTACGCCATAAATCAAGCGGTGGTCTGGCTGAATCTCGCGTTGCCTAACACGTCTTGTTAAGGCTTTTGTTATCCAGTCAACCATGGTTTTCAATCCTCTGCTGTTTTCGGCCCCTCACGGCTGGGCGCTTGTCGCCCACCAAAAAACTGTTTAAGAGCTGCTTAGCCTCTTCAAGCGGAACATGGGCCTTAGCAATTACTGTGGCGTTGCCCACCCATGTCAGAGGCACAGCTGTATAATCAATGTCATAAAAGCCATCAGCGAAACGAAAACAGTTCTGAGCCAAAATAATATGCTTGTTCCTCTGGCCCAAAACGCCGAGGAATATGCCCCAACTCTTAACGGGAACATCAATACCACTTAAGCCACCACGCAGACTCTTACCAATACTAGCATCAAACCATTCCACACGAATAAGATCGCCAAGGCTTAGCTCTTTAACCTGCCTAACAACCTCCCTCATCCACTACAAACCTCAAGAAAAGAACAAGCAAGAAAAGACAATATAAAGAACAACGAAATTTACCAGTTCACAAATTTCCAAAGAGACGAGAAATAGTTTAGTAGATGTAAAATCTATTTCAAACCAGTGATATGACCGAGTATATATAAGAAAATGCGATTATAAAAATATTGGTGACCACTCATGTCTTCATACAGTATTCCGGAAGTAAGTGGGGAATTAATCGCGGATGTTGCTAAAACACTCGCAAATTCTCGAAAGCCACTTACCCTAAATGAACATCCACGTAAAACAACACAAATTTACTAAACATTTCGTAAGAATAGTTTAAGTCCAAACCTTTTTAGGGGCTCAAAGTGTTTTTGGTCAAATGTGTAGAGAGTTGCGCCCCTATTCATGGTTATGGCTGCTATCATGGCATCAGCCCTTCTGATGGGCAATCCAACTTCTTCAGCCCTTAACTCCAAATCCGCAGACAAAACAGCATCCCTCTTAGTAAAATCGAGAACTGGTAGAAGCAAAACCTCCTTCACAGGATGAGCATACTTTTTCAAACCATACAAAATCTCGTGAAGGTTAATCACGGTAATGGCTATGTCTTCACCCTTCTTTTCGAGGCTACGGAGAACTTCATCACCCTTAACGGATTTCTTGTCAAAGACCTCGATTAAAACATCCGTGTCCAAAACAATCATTGCCTACGCTCAGCCCTCAAAGCATGAATTTCCGAAAGCAATCGCTCCTTATCCCTAAACTCCACACAACCCCTAAGCTTCCTCAAAACGTCAAGGGGATTCGCACCCTCAGCAAGTCTCTCAAACAAATCACTAAAACTTTCATCCTCCCGCTTAATCTTCAACAACTTCCTATAAACCTCCTCCCTAATAGTCACAGTCTTAGTCATAATACTATCCCTAGAGAATCATGTTTAAACACATATTTAAACATTAATCGAAGAAAGTTTACTCATTCATTAAAGCTTCAAAAATTGAAAAACGTATTCTCTTTTCTCGCCCGTTTCCTTAAAACTTCTCAAATTTTTTACCTGAAATTATCACGTCAACGCTGTGGGGCGTCTTACTATCCTCAAAAGTGGCTATCTTATAACCAGACTTTAAGGCTTTTCAATTTCTCTTTCATCAACAGTTAATCCGGCTTCCCGCAAAGCATCAGCAATTTTTGCCCTTTGCCTTTTTTCTGAAACATAAACCAAAACATCAACATCCACTGTTGTCCATAGAACACCATAAAAGCTGGCAGCCAAAGCGCCGGTAAAAGCGTAATCTAAACCCGATTCATCAAAACCTTTTATAGGACCTTGACAAAATCGTAAAAGGCTTCCAATTTAAACGTCTCTTTTACGCCAGCGTTTACTCCATTCCAGTTTTTCGCGCAGCTTCTCAATGAGCTCGTTGTCGCTTATGCTTGGATTCTGCGCTCTTATACCCTCAGCGCACACGCGCACAACAGCCTCTGACATTTCAATTGCCAAATCAACCTTTTCTTCTGGCTTAAACGCTCAAGCCTCTCTGCAGCCTTATCCAAACACACCCCAAACCATTAAATTAGCAATTCCCCTTTAAAGCTTCAATTTTTTAATGAGGCTCTTCACCCTCTCCCCATCCTTCAAAAACTCTTCTATTATGGCGTTTGCCACAACATAAATTCGCAAATCGTTCAATAAAGCCAGCTTCCTAATTTCCCTATGCAGGTCCTCGCGAACTTCTATGACTGTTCTCCTCATATTTTTGTCCAAGGCTCACACTCTCCTTAAAGCCCTTATGTTCGGGCAACCTCTCGCAGGGTGCCATCCAAATTCCACGTAAAAGTGAGGGTGAACAATAACTCCTCGCCCATGTACGCCTTCAAAGCGCCGACAGTGCCATCAGCGTTCCACGTAAACACCAATCTAGTAACTCTCTTGCCAGGAGGGGGAGCCATAAGCCCACTTAAAGCACTGTGAATAGCCTTGTAAGCTTCCTCATATCGTCCGTACGAAACTTCGCCCATGCCAATCAACTCCCAAAACTTTCGGTTACCAACCGTTTTTCAAGGGCTTCTACTTTTGCTGCGAGTTGTTTTATTGCGCCTATTAGAAGACCCGTTAAAGCGCCAGCGTTTATCAACCCGTTTTCCGTAACTTCTGGCGGAAGGCTTTCTGGGTCGGCTAGGGGCATGCCTCTTTCATCGACTTTTCCGTTGCCCTTAATGCGTTTTATTAGGGCTAGGTCGTCTAGGGCGTCGAATTGGCCTAGGGCTTTATACCAGACGCTGTTTCCGGCTATGCAGTTCCAGTATGTGAGTGTTGTGCCAACTACGCCTGTGTCGCAGGCTTCTGGAAAAAGGTTGCCGAAAGAAGCGCCTACGATTTTTACTGCAGCATTTACGTAGTTGCAGTTTACTGTGCTGGGGCTTATGGTTTCGCCACTGTGGTTGTGGCTTGCCGGCTGATAACGCCCATTCGGGTTAACATACGTTGGGTCATAATTTGGGCCTTGAGCTTCCAGCACATAGCCGGCTGTGCCTCTTGGCAACCGCGCCAACGGGAACTGTCCGCTTGAAATTATGTTGGCGTCTGCGGAAACATTCTGTAAAACCCTGTTTTGCGTTATAACCGTATAATCGCCTATGTTAAGCCAGCCAACCCTCCCAAGCCCATTAACATATAGGTTACTCCATTTTTTGGTGGAGCTGCCCAAATCGTAGGCGCCGTCTGTGTCTGGGGTTAGGCTGCCTCTGACAAGGCTTCCGGAATCCATAAACAAAGCGCAGCCTTCTAGGATGTGTAGGTTGTCGCCGACGTGAACTTTCATTGCCCAAACGTCATCCCAAGCCTTTTGCGCAGAGCCTAAATCGCGGACGCCCGTCTGGTCTGGCAGAAGGTTTACGGCCACTCCGCCATCAAGCGCTTTAATAGCGCCGGCCAAATACAAGTCTCGCCAACGTTTGGGCTGTTCTCCGCCAACACCAATATCATAGCTATTATCCACTTCTGGCGTTAAGTGACTATTGAAAAGCATGTTAGAGACATGTAGTTCAACTGCGTGGATTTCCTTCCAACGTTTCGTTGAATTGCCAAGGTTGTAGGAATTATCTATATGGGGTATGAAGCTGCCCACAACTTTGCTACCTTCATCCATGTAAAGCGTGCCGTCAGAGGGAATAGCCAAATAATCGCCAACATGAACCTTCTCCGTCCAAACATCATTCCACATCTTCTCCGCTGAACCTAGTTGACGGGCTTGCGTAAAGTCTGGGATAATGTCTCCGCTGCATTCAAGCATGTTGGCGCCTATGCGTTTTAGCCAAGTGTCCGGAGCCGAAGATCCGCCGGGGCCAAAGGCAAGGCTGTCTTGTGTGAGCCTAGCCCTTGGATTTTCCTCTTCATAAGCCATAATATGCAGGTAGCCGTCTGACGGCAAAAGCAAACTTGCAATGTAAGCCAGCTTAATCTTTTTGTCTGAGGCTCCCAGCTCAAGGATGTTGTCTGCATGAGGCTTAAGATACCAAGCCTTTAATTCAAGGGTGTCGTCATCCACACGTTTAATGTGAACGTCTGCTGCACGGTCTGCTCCTGGGCCGAACTCCAAAAGCTCTTCTGTTAAGCGGGCTTTGGGATTAGCCTCATCCTGAACTTTAATGCGCAAGTCACCGTAGGGCGCCTGTTGCCCATGATAAAGCACAAGAAACTTGCTATGCAATTCTTTCCAATGATATTGTTCGCTGCCCAAAACTCCATACTCGTTGTCCGTCGGCCTAAACTGATGGTTTAGCGACTGGTCGCCAGCCTTGTTCCGTGTGCGAAACTTTATTATTTCCGGCTCATCGCTGAAAGGCCCAATATGTTTAGGCGAAATCCAACCCGTAATCTTGTCCCAACCGCCAACATTAGGGTCTGTCCACTGATTTCCAAGCTCGTCGCCAGCCTCATGACCGCTATGGTGGCTGCCTAAGCCTCCGCCGGCAGCAAAAGGCGAAGGCAAACCCTTCTTACCCAATTTTGTGCGGGCCAACTTTTCAACCGTAACTGTAGTTGACCTTAAGCCGTAAAGATAATCAGCCAAAAGAGGCGGAACCTTGCCCAACTCAAGCGTTATTTCAAGCGTTTGAGTTTTCGCGTCCACAAAATATTCGACTGTTTCAATGCGAAAGTCAGAGTCAACGCCCTCGTTTGGCAAAGTCACATGGATTTTGTCTCCGGGCAAAAGCGGAGTATTCCCATAGTCTAGGACGGTGGTTGAAATGCGAAGGTATTCAGCCGGCCCCTTAAGATAATCAAGCAAAGCCCTAGCCCGCAAGTCACATTCATTATCGCTAATCAGCTCCTCATCCGTTTCGGTTAATTCTCTTAGGCCGTAGGCGTTTTGGCTGGATGTGTCCTCACGGACAGCCGAATATCTGCGACCGCCAAAATACAGTTGGTCTATCCAGAAGCTGCCTGAGCCTACTCCTGGAAAATGCGCGTCAACCCGCACTTTCTTAATTTGTTTCCAGTCGAAGCCCTGGTCAACCCACTCCCAATCTTCCGCATAGAGGCTGCCAACCTTCAAGTCTATTTTGCGCCATTCGCCCGGGGCAGCAGTCAAATTTTTTGTCGCTGTTCTATTTGATGCGTCAATGAGTTGGACGGCTATGTTGCCGCTAAAAGCCCTTTCCAACCAAACCATGAAACTTAAGATTGGATAGAGGTTTGTGTTGACTTCTTTTCCGCTGTTTAGGGTGAAGATGGCTCCGGCATAATACAAGTTTGTTGCATAAACTCTTATGCTGGCGGTTCCACGGGCCTTAAAATACGGGTCGCTGCTAACCTCGCCTGCTGAAGCCGTCCAGCTTCCGTCACTGCAAGACAAGTTTTCTGTCCAAGCATCCTTGTCTAACGGCACGCTTTTGTCGGCTAAGCCGTAAACCATAATTTTGTTTCTTATTCTGTGAATGTCCTTTCGATATTCATAAGCCTCAATTTTTTCGCTAAGGCTTACAGGCGAAGTTTTACTATTTTTGGGGAAAAACTCGAATTTTCCGTCTGGTGCTATGCGAAAGTCAAAGCCTATGACGCCTTGCTTGTCAGCGGATTCCGCAATATATTTGATTATGTCCCAGACCGGCGTGTCCTGATACTCAAGCCTGCTATAAGTGGTGTCAGTGTCTTCGACAAGCTCTGTTCCGCCTCGGGTGTGGCTTAAACCCACATAATAATCAAGCAGATACTTGATTATGGCTTCGCCCTTCATGTTCTCAAAAGTGCCAGTAAACACCCTTCGGAAGAGGCGTTCTCCCCAGCATCTGCCGCTAACACGCACATAATTTTCTGTTGGCGAACTCTCATATTTGATGCTTTCAATGCGGCATGTTATTATTTGTGGAACATTAGAGCCTCTGCCAATGTCAATGTGGCCGTCCATGCCAACATTTAGAGGATGCGAACCCCCAGGGCTGTATTTTCCATTCCAATTTTGCAAAGTAAGCTCGAAGCTGCTAACCTCTTTTGTGCAGCCCAAATGAACACGGCATTCAATAACATCAGCTTGGGGAATAGCATATTGGCCGAAGGCTAAGGCCATCTTTGGAATTTCAACACTCACGGCTCAACACCCCTGCGATAAAGCTCTTCTTCACCAGCGCGGACAATACTGCGGGTGCGTGTGGGCGTCTCAGCAACCACAGCATTATATTCTTTGACGCTTTCAGTTGCAGCATTCATCTGCGAAGCAAAATAAGCCATGGCAGCAGCCGCAGCAATAATAACGCCTATGCCCACGCCAGTCAAAGCCAAAAACGTGGCGTGGCTAATGTTAAGCGCATTCTGGGCGTGGACAGCCAACCACGTTGCAGCAGCCTTAATCTTGTGGGCTACTGCTACCGCCAAACTGCTTGAGGCATTAGCCGTCTGAGCCGTAGTGTTTACGGCTACGGCTGCCGTATGCCCCGTAGTCAAAACAGTAAGGTAATGTTTCATGCGGACATAAGCGCCCATCAAAGTGAAAACAGACATTAATGTTCTAGCCCACTTGGCTGTTTCACGGTCAACTATGCCCATGTCTCCGGCAATGCTTAAAAGGGCTGTTCCCACGTGGGCTATACTTCCAAAAGCTGTGGCGATTGTTCTTAGGCTTACGGTTGTGGTTTCGGCGTGGGCTTGCAGTTCAACAAGGCTTGGGCCAACAGCCTTAACACTTTCGCCCATAACATTGGCTTGAACCCCAGCCTCGTTAAAGGCTACGGCAACCTCTTCAACTGGCGAAACATCAATGGATGGAATAGATGGAACAGTGATAGGCTCAAAACTAATTGTTATTGGCGAAGCTTCTATATTGGCTTTAACGGCAGCAGCCTCTTCAGCAACACGAGCAATCTCTGGACTAGCCAAATTCTCAGCATGCAAAACAATAGACTGGCCGGAAACACTTGAAGCCATAGCCGCAGCGTCAGAAGCCACACGAGTAAACTCTGCGCTTGCTAAGTTTTCAGCAATAATAGTTATGGCTAATTCGTTAAAGCTCACCTGAAACCAGCCTCCGCCTTTGCCACTTGAATGGCTTCTCGAATTATCTGCTCAAGCCTCGGAAGATGCGCTTGAATGGCCGGATACAAGTATGGCCTTGCTTGCATATACCGAGTGCCAAACTCAACAAACAAAGCGTATGTTGCATTAGCGCCAATGCGGACAACCCAGTCGCGAACTTCAGCATAAATTGAACTACGCAAACGGCCAGTCCGAACTGGAACAAGCTGTTTAGCCATACCCTTGACGTCAGCAGCCCAACTCGCCAAAAGCCTATGCACATGACGCTGAAGACCACTGTCCAACTGGCGCATGGCAGCCTGAAACCGTCTAACACCCTTAACATCACATTTTATTTCCAAAGCCATTCAGAAATCACCACTTTTGAATGGATTTTATCGTGACTTCATGAAATTTCAATGAAAATGTCAAAGGCTCCGTTTTTGCTATGTTCTTGTCTAATATGTCTGGCTTTTTCCCTTCACGATGACACGATTTTGGAAGGGCCTTGAGATTTTCCATGACTCTAGTCACCGTAGTTTTGCCTCCCGCTTGGCTTTTTCCATTTCCTCGGCTGTTTGACGGTCCACCTCATTTAGGATTATGAGGAACTGTTGGATTGTTTTGGCCGGCTGTCTCCGCAACTCTGTGACTGTCCATCCGAACTCTTTGCAAAGGCGATATTCGGTGATTGCGGGGTGCGGCTTGCCTCTGCGGATTGCTCTGACAAAAAACGCGTCTCCTCAACGCTTAGGCTATTTAGCTTATTGACTATGCGGCTGAACAGTTCGCCCAAACCTATGGGTATGCCCTTCTCTGGGTCTTCGCTAAGCAGCTTCTCCAAAGTTATGGGCTTATGCTCCGGCTGTTCTTTAAGCGAAGCCATTATGGTTTCGGCTTGGATGGCCACGTAATCGCTGCTTAAGACTTGCCCAGAAACTTGACTGTATTTAGTGTGCTTCTGGATTATTCTGCTACGCTTAGCCCAACTGATCTCCTGAAAAACGTAGCGTCCCCGATATTCTGGGCCAAACTCATCGCCAATTTCAACGGTTTCTACTCGCATTTTGAATCATCTCCATTATGGCAATGCGATTTCTAATGGCCGTGTTAATGTCTTCAAGCACGATTTCCTGCATCCACCTAGGCATGCGTAAAATGCGGTGTCCAAGCTGCTCCCACATGCGCATCCACTTCTTTTTAAGCTCTGCTTCACGCCCAAAATTTTCTAAAACACTAACTTCCACACTCATCTTTAGACATCCTCATTTTTCACGCTCATCTATATCCGCTATCAAGTCTGGAAGGTCAACGCCTAAAATGGCTGGTCCGCCAAGCTCTTTGAAGGCTAAAAACATTTCTTTGTGCTGTTGTGGGTCTGGAAGCTGCTGGGGGCTTTATAGTCTTTATTTTGATTATGCTCCAGCCTTTATGCACTTTAACAACGGGGGCAGCAGGCTCCGTCAACTCTACCATTGTTTCCTCAATTATTTTGAAGTTTTTAACGCCTTTGTTTAAGCCCCTTTCTATAGCGTCTGCTCTATCCTTGACTTTCACTCGGCCATCAGCATCTTCATAAAACATGCGCGAAACCTCTTTCACCTTCAAGCTTTTTCACCCCCTCATTTTAGCTTATGACAACATCTCTGGCAACAAACTTGGCTTTGAGGCTTACAAGGTCTTCAATGCGTGTCGGCGCACTAACGTCTTCCCATTTGCAGTATTTGAACAAGGCACTGTAGGCTCCGCCCAAACCAAACTTTAGGCTAAATTCAGAGTCGTTTATGACGTCTTCAAACTCGCTTTTATCCTCAAACTCAAAGGTTAATTCACCCTCTAAGTTGCGGTGTCTAGCCAACAAATACTTCAGCAAGTGGGCATTTGAAGAGCGGATTACAGGCACAGGCTTCAGATTATTTTCTATAGTGAATTTCCAGTCTGTCACCCGCTCAACATCAGCCAAGTTGCTGCCGTCGGCTGCCCCACGTTTAACAAAGCTTTCGTGATAGAGAACCGCTCCCGCATAGTCTGCGTAAGTGGCGCCAGTCAACTTGCTGTTGCCAACCACAACATCTTGGGCCAAAAGCTCAACCGAAGCCTTAATACACTCTTCAACACTGCATTCAACGCTTAGCTTGTCAATTCTGCAGCCCTTGTATAAAAGCGAAATAATGTCTGTGGCCTCTGCAAACGAACCCTTATACCAAAGCACCTGAACGCTTAAGCTATTCAAAGTTTGGGCGTGCTGAATGAAGGCTATTGGCGCAGCACTAGGCAACACATGACCAAACTTCAAAGTGGGTTTGCGTAAACCCTTTTTGAAAGCTGCAAAATCCCTTGAGCCGACGCCACGCACTTTAACAAGGCTTGGGTCAACTCCAACGTCAAGACTTTCGCTGTTTATGCCATTCATGCTTGGGTTTGCTGGTGTCTCGCCATAGGTGGATTCCACAACGAAATACACGCGGCATTCATGCGCACCATACGTTTCAACCATACGCTTTTCTCACCCTCCTTTTTAGAATATTCCTCCGACGTCCTCGAAGGACCATGATTTTAGGATAAACTCCGTGTGGTAAATGAAGGGCTTAACGTCCACACGGTCAACATCCCGATAAGAGACAACATCCAAATACGTAATGCCGTTCACGGTAACCGTGCAACAAACAAAATCACAATATAACACGGCAGCCGTTGAGCCATCACTCGGATAGGCTGTTCTAGCCAAAAGCCAACAATAGCCACCATCATCAATATAATTTGCCAAATTAGAAGTCAAAGCTATAGCTAATGTCTCATCTGTCTCGCCCGTCCCATTTTGAGCGTTTTGCCACGCCTGAGCGCTATGATTCCAAACCTTAATTGTTACACCATTACCGCCGGGAGCCGTTCCATAACCCTCAAACTTCAAAACAATCTGCTTAACAGCTTGCCTTCTGCTTTCAATTTTGAAGCGAAAAAGCATAAGGGCATACTCGCCACTCACACCGTGACTTTTACTATGGCGGTTGTCATCGCTATACCAGATTTTCTGATATTCCTCGGCACTAAGCTCAGCCCAGCCAACAGCTCCAGGAACAAGCTCACTTGAGGCCCCAGCCTGAAAAGCCTTGTGAGGGTCGCCTTCAGGATAGCCCAACCCAACAAAATTATATTCCGTAACATTAGGGCGAGTGCGGTTCTGATGCACAATGCGATTAACTTCCAAAACCATTTTTTGACGTGTTAGCATGTCTTGTGTCCAGACGCCAACCCGCAAGTTGGCTATATGACGCCGTATTCGCCCGCTCATCTCAACTTTCGAGTCAACAGACTCAGCCAAACCAACAGTTATTTGCCCATCAAAGTTTTTGAAAAGCTCACGGTCAAAATATTCTCGGCTAACAACAATTTTGGCTAGGCCGCCGTCTTCCCGGATAACACGCATGTTTTTGCTCAGAAGCCTTACAACAGTGTCAACAGGATTTTCCATCTCACCCATTTCAGCCAATCAGCCTCCGACAATAAGCCCTGAAATAAGCTGTTTCGCCCCGCCAATCAAAGGCTTCAACACCCAAAACCGTGTATTCAACACCCTTACGGCGAATCTTATCATGCTCCCTTAACGGCAGAAAAGTGTAAACAGTAATGTAATCGTTGATAATGTAGCCTGGCTCGATTAGGACGTCATCAACCCTAGCCGGAGAAACAAGAGCTTGAACCTCTAAGCCTTCGCCGTAACTGACTGTTTCGCCAGCCGCCTTAATTGGGTAAAGGGTTATAGTTTCGCCATGAGCCTTCAAAACCTGCGTGAACCGAGTTAAAGGCTCCTGGTAGTTTAAGAAAAGCTTCGCCAACCAGCAAACTGTGACCATGCTCCACTTGTTTTCTATTGGACTATAATCGTCAAATTTTGGCCCCCAGAACATGAAGGCTTCAGAATGCTTTTCAATGACTTTCATGCTGTAGGCAAGAGATGGCTTGTCATGCGCAGCGCGTATTCGCCAGAGGATTCCGCTTGTAACAGCATCATAGTAGGGGCAGGCTGGAAAACGCCCAACCACGTCAATGTAGCCAGGCCAACAAACAGCCGAATTATAAGCCGGATATTGCGCAGAAGCCCTAATACTATTTAGATAATCATAGACTTTTTGGCATGAAAGGCTCCAACCCTCATAATCATACAAGCCTAAAAGCGCATAGGCAAACGGGTCATCATAAACCTCATTTTCACTTAAGCCAACCCTATGCCACCGGCCGTCTGAAGGATTAAAATAAAGCCACAAGCCCTCAAAACCCTCACGCAGAAAATCGACAGCCTTACTCATCATAGTTTGGTAGGTGCCTGCGTTTGCCACATCATAATTTTCAGCCAACATCCGCAAGCCAACAAGCCCATACAAACATTCAATGTCAAGCTGCAACTGAAAATTACCGTTAATGTCAACGGCCCTTGCAAAACCGCCGTAAGCCGGCTGCTGATCCTGCATGGCCTTAAGAAAAGTTTTGCCAGCAAGAATAGCTGCATTCAAATAATCGCCGTCACCCGTAAGCTCAAAGGCTTTTAAAAGGGCTGGAATAACACGGCAAGCATCAACACTCCAATATTCTATGCTGTTTTCAGCGCTTTTGAAGCCGCCATAAGCCTTTTTCGCAGAGTTTGTGCATTGCTGAGTTAAAACCCAATCCGCAAGGCTAACGATTTTACTGTAAATTTCTGTTTGCCGATTTTCAAACTGCCTGGCAAAATAAGCCTCATACAAAAAGTCGATGGCGAAAGCAGCAGCCATAACAGCTCTCCCAAAAGTCTGGTCTGGCATATCAGGCGGAACAACGTAAAGGTAAGGCGCAAAATCCATTATGAAGTCATAGTAGGCTTCAGGGACTTTTCCCAAAATGTTAAGCCCTCCCCACATGGGACGGTTTTAGGCGTGAGAGAATGCGCTCCAGCTCGGACTGTAAAACGCTTAACGGCGGAGCATTGCTCAAAACGCTTATGTTTTTGTCGCCGACGCTGAAGCTTAAACCGGCTGCTGATCCGCCGGTCAGATAGCATATGACGTATATGGCGGCCAAAACCGTTATGGCTTCTTTCTCGGCGTCTGTGCAATCTGTATAATCAATTTCTTTCCCAAGCTCAAGCTCAAGCGTAACCTCGGCCCTTTTAATCATTTTAACAATTTTAGCGTCTGGAATATCGGCGCTGTCCACATTTAAAACGTCTCTCACATCTTCGATGGAAACATTTGCCAAAGCATCCGGCCTCCAAAATCCTAAGGTGAAAAGCCGTAATTTAAACAATTTTCATGTTTAAAAGAAAAAGTTTCAGTCTGATTTAAATTAAGCCATTAAAAATTAAGTATTTCATAAAAAGGGCGATTATTTAAGCCTTTAAAAATAAACTGAAGGAGGAAGCCGTTATCCGTTATTTTTGGCGTCTTAGCCGTTTACGCGCTATGATATGCGAAAACGCGGATAGCAAAGCGAGATATGCTAGAGCATGGATCGACCCCATTTCAGGGACTACCACATACACGCAGTAGGATTGTTCTCCGTTTAGCACTGCCACGTTTCCAGCAACGTCGTAGGCGATTATTTTGAATCTTAGGGTTTTTCCTGCCTCTTGTCCTGGTAGGGTGGTTTCGTAAAGGCTTGTTGAAGCATTAAAGTCCATCGTTCTATTTTCCCATGTGACGCCTTCGTCGATTGTGAAGGATAGTATTACGGTTTCAACTCCGCTTTCCATGTCTGTGACGTTTACTGAAACCTTTACTTCTTGGAGGGGTTGGACGTCGCCTTCTGGTTCTCGGGTTGGAATGCCTATGTTGGG
>JAVZOA010000014.1:0-14487 GCA_038882535.1 Bathyarchaeia archaeon | reverse complement strand
AACAATGATGGAGTGGATTGGTAGAGCTGGATACTACCTATGGGAGTTCCATAACTTCGGCTTGACTTTCCCAGCTTATTATGCTTTATATGCAACCGCCCACATGGCGAGGTTCGGCACAACAGAAGAGGATTTGGCTTTGGTTGCTGTTAAAAACCACAAGTACGCCTCAATGAACCCGATAGCGCATCTCCAAAACAGAATAACAGTTGACGACGTGTTATCCTCAATGGTTATTGCCGCACCTCTAAAACTCTTCGACTGCTGCCCAGTGTCCGATGGAGCCGCCTCAGTAATCCTAGCCTCTGAAGAGAAGGTTAAGGAACTTAAGGTTGATACGCCAGTTTGGGTTGCCGGTATAGGATTTGCCTCTGGAACAGCCAACATGAGCAAGAGGCTTGATTATGTCGGATTAGAAGCCAGCGTGGCAGCAGCCCAAAGAGCCTACAAAATGGCAGATGTGATGCCAGACCAGCTTGACGTTGCAGTGGTCCACGACTGCTTCACGATAGCCGAAATAATGGCATACGAAGATTTGGGCTTCTGCAAGAAGGGCGAAGGCGCCAAACTAATCAGAGAGGGACAAACCGAAATAGGCGGAAAAATCCCAGTGAACGTCGACGGCGGCTTAAAAGCCAAAGGTCATCCGATTGGCACTACAGGATGCTCAATGATATACGAGTTGACAAAACAGCTAAGGGAAGAGACTGTTGAGAAGAGCAGACAAGCCCCAATGAAAAATTACATAGCCCTAGCCCACAATGTGGGCGGAACCGGACACTACTGTTACGTGACAATTTTAAGGAGATGAGAAAATGGCTGCTATGCCCTCCATAAAATCGAGAGAAGTAAAAATCGTACAGGATATTCCCATAAGCAAGACGCTTCAGTTTTGGGAAGCCCTTAAACAGGGGAAAATCCTAGCCACAAAATGCAGAAAATGTGGAAAACTGTATTTTCCGCCCGTTGCTGACTGCTCAAACTGCTTGGCTTCAGACATGGAGTGGGTTGAACTCAGCAAGGAGGCGACAATAGAAACCTTCACCCACGTGGTTGTTAGACCAACAACCTTTCAGCAGGAAAAGCCCTACACTGTAGCCATAGGCAGACTAAAAGAAGGCGTTAGGGTGCTTGCGTGGCTTACGGGTTTTAAGCTTTCAGAGGTTAAAGTGGGAATGAGAGCCAAACTTGTAGCAAAGCTGACACCCGAAGGACGTCCAACATACGAGTTCACCCGACCAGAATAAAACCATGGAAAGTATTATTACTCCAAAAACCGCAAATATCTCTAATAGGGTTTAATATGCCAGCGAAAAGGAAAAAGAAGGTTGAAGAGGAGAAAATTGAAAAGCCACCGGAAAAGCCATGGTACAAATTTTGGCCTCCAGGCGTTAGAAAACACATAGACTATCCCGAGGTGCCCCTCTTCGAGTTTTTGAGGGATTCTGCCAGAAAATATCCAGATAAGACCTCGATCATCTACTTTGACAGAAAAATAACCTTTAGAGAGCTGGATTTGCTTTCCGACAAGTTCGCAACAGCCCTAGTAAATTTGGGAGTGAAAAAGGGAGACAAAGTTGCCATATTTCTTCCAAACATTCCGCAGTTTGTAATTTCCTATTATGGTGCTTTGAAGGCTGGGGCAGTTGTAACAGCGATAAGTCCACTCTACAAGGAACGGGAGGTTGAGCATCAATTAAATGATTCAGAAGCCGAAACAATAGTTGTTCTTGACATGCTTTATCCAATTGTTGAGAAGGTTTGGGAGAAAACAAAGCTTCGAAACGTTATAGTGGCAGGCCTAAAGGATTACATGCCAACTTTTAAGGCTGTTCTTGGTTCTCTGTTGAAAAAGATTCCATCCCGTAAAGTTGAGCGTAGAGCAAACGTCTACCTCTTCACGGAGCTAATGGCGAGATATGAGGCTAAACCGCCAAAAGTTGAAATAAACCCAAGAGAGGATTTGGCTGCCCTCCAATACACTGGCGGAACCACTGGCATCTCTAAGGGAGCCATGCTTACCCATATGAATCTTGTCTCAAACGCCGTTATGTGCAAAGAATGGCTTCAAGCCAACGAGGGCGAAGAGGTCGTTTTAACGGTGCTTCCGCTCTTCCACATTTACGGCATGACAACAAGCATGAACGCTCCAATATTCTTTGCGGGAACAATGGTTATGCTGCCCCGCTTCGACCCAGTAGCCGTCTTAGAAGCCATCCACAAATACAGAGTGACGGTGTTCTGCGGCGCGCCGACAATGTATGCAATGCTTCTTGCGCATCCAGATCTGAAGAAGTATGATTGCACATCAATAAAGTTCTGCGTATCCGGTGCGGCTCCACTTCCACCAGAGGTCCAGAAAAAGTTCATGGAGGTTACCGGCGGCGTTTTGGTTGAGGGTTACGGGCTCACGGAGTCATCGCCAGTAACACACGCTAACCCTCTTGACAAGACTATGAAAACCGTTAAGATAGGCTCAATTGGGATACCTTGGCCTGACACCGACGCGAAAATAGTTGACATAGAGACAGGCGAAAAGGAGCTCCCGCCGGGAGAAGTTGGTGAACTAATAGTTAAGGGTCCACAGGTGATGAAGGGTTACTGGAAAATGCCAGAGGAAACGGCCGAAGTCTTAAGAAATGGCTGGCTTTACACCGGTGATATTGGCAAAATGGATGAGGACGGCTACTTCTACATAACAGACCGGAAGAAAGACTTAATCAAGTATAAGGGTTACAGCGTCTACCCGAGGGAGCTTGAAGATGTCTTATACGAGCATCCAGCCGTGAAACTCTGCGGGGTTATTGGCAAACCAGATCCTATTGCCGGTGAAATACCAAAGGCTTTCGTTGTGCTGAAGGAGGGGATGACTGCCACCGAGGAGGAGCTTATGAAATTTGTGAATGAGAAGGTTGCACCCTACAAGGCGATTAGGGAGTTGGAGATTCGCAAGGAACTTCCGCTAAGTGCTGTTGGCAAGGTTCTCCGCAGAGTCTTGCGGGAAGAAGAGCTTAAAAAACTGGCTGCTAAGACTTAGTCTTCCCCTTTTTCTCTACGACTGACTGTTTTAAACTGGCTCGCTTAGCTTCTTTCTAGACTTTTCCGTCCACTCGCTAACAGATAGAGCGAACTGTTTTTCCACATTGTTCCTATGGATGCTGTTGTATGTGCAGAAGGGTCTAACCTTGCCGTCGGGTGTTGCGTAGTGTATGACGCATCTCTGTACGCGGTCTAGGTCAAAGTTCCAAACATCCATAAAATGCATTATTCCAATCATGATTATTTTTCGCATAAACCTTCCAAGCGCCTCATAACTTCCCTTCGTTATAACATCTTTAAGCAAGCCTCTGACAAGCGGTGACTTCACTAGGGGAAGCAACTCCAACATTTTCATTTTCGCCATTGTCCTCTTTCCTTTTACGCCAGAATAGTAGATATTCCAGAAGATTTCTGCGAAACGGTCGACATCCACATACTGCGTAATAGGCTTGTAAGAGCCATCCTTTTCAACAACAATGAATGTTGCTGCTCCACACATGGGATGCATAGTGAACTCTGGATAAACCCTGTTTTTTACAATACCCATGCCCTTAGAGATTGGAACAGGCCAGTTGACTGGACGCCAATCCCAGCGTGTGACAATTCCGTTTGTCTGCTCTTCTATCAGTTTGATGGTGTCTGGCACTGTTATGCGCATTTTTCGCATTTCGTCTTTGCGGGCTCTTCCAGCCATGGAGATAGGCTGAATATTTATACATCTAATGACGTCGTGATTTTCAACCGCGTAGCGCACTATGTCGCCCAGGTCTCTGTCGTTCACCCCCCTTGCAAGGGTGACAACCAAAACTATTGAGTCCAAGCCTATTCTTCTAGCATTTTCTAAAACCTTATGCTTAACTTGAACGAGGTCTGTTCTGCCCCTTGTTTTCTTGTAAATTTCTTCCCTTAAACCGTCAAACTGGAGATAAAGTGTGCTCATGCCAGCGTCTAAAAGCCTTTTGAAATAATCTATATCTTCTGCAAGGCGCAGGCCGTTAGTGTTCACTTCCACATGCTCCACCCCAGCCTTTTTAGCTTCCGCAATAAGCTGTGGCAAGTCATTCCTTATCGTAGGTTCACCACCACTGAATTGAAGGGCATTACACGCCCAGGGCTTATTGTTTCTAAGCAGTTTAATCATGTCTACAATCTGCTGGTATGTTGGCTCATAAACATAATTGACTGCTCCAGCGTAAGCAAAGCAGACGGGGCAAGCCATATTGCAACGGTTTGTAACATCTATTATACCCAAAACCGTGTAAGACTTGTGTTGAGTGCACAACCCGCAGTCGTAGGGGCATCCTTTAGCAATTTTTGTGTGGGGGTTCTCCAAACCGCTTCCGACGTATTTAGCGTTATACCATTCCTTGTAAATCCACTTGAAAAGTTCAGCGTCTCCCCAGTAAACATCTTCAAACCTTCCATGCTCGGGGCATGTCTTTTCAAGATAGATTGCACCGTTTTCTTCGTAGATTTTCATGGGAATCTTGTTTAGGCACTCCGGGCATAGACTTGTTGAATAAACTTCAAACTTTAATTCTTCTTGCTGCTGTTTTGCCATTTCGATCGCCATTTATGGTTCTAGGTCTTGGCTGTGGCTATATTAAAATTTCCATAATTTTAATAGGGTGAAAAGTATTATTCCAAAACCATGAGCGAAAAAACAAAAACCCTGCTTAGAAAAGTCGGGCTTACAAACTACGAGGCAGACGCATACATTCTCCTTCTAGAAAAGGGCACATTAACAGCCAAACAGATAAGCTACGGGGCACAGATACCCTACTCAAAAGTTTACCAGGTCCTAAACAATTTAGAACAGAAAGGCTGGATAGAGTCAGCTAAGAAAAGACCGAGCAAGTATTTTCCAAAATCGCCTGAAACCGCCCTAAAAACGGCGAGGGCAGCCTTTGAAAATGAGTGGTTGCAAATTGAGAAAACGATCACTGATGAATTGCTTCCTATCTATGGAAAACTAAAAACCAAAGAGAAATACGATGTTTGGATTTTGAGGGGCGCGTTGAACATTATTTCAAAGTTTAAGGAAATGACTAAAAAATGTAGGCAGGAGATGCTCATTGCTCTACCATTTGTTAAAGAAGAGTTTTTAATGGATTTTCATCAGCTGCTTCACTCCTTTGTCGGCGAAAAGTTGCAAGTACGCTTTATGATGTTAAAGGGAATGAGCGAAAGCATGTATAAGATGCTTTCAAAAATCGGCGAAGTGCGATGTCGAACAAAAATGTTTGGCGGTGGAGCCATATCCGACGGCAGCGAAGTCTTACTACTCTTCAGCGATGAAAGGAGTGAAATAAGTGCCATATGGTCCGACCATCCAGGGTTAGCGGCGCTGGCAAAAGATTATTTCAACTATTTGTGGAAGGAATCTGAAGAGTGAAACTTTAAAACCAGCGTTTTAAATGTGAATAGCTTCCAGAGATGGACGATGTGCGTGTAAAAGTCAGGGTCACTGGCATAATTCAAGGGGTTGGATTTCGCCCCTTCATATACCGTATAGCCGTAAAAAACGGCTTAAAAGGCTACGTTAGAAACATGGGTGACGCGGGCGTTGAAATTCTCCTAGAAGGTGAAGAAAGCTCCATCAACAGTTTCTTAAAAGATTTGAGGGAAAAGAAGCCGCCACTGGCGCATATTCACGAAATTATTACATTAAAACTGGAGGGCGAAAACCAGTATGTAAGCTTTACAATTGAGAAAAGCTCCGAGGAGTCTGAGCTTTCTGGCTCTGTTATTCCGCCAGACATAGCCATATGCGACGAGTGCCTGAAAGAATTGAGGGAGAAAAGCAACCCTAGATATGAATACTTTTTTATAACGTGCACCGACTGCGGTCCAAGATACACCATTATTGAGGGGCTACCTTACGACCGTGAAAACACCACCATGCGGGACTTTCCCATGTGCAACTTTTGTCAAAAAGAGTACAAGGATCCATTGAATAGACGTTTCCATGCGCAAACTGTGGCTTGTCCAAAATGTGGTCCAAAAGTTTACTTAACCACAAACAAAGGTGAGCTTGTCTCAACCGGCGACCCAATAAGGGAGGTTGGCAAATTGCTTGCTGAAGGCTTTATTGTTGCCATCAAGGGGTATGGCGGTTTTCACGTGGCGGCTGCAACAACAAAGGATGAGCCTCTAATAAGGCTTAGAAGGGCGAAGCATAGGAGGCAAAAGCCCTTCGCTATTATGGCGCGAAGCCTTGAGGCTGTGCGGTCCTTCGCCGAAGTCAGCCCAAAAGAACTCGCGCTTCTAACCTCCTATACGCGTCCCATAGTGCTTCTGAAAAAGAGTAGCAAATATTATCTTTCAGATTTGATTGCTCCCGGCTTGCATAATGTTGGTGTCATGCTTCCCTACACCGGATTGCATTACATGTTGTTTGACAGCGTAGAAGAGCCAGCCTTTGTCATGACAAGTGCCAATCCACCCAACCAACCCATAGTCAAAGATGACGGTGAAGCCTTAAAAACGCTTGGCGACATCGTTGATTACTTTCTTTTCCATAATAGGCGGATAGCCTACAGATGCGACGACTCGGTTGTGCGAGTGCACGGCGAAAAACTGGTTTTTATTAGGCGTTCAAGGGGTTATGCGCCAGCACCCGTAATTTTAAAGGAAAAAGCCAAAAAATGTGTGTTAGCTTTGGGCGGGGAGCTTAATAATACTGCTTGTGTTTTGCTTGGCAACAAAGCCTTCATATCTCAGCATATAGGCGACGTGGAAAACATAGAAACGCTGGACTTTTTGGAAAGCGCCGCCAAACACCTAATCCGTTTAACAAACAGTAATGTGAACGTTGTTGCATGTGATTTGCATCCGAAATTCACAACAACAAAGCTTGCACGAGACTTAGCCGAAAAGAACGGCTGGCAGTTTTTCCAAATTCAACATCACTACGCACATGTCGCAGCCTTAATGGCTGAACACGGCGCATCCGAAATCGTTGGCGTTTGCTGTGACGGCTACGGATACGGCGCTGATGGCGAAGCATGGGGAGGCGAAATAATATTAGGCTTAAAAGACTCGATGGAATTTAAACGTCTAGCTCACCTAGAAGAGCAGCCCATGATTGGCGCGGATTTAGCCACCCGCTATCCGCTTAGAATGGCTGCTGGAATACTATGCAAAAAAGGGAACGTGGAGGAGTGGCTCATGCAGAATAGGAGGTATTTTCCCCACGGCGGAAAAGAGGTCCAATTGATTCTCCAACAACTGAAAAGGGGACGCGGCACAGTTAAAACAACAAGTTGTGGGAGGATTTTAGACGCTGTTGCAGCTGTTTTAGGTGTGTGTTTTGAGCGGACATACGAGGGCGAGCCAGCCATGAAACTTGAATCAACAGCCATGAAAGGAAAGGACATGCTAAATTTAAAGCCGATAGTTGAGGGTGATATCTTAAACACTACAGAACTACTACTGGAGATATTTGAAAATAGAGAAAAATATGCCATACATGACTTGGCTTTTTCCACCCACACCTATCTAGCCCAAGGCTTGGCTGAACTAGCCATCGAAAAAGCCTTAGAAAATGGCGTTGAAGCGGTCGGATTTTCCGGCGGGGTTGCTTGCAACGAGATATTAACCAAAATTATGCGGGAAACTGTTGAGGCGGCCGGCTTAAAATTTCTTGTACACGAGGCGGTTCCACCGGGCGATGGCGGCTCATCCTTCGGTCAAGCCTTCGCAGCTGGATTCTCGCCCTCTTAAGCCATAAACGATTTATCTCCGTTTGTTTTGCTATTTCGCAGATAATAATGTGTTTGGCCATCCCCGCAAAAGTTGTAAGTGTTCAAGGCAATTTTGCCAAAGTAGATTTTGGAGGAGGCCTAACAAGAGAGGTGGATGTAAGCCTCGTAGACGTGAAAGTTAACGATTACGTGCTTGTCCACGCTGGATATGCCATCCAAGTGCTAAGCAAAGAAGAAGCTGAAGAAACATTACGCTTGTGGAGCGAAATTTTAGAAGTTGAAGAAAAGCTTGAGCGAAAATGATTTGCGATGAGCCGAAATGTTTGAGAATTTTAAAAAACTTAGAGACCCAAAATTGGCAAAACGTGTCGTCGAAAAAATCCATAAAATTGCCCCGAAACGTGACACCATAAAGATATGCCACGTGTGCGGCACTCACGAGTGGACAATAACCCATTTCGGGCTGAGAAGCCTCCTGCCTCAAAACGTTGAGGTTATAGCTGGACCAGGATGTCCGGTATGCGTGACACCAGCCTCTGAAATAGATGAGGCTGTACAACTTGCCCTAAAAGGCGTTGTCGTCACATGTTTTGGGGATGCCCTCCGCGTGCCGGGCTCTGAAAAATCGTTGTTAGGCACTAAAGTTGAAGGCGTCGACGTCAGAGTTGTCTACAGCCCATTAGACGCCGTTAGAATGGCTGAAAAGGAGCCGGATAAAGAATTCGCCTTTTTCGCTATAGGTTTTGAAACAACAGCCCCGTCAACTGCCATAGAAATCTTGAAAAAGCCGCCAAAAAACCTAAGCTTTCTAGTTTCTCATCGTTTGATTCCACCAGCAATGGAGCTTCTCCTCGGAATAGGCGACCTCTACATAGACGGTTTCATCGCTCCTGGACATGTAAGCACTATCATTGGCTTGAAGGCTTATGAAATATTTCCAAAAGCCTACCGTATGCCAACAGTGGTGGCTGGATTTGAACCATTAGACGTTCTACTCGCCATTTACATGGTTCTTAAACAACTGGGCGAGGGAAAGCCGCGCCTAGAAAACGAGTACGCCCGCGCGGTAACATATGAGGGGAACGTGAAAGCGCAGCAAATTATGAATGAAGTTTTCGAAGTTGTGGGAGGAAACTGGCGCGGTCTCGGGAAATTACCTAACTCCGCGTTTAAACTAAAAAGTGAATATGCAAATTACGATGCACGGGAAAGATTCAATGTCGAAATTAAAAATGGAATGGATCTGCTGCCGGGCTGCCAATGCCATTTGGTGATGATCGGCAAAATTAAACCAACGGAATGCCCACTTTTCATGAAAGCTTGTACTCCGCAAAAGCCAAAGGGCGCATGCATGGTAAGCATTGAAGGAACATGCCAAATATGGGCAAAACACTTACCGGCTTACAAATAAAAAAGGATAGTGAAAAGAGCTACGCTACGTTCGCTTGACTTCTGCTGAAGGAGGCGGAGGAGGCGGCGGTGGAGCCGCTGCCGGTATTTGTGCAGAAAATTGACTTGCAGTCGAGACCAGCGGTATTATTGAAGCTATTAATGTCATTATGCCGCCTATTCCTAGGAATATCATCCCAACTACGCTTATCCACAAAACTGACAGTAACGGTACAACGGAAGTTATGGGTCCAAGTATGTTGCTGATGCTTGAAGCTGATGTAAAGTTGAAGTACATGACGCCTATGGAAAAAAGCAGTCCGCTAATAGCCAAAATTACACCAGTGATGGCGTACTGCATTTTCTCACCGAAAACTCGAAGGGCGAACAATAGTGCACCTATAACCGCTAACAGCAAAGCAACAAACTCAAGCGTTGGCTCTGAAAAGAGATAAGATACTGGAAAAACCTCTGTTAGTAAAGCCATTATGGGATTGTAGCCGTATGGGTAACCATATGGATAGCCGTAGGGGTAGCCGTAACCTCCCCTAAATAAAGCGTTGAGAATTGACTGAGGAGTTGCTATAAAGTATATGAGGATTAATGATACTAGCATTAGAATCGCGCCCATGAGTTTAGATTCGCTTGCCGCTCCACTTTGATACGTTCTGAAACCCATCAGAAGCAAGACTGCTCCAACAATCCCACAGATTGGTCCAACAAGCGATGCTCCAAGAGCCGATGCCATAACAGTATTACCTATGCTATATAGTAGTATCATTATTGTGAACATGGAAACTGGTGATGCTATGGAATTGAGACTTATTTCCTGTGTTCTCATAGTCTTCGCGTTTCTGGTGATGGATGCGCCGAAAATTATTGCAAATATCATGGCGATAAGGTACATCACTAAACTTGCAGTAAACAATGGCATATACTGAAGCGCTGGACCAGCCGCCACGAGTATCATTATGATTAGGATTAGAATGCCTATGAATGTTAAGATGTATCCGACTCCATATAATAGGGCAGCGTAGTAGCCTATGTTTCGCCCTTGACTAATTAAACCAGAAGCTGCGCTCTTTTCTTCGCCCATCTCTTTCCCCAGCCTATGATTTAATCCATTTCACTTTAAAAAACTTTGCAAAACACCATTCTTAATCAAGAAATCCGACGATGCAACACCATCATCACCATTGTATAAGCAACTCGTGTGCAAGAAATTTATTTAAACTAAAACCTAGAAATATTATTTCCAACAATATGATTGAGAGGTGAAGGTGATATGGCTAAACAGGAAAAAGGCGTTACTAAAGATATGCTTCTCGGAATGCAAGTTATAGATGCTGAAGGACGCATAGTTGGGACAGTCAAAGACGTCTCATTTATAGTTGGAAGGGCAGGCATATCCCTATACGTGGAGAGCAAAAAGGGCGAAAGCAGAAACATCCTATGGGATGAAGTGCAAGCCGTCGGAGATTTTGTGCTCCTAAAACCCGAACAAACACAGCCAACATGCCCGACGTGCAAAGGACCGCTAACGTATATTCCGCAATATCAAAGATGGTACTGCTACACATGCAAAAAATACGCATAACATAACGTTCAGAACATCAACCAATACAGGCAGTCTGAACCTCATCATAACCTAACTCCATATTTTGGATTTTATTCATCGTTAACATATCCTAGGAACGGGGTCTCCCAACGGTCTGGCCACAACCCTCTTTCCACCAACAGTTGTTTGCATCGCCACTCCACTGAATTCCTTTGTAGTTTCGCCTATGATCTCCGCTTCTTTGCCTTCTTCTGTGGCTTTTAAAAATTGTAAAACTTCTTGGGCTTTTTCGTTTATAACGCCTATAACTATTTTTCCTTCATTGCCGACCTCAAGCGGGTCTAAGCCTAGCATTTCGCATGCCGCTCTTACATTTTCTCTTATTGGAATTTTATCTTCGTGAATTAGTATGCCCACTTTTGATTTTTCGCTAAACTCGTTTAGGGCGTCCGCCAATCCACCGCGTGTTGGGTCTTTCATGGCAACTATGCCGCCTACCTCCTCTAATAAGCGCTGGATAAGGCGGTTTAAGGGTTTCACATCGGATTTTATTTCGCCTCCAAAGCTTAAGCCCTCTTGGGCTGACAAAACCGCCAAGCCATGGTCGCCTATCGTGCCGGACAAAATTATCTTGTCTCCGAGGCTGAGGTTTGAATCCAAAATCCAGCGCACTTTGAAGTCGTCTCTAAATCGTTTAACAACAGCCAGATTTTTTTCTAGGGCTTCTGTTCTTCTGCCAATTCCAGAAACGTTTACTACGCATCCGCCTAGGCTTCCCTTCTCCACAACCTTTGTGTCGCCTGTGATAATGCTGACGCCAGCTTCTCGGCATGTCTGCATCATGCTTGCCAAAATTCTCTCAAAATCGGATAGGGCTAGTCCTTCTTCCAATATAAAGCCACACGCCAAAGCGTATGGTTCAGCTCCCAAAACAGCAATATCATTAACGGTGCCGGAAACAGCTAAGCGTCCAATGTCCCCGCCTGGGAAAAAAATTGGCTTTACGGCGTGGGAGTCGCTTTTCAAAACGACGTCGCCGACAACTGCAGCATCGTCCAAAGCCTCAAGGGGCACTTCAAAACTTATGTTTTCAGCGCCGCCAAAGTATTTTAGAATGTAGTTTTTGACGAGGTCGTGCATGACTGTTCCGCCGGCGCCATGCAGCATCGTGATGTGCTCGTTCTTCTTCATCGGAGTCACCGTTTGGTGTCAATAAAGTCTTAGGTTAAACATAAATGCATCGAGGGTTTCGCGAGCTGTTGTTGGGCGCGACGCTCACGGACCTAATTCGGAAATTTGTTAAATGGGTTGTGTTTTGTTGGTGTTAGGCTAACTTTAAAATGTACTGGTTTATGGAAAACCATATAAACCGCCATGTAGCTGTTCAATTGCACAGTTGGAGAGTCTATTGAGTGCCAAAATGGGGATACTCCATACCAGAAGAAGCATTAGACCCGGAGAAAACGGTTAAGGCAAGCGGGCGAGAGGTTAGGGTATCCCATAAATCCGCCCGTGAAGTATGCAGTGCAATAAAGGGCATGATGCTTACAGAAGCCAAAAAGTTCTTGAGGGATGTAATAGCCAAAAAGAGGGCTGTCCCATTCACAAGGTTTAAGAAGAAAGCCGCCCACCGCCACGGACTGGAAAAGGCTTACGCCGGCAGATACCCAATAAAAGCGGCAAAACAGATTCTAAAAGTTCTAGAGGGTGCAGAAGCGAACGCTGAAAACAAGGGACTAGACACAGAAAGACTCAGAATAATTCACGCTTCAGCTTATCCAGGAATGAAGATCAGGCGTTATATGCCCAGAGCTTTTGGAAGATCCACCCCAAAATTTGAAACCCTAACCCACATTGAACTAGCCTTGGAAGAGCAGCCAGAAACCGTCACGGAGGAAGCCTAATGTCTGTTGTAAAACATTTTATCTCAAAGTCTAGGAAAAGAGCGGAAATCGACGAGTTTCTGCAGAAAAAACTTGAGAGGGCTGGTTATGGCGGGGTAAACATTTCAGAAACCCCTCTTGGAACTCACGTGGTCATTTATGCCATGCGCCCTGGACTCGTGATAGGGAGAAGCGGTGAAACCATAAGGGAACTTGCAAAAATATTGGAAGAAAAATTTAATGTCTCAAACCCCCAAATTTCGGTTTCCGAAATAGAAGTTCCGGAGCTGAACCCATACATTGTTGCCACGCGTGTAGCTTCAGCCCTACAAAGGGGCGTACACTTCAGACGGGCTGGCTTCTGGGCTTTAAACCAGGTTATGGAGGCTGGAGCCTTAGGGGTAGAGATAATCATTAGTGGAAAACTGCGAACCGAACGCGCCAGATATGAGAAGTTTAGAAGTGGCTACTTGCCAAAGTGTGGAGACCCAGCCTTAAAGTATATGCGTAAAGCCGAGGTTCACGTCCAGCTTAAGCCGGGCATTTACGGCGTCAAGGTTAGGATAATGCCTCCAGACGCCAAGTTTCCAGACAAAATCCAAATAGTTGAAGCTCCGCCAGCAGAGGAAAAGCTTGAGGAGGCTGTTGAAGAAGCCCCAATAAAGGGAACTGAAGAGGCAAGCAGCGAAGAAGAGAAAGGGGAAGAGGAGGCAGCCGAGTAAATGCCCATAATTAGGGTTAAGGAAATAAGGGAAATGTCCCCCGAAGAGCGGCGTAAAAAGCTTAACGAATTTAGAACAGAACTTCTTAGGCTAAAAACCATGGTTAAGGCTGGCGGCACAGTAGAAAACCCTGCTAGAATAAAGGAACTGCGGAGGGCGATTGCCAGAATATTAACCATAGAGAACGAGCAAAAACCGGAGGCTAAAACAGCAGAAAGCGAGGGGAGGATGGGCAAGTGAGGGTGACGCCGGACATAATACGCTACGAGTTTATTGGAACCGAGGCGAAAGTTGCCCGAAGTACCCATCGAGGTTATGTTGGGTTGCGCGGCAAGATAATCGACGAGACACGGAACACGTTTACTATACTCCATAACGGTGAAAGAAAAATCGTTATAAAAGAATCCTCCGTTTTTCATTTCAAGTTTTCCGACGGAACGGTTGTTGAAATTGATGGTAAACTTCTTGTTGGAAGACCTGAAGACCGCCTCAAAAAACGTGTTAGGAGGCTTTGGTGATGGCAATAACCCTTAAAAAGCCCAAGAAAACCTGCAATGACAGAAACTGCCCATTCCATGGGAGTCTTCCAATAAGAGGCCGCGTATTGGAAGGTGTGGTTGTAAGCGCTAAAATGGACAAAACTGTGATAGTGCGCCACGATTATCTGAAGTATGTTCCAAAGTTCATGCGATATGAAAGGCGGCGCAGTCGCATTCCATCCCACAACCCGCCGTGCATAGATGCAAAAGAAGGCGACCGTGTCGTAATAGCTGAATGTCGACCAATAAGCAAGACGGTCTCCTTTGTTGTTGTGGAGAAGAAGGGGGAAGCGAAATAAAATGGCTGCAAAAGCAAAAACAAGAGGCTTGGTTGCAAGAGGAGTAATTGGTCAAAGACCAAAACTCTCTAAGGGGTTGCCAGCCGGCTCCATTTTGAAATGCGCGGACAATACTGGAGCCCGAGAACTGCGCCTAATACAGGTTATGGGTTATAAAGGTAGGCTTAGACGTGTGCCTTCCGCTGCTGTCGGCGACCGCATAACCGTTTCAGTTAGGCATGGCACGCCGGACATGCGGAAGAAAATCTTCCAAGCAGTTGTTGTTAGGCAGAGGATGCCCTTCCGAAGGGCCGACGGCATCTGGGTTCAATTTGAAGATAATGCAGCAGTGATAATAACTCCGGAAGGCGAG
>JAVZOA010000013.1:0-14969 GCA_038882535.1 Bathyarchaeia archaeon | reverse complement strand
GAGCAGACAAAGGGGCTAAACACAAACACCATCGACGGAGTCAAGATTTGGTTTGAGGATAAAAGTTCCATCCTCATTAGACCAAGTGGAACAGAACCCTTGTACAGACTTTATGCGGAAGCAAAAACAAGGAAGAAAGCCTTAAGGCTCATCCAAGATTTCAGTTTAAAACTTAAAAGAATAATCGACAGCTTAAAAGCCTAAACTCGCATAAGTGTTTCTGCAACTCGGAGAAGCCCAGAATGTTATCAACAAAATCTGCAGAAATCGAAACTTTGAAACAGCGCGAAAGATTAGTAGTTAGCATAGTGGGTTGTGAGCGTTTAGGTCTTCTACACGCTTGCCTTTTTGCCGAAGCGGGCTTTAGGGTTGTGTGCGTTGACAGTGATCAAGCCGTGGTGGAGCACATATTAAAAGGCAAAGTTCCATTTCTAAAGCACGAGGTGGAGCCGGTTCTTAAGAAAAGTTTGGCGAGTGGAAGGCTGGAGGTTACTAATGATTTAAAAGCCGCAGCGGCCCAAGGTAACGTCATAACGATTACAACTCCCGTTATTGTGGATGATAAAGGCAAGGTTAACTATTCTCCTCTGGAAAAAATTCTAAAGTTGATAGGTCAATGCCTTCGAAAAGAAGCATTAATCATCATTACAAGTGTTGTTGGAATAGGCATAACAGAGGGGCTTATCAAAGAGGTTCTTGAAAGCTCCTCCGGATTTAAGGCTGGTTCGGATTTCTACCTGGCCTATAGTCCAGTCCTATTTCCAGAGAGGCAGACGCTTAAGGGGCTATTAGGTTGTAGGCGGATTGTTGCTGCACCAGATAAGGCTAGTTTAGAAGCGGCGTTAAACGTTATAAAATCGGTAACAAACGCGGATGTTATTCAAACTCAAGACGTTAAGATAGCTGAGGCTTCCACTCTTTTTGAAGCTGCTTTCCAAAACGTCAATTCAGCACTGACTAACGAGTTTGCCTTATTCTGCGAGAAGCTTGGCATAGACTACTCGGTAGCTCGCAACTTTTTAGATCCTTATGTTAGCGTGCGTATGCAATCGCCATCATCAAATGAGGCGCTTAAGATATTGCTGGAAGAAGCTGAAAACCTTAACTTAAAACTCCGCATTTCCGAAACAGCCATAGAATTGGATGAGGAAATTTTAAGACATGAAGTTGAGCTAATTCGGGATGCTCTTAAAAGTTGCGGGAAGCCGCTACGAAGAGCAAAAATTGCGCTGCTTGGGATTTCCCAAACACCAAACACAGCAGACATCCCAAAGGATTCTGCAAGGAAAATTGTTAGCATGCTTGAGAATAAAGGGGCAAGGTTAACATTTTACGATCCTTACCTGTCCGGGAAAGGCTTAACAGACCTTGAGCATATGCTTTTCAGGAAAAGTTTGGTAGAAACCGTGGAAGGCGCAGACTGCATAGTGATACTTGCGGCACACGAACAGCTTAAACGACTAAATTTAAGAAAGCTTAAGCTTTTAGCGAAAATGCCAGCGGCAATTGTAGACCTCGAGGGCATTTTGGATCCCGTAAGAGTTGAGGCTGAAGGCTTTATATATCGTGGTTTTGGAAGAGGAGTCTGGAAGAAATGAAAAAACTTGGAGTTGCCGTCATTGGAACTGGGTTCTGGGGGAAAAACCACGCAAGAGTTTTCACGGAACTAGAGGAAACAGCGCTTCTCTCTGTTTGCGACATCGACGCTGAAAGGGCGAAGGCTGTCGCCAAACAATTTGGTGTTAAAGCCTACTTTAACACAGCGAGAATGCTGAAGAGAAAAGATATAGAGGCTGTCAGTGTCTGCACTTGGTCAACAAGTCTTGCAAAGGAGGCTTTGAAGGCGCTAAAGGCTGGAAAGCACGTTTTGGTTGAGAAACCTATGGCTGCCAACTCGAAGCAAGCTGAAACTTTACTGAAAACGGCGGAAAGGGAAGGACTACACCTTTCTGTTGGCTTTTTGATGCGTTTTATTCCAGGACTCCAATACATCAGAAAAATCATTGAAAGCCAAGATATAGGCGAACTTGTTTGCGCCACAGCTAAAAGGGTTTCAGAATGGCCTGAAAGAATAGGAGACGTTGGAGTAGTGAAAGACTTGGCAATCCATGACATAGATGTGATGCGCTACCTATTTAGCAATGATCCAGTGGCGGTTTACGCAAAAATCGGTAACATGAGGCATAAAAAGTTTGAGGATTATGCCCACATAATGCTAACTTTTGAACACGGGAAAAACGCCTTTATAGAGGCAAATTGGCTGACCCCCTATAAGACAAGATTGCTGGTGGTAACTGGAAGTAAAGCCATAGCAAAACTCGACTACATTTCACAAGAGTTAACGGTGGAAACGGCAGAAAAAAACGTTCAACCAAGAATCCCATGGCAAGAACCTCTAAAACTCGAACTTCAACACTTTGCAAGGTGCGTCCTAGGAAAAGAAAAACCATCCATAACCGGTCTGGACGGCTTAAAGGCCTTGCAAATAGCTGAAGCGGCGCTGAAATCCTCGGCTAAAGGTAAAGTGATAAAACTGAAAAGCTAAATCATATAATATTACATTTGATCACGTGTTGCTTGTTAACGAAGTTCCCTTTTAATAATTTCGCACGCGGCTTTTTAGGTTGAATGGTTTTCCTTCATTCAAAATTTTTTCTGGTATTTTCTCTCTCCATTTTTTTAGGAAGGGCATATCCTCGTTTTCTTTGCGTAGTTCATCTGGAAGCATCTCCGGGATTTCGTCGCGGATAGGGTACCATCTTAGGCATTTTGGACAAACAATTAAGCCTTCCACAATTTCGTCTTTTTCCTCAAAAACATAAAGCTCAAGCGGATAGTGTTTATCGATTGGACACGCGAGTATCTCCATCAGTCTCCTTTTAATTTTTCATTCCTCCCTTTAACTTAAATTTTACATGCCATTAGTATATAAAAGCATTCGATTATTTTTAGGATTACTTGACGTGCACGTCGTAGTTGAATGTGCTCTAATATCCAAAACAATTTGGTGCCAGTTTGGACCTGTTGTGCGGACAATTCTGCCGAAAGGGATTTTAAATTTCACTCCCAAGGCTTTAAGTCTTTCTGAGACCTTCGCTTTGGCTTTTTCAATAGCATGTTCCCTTTTCTTGGCATGTTCAAAGTCGTAATAGTGTATCCACCCTTTTCCAATTTTTAAGGCTATGAGGGCGTAGGGCAGATATTCAAAGGCTTTTTCTGGCAGCGGCATCAATATTCTGTCAGCTACGTTACGTAATATTTTTTGGATGACTTCTTTGGCGTCTCCTTTTATTGGGATAACTTTTCCAAAGGCTCTGTTTAGCTTAACATTTTCCTTCATGTATTGAATGGCGATGGGGTTGATGTCTATTGAGTAAATTTTTGCGGCGTTCGAGTGCTTAGCAATCACCAGCGAGAAGCACCCTACCCCGGCAAACATATTCACGATGGTTTCTCCATCTTCGACAAGTTTGGCAATCCGCATCCTCTCATAAGAAAGCCTAGGGGAAAAATAGCACTTGTCTATGTCAACTGAAAATAGGCATCCAGACTCCCTGTGAACTGTCGTTGTTCTTTTTTCTCCGGCTATATGCTCCATTCTCCGAAGCCTATAATCTCCATGAACCGGGCTTGTCTGTGCCAAAACAGTCCTAATATTCTTATGAACCTTCATAATCGTTTCAGCGATTATTTGGCTATACTTTCTGGACTTTTCAGTTAAGCGTATGATAGCTATGTTCCCAATAATATCATAGGAATTGTAGATGCTGGACGCTTCCTCTGGCGGAAGAATTTCCGACAAGAGCGTCTTTAGGCGTTTTTTCATTGCTTAGGCTCCCACTACGATATTAGTGATATTGAAAATACTTAAAAGCAAAAACGCCCTCTGTTAATGGCGATGGTGGCGCGTCATGGAAAAAATAACCACTGGAATTGTTTACGAGTGCTTGCGCTGTGGCGCGAAAGTTTCCACAGAGGAGCTTGAACTTCGTGGCGGAGAAATAAAATGCACTGTATGCGGCTACAGAGTCTTGAAAAAGATAAGACCGCCAGTTGTTAAGCGCGTCCAAGCGAAATAGTGTCTAATAGACTCATTTTGAAGGGTGGTGGCTCGAAAGCTTAATTTTTTAAAGGCTTTAGTTTAGAATAGTTCTCTTTCCCCTATTTTGCGTAGAGCTCTTCCTCGAAGCTTTATTGCTGGTCCAACAACTTCTTCCGGCTGTTTTTCAGTTGTCTTTCTTTTAACGGTTTCTCCACATATTCCCCGTGGGAGGAGTCTTCTTTTTGTGCATAGGGCATAGGAACAATTTGCCACGTTGCAGATGTCTTCTGTCCAGCGGCACCAAACCCCGTTTCGGCGGTAAACTGCAGCATTTTTGCCACACTTGAAGAGTTCGCACGCGGGAGAACACATCTTTACCTGCGCCAATGTGGATACAACCCTTTTCAATTATTCTAAAATCTCAGTTTCCACAGCTTTCTCTTGTAATATGTTCCGCAACATTTTGATATAAAGTTTTTCCCATAAAACTCAATATTTGAACTCTAACTTGAAACCTTGCCCGATTTAAAACGTCTTCTCCTGACAATCTCTATTATTGCAACCAGCACCACCGTTGCAAGGATTAAGATTATCATTGCAAGCTGGACTATGTCAACCAAAAACCCTGCCAAAACAACATACTTCCCTAGTTTAACCAAAATCGGGTTTGAGTAATCTCTTTTCTCACCGACATACGCTGTAAGCGTAGCTTCTGGCAAGTCCCGATTTGTCAAATAAACTTTTATTATCAACGTTCCGCCAATTTCTCTAAAACTGGCAATGCCGTCGGCTTCCGTGACGCTTGAATTTACTTTAACGCCGCCTCTTTCCAAGGTTACATTCGCGTTTGCAATCGGCTGTCCAAAGTGGTCAACAACTTTTACGTATATTGGTAGGTTATAAAGAGCGCAACGAATGGTCACCGTTTTGTTATTAAATAATTCAACAGTTGTCTCGTTTAGCAGTATTTTATCCGAGTAATCTTCCGGATAATAGTAAACTTTAAGATGGTACTTCCCAAAAATGGAGTTAAATGTTGCGTTACCATGTTCGTCTGTAGATTGCGTGTCGCGTAATCCACCCATCAATTCTTGCAGCTCCACTAAGGCGTTTTTTATTGGCTTTCCTTCCCAGTCGATTACGTTGACATGTAAAACTCTTTCTGGGCAAACTACTGTTACGTTGTTCCATGCGCACGGTTCTAAATTAGCAAACGCGGTTTGATAAAAAATCTGCTCGTAACGTGAGGCATTTATTCTGTAGGAAGCGTTTAGGAGGAGAAAATGCTGTGTTGCTCTTCCTGTGATATCTGTTTGGAAGGAGACTGTTTCATTGGCAGCTTTTCTTCCGTCAAGGTCTGTTGTGAAGTTGTAGTATATCCTTATGGACACAAATGGAATTTTTATTGCTGGATTCTGTGCACTGACCACTGTTATGTTTAGGCTTGTAAGCTGACACGTGAAATTTAATGTTTTACTTTCACTTATGTTGAATGTTAAGGCTTTGCCAACCATGACCTTTTTGAAGTACGCTGTGGCGTTGTATTCGCCTCTTTCCAGTTGCTTCATTGCAACACCATTTCTGTCACTTGTGGCATTGTAGGTTTTGTCTGCCCACTTATCGTATATCCTTACGAGAATGTCGGGTACTGGTTCGTCGGCAAGGTTGCGTGGCACAATTTCCGTCTTGAAACCTGGAACCGAAAATGTTTGTGTGTCATTAACCTTTTTTACCTTTGGAGTAATGATAACGCTATAGTTTCCAACAAGCATGTTTTGCTGCAAGGTCCAGTTTGCATCGACAAAACCGTCTGTAACGTTTGGGTATAGTCTAATAATTACTTCCCCGCCTTCTGCCTTTATTGTAACTGTAACGTTTGGGTATAAAGAGTAGCCAACGGCCCGAATGTTCATTAAGTCGTTTCTATGATATTCTGCGAGGTTCGTAAGGCCTATGAAAAATGTGTCAGACGCCAATGTTCCATTAAAGCTGACAGTGTATGTTCCAGTATAGTTTGTGTGGGCGTTTTCAAATTCAGAGGGGTACGTTATTGTTGCGTTCCAAACTCCGGTGTTTGTCGTATTTGTAAGGGGCACGTATGCCTGATATGTTTCATTAGCAAAAGGTGTTCGTACAGTTATGTTTGCAACGTAAGGAGGATTGACCTTTCCTCCGGTTATACTTATTGAAATGTTGACCTTTGCTCCTTGTTGTAATTGTCTCGGATATTCGGGCTTGCTGACTTTGAGAATGTAGGCAGTTTCGATGAAAAACCAGTCAGTCGCGTTAACGTTCGTCGCGACGTCTCGTAAGGTTAACGTGTAATTTCCGCCGGGAAGTGTCGGAACAGTGAAAGAAGCGTTCACGTTATTTCCAGAGGCTGTTTCGTTCACTACAAGGGTGTTGTTGAACCAGATTTGGTATAGTCCATCCGTCGTGTTGATGGTTCCAATAACGCGAACTATTTCTCCAACTTTTCCCCTACGTGTTGTAGGCGTGATAGAAGTAATTTTTACGTCAACTGCGTTTACACGTTGAGAAATTGTCTGCGTGAAAATTGTTAAGGTTAACAAGGCTATCAGCGCAATTATAACCGTCTTCTTTTTCAAGCTGCTACTCTCCAATACTCCAAAGTTTGTTGGCGATGTGAAACATTTACTATAAAGGGAACATTTTAAACTTTACCTTTTGTAGGCAACCAATTTAAGCAGTTATTGTTAAAAAGGATAGCGTATGCGAGGTTTCCTCTATGATTAGCGAGATACTGGCTTTAGTTGAAAAACATGAGAATTGGCGTGGAAAAGAATGCCTAAACCTTATTCCATCAGAGAATGTTATGAGCCCTGCTGTGCGTGTTCTCCTAAGCTCTGAGCTTGGTCACCGCTACACTGCTCGAGACCGGTTTTACATGGGTACAAGGTTTATGGACGACGTTGAACAGTTCGGAGAGGAATTGGCGAAAGATGTTTTTGGAGCTGAAACTGCTGACTTGCGTCCGCTTTCAGGGCATATTGCAGACATGATTTTTGTGGCTTGTTTCTCCAAGCCCGGCGACGTGCTCATGTGTGTCTCACCAGAAGACGGCGGCTATCCAGGACTATGGCATGATGGATTAGCTGGGCTTTTGGGTTTAAGGGCGGTTCCCTTTCCCTTTGTGAAGGACGCCATGAAAATTGATGTTGGAAAAGCCGAAGAAGCCATTAGACGTGTAAAGCCTAAACTCATAATTTTTGGAGCAAGCCTCATAACCTTTCCGCATCCAGTTAAAGAGTTAGCCAAAATCGCCCGTGAAATTGGCGCATATGTTGGTTTTGACGGCTCTCATGTTTTGGGGCTTATTGCTGGAAAACAATTCCAAGACCCGTTAAGGGAAGGCGCAAACGTCTTGTTCGGCTCTACGCATAAATCCTTCTTTGGACCACAAGGCGGCATAATTCTCGCCGATAAAGGGCATGGCGAAGCCTTGAAGGCTAAGATTTACCCTAGGTTTGTGGACAACGCCCACTGGAACCGCATTGCAGCATTAACATTGGCTCTTGCAGAAATGAAGGAGTTTGGCAGAAAATATGCAGAACAAGTCGTCCGCAACGCGAAAGCTTTGGCTAAAAATCTGCATGGCTATGGCTTTCCGGTCAAATGCGCGCATTTAGGCTTTACCCAGTCCCACCAAGTTATCCTAGACTTTGGAAACTATGAGCGGGGCAGAGAAATAGCTGAGAAACTTCAGCGCGCAAACATAATTGTCGACTGTGTTATAAGGCTTGGAACATGCGAGGTTACAAGGCGTGGAATGAGCGAAAGGGAAATGGCAAAAATAGCAGAGCTTATTAAAAGGACAATTTTGGATGGAGAAAATCCAGAGATAATCAAGCGTGAGGTTTCTAAGTTATGCTCAGATTTTCAAAATATTGAGTACTGTTTTAAGCAGTGAAAAAGGGCACTTTTATAAAACGGTCCAGATTTTTAACAAATGGAAAACGCTCTTCATGTGGCGCCAACAATGAGTATTGTCCCGGAAACGCTGATTGAAGCGTTAAAGAAGCATAAGTACCACATTGTAGGTAGGCATTCAGCTGTTAAAAGGTGTCGATGGCTCTATGAAAGCCTCATCCATAATAGACCTTGCTACAAGCAGAAGTTTTACGGAATAAAATCTCACCAGTGCATTCAAATGACTCCGGCACTTTTCTACTGTACGCAGAGGTGCCTTTTCTGCTGGAGAGCCCAAAGCGGAGACCTCCAAATTACATGGGAGGAGACCCGACTGCCAAAATGGGACTTCCCAGAAGAAATTGTGGAGGAAAGCATAAAGGCACAACTTGAAATCTTAAGCGGGTATAAAGGAAATCCAAAGGTTGACCCTCAAAAGTTTAAGGAGGCCCTAAGGCCGAGACATGCGGCGATAAGCCTAACTGGTGAGCCAACCCTATACGAGCCCATAGACGAGCTTATACACGCCTTTCACAAAGGGGGCTTCACCACTTTTCTGGTTTCAAACGGCACAGTTCCATCTGCGCTGGCTAAACTAAGCCACGAGCCAACCCAGCTCTACATTTCCGTCTGCTCTTCAAACAAAGAAATTCACAAGAAAGTCTGCCGTCCCATATATGCGGATGCTTGGGAAAGGCTAAACGAAACACTGGAGCTTCTCCAAAGTTTTAGCTGTCCAACGGTGATTCGCATAACCACTGTGCGAGGCCTCAATATGGGAAATGTTGAAGAATATGCCAAATTAATAGAAAAGGCCAACCCTACGTATATTGAGCCTAAAGCCTACATGCATGTTGGTTTTTCAAGGCTGCGATTGGGTTACGAGAGCATGCCAAGCCATAAGGAAATACGTGAATTTGCGCTACAGCTCGCAGAAGCCACTGGCTACAAAGTTATTGATGAGGCGGAGGAGAGTCGTGTGGTGTTGTTGAGCCGACTTGAAAAGCCTATAAAATTTTCAGCGAATTAAGACTTTCATGTTTAGGGCACGGAGTAAAGGTTAAATAACTCGCTCTTTATTCATTGGTGTTCAAAATCGCTTTCATCGAGGTGCAACCCATGGTTAGTGAGGGTAAAGGCAGATTATTCAGGAGGAAAGATGGCAAATTCCTAATATACTTGCCAAAGGACTTAGCTGAAGACAGCATGTTCCCCTTCAAAGGATCAGACTCTATATTTGTAAAAGTAAGCTTCAAAATCGGAGACGACAAATTACTAATTGAGCGCTGGCAAGAACAAGAAAAACAGCAGCAAAGCAGTTAAAAGCCAAAAACTTTCAAAATTTGCCGCCATCTTCCAATTATTTTGGCAACGATAAAATAGCAGTTTCCCTATATTCTATAAGAAACGCCAAGATAGAAGTGTTGGGACATATGGTCTCTTTGAAAGCCATTTTAAAGCAGATTAGAAGGGAGCTTAAGGGCAAAGAGAAGATTCGAGATAAAGCCCAAGCTGACATGAGAAAGTTGACCAGCATCTCTAAGCAATCAATTCTTTTTATCCACCAGAAAAGGCTTAAAGAGGCGAGGCGACTTCTTGAAAATGCTAGGGAAATAATCTCTAGGCTTAATTCGGTTGAAAAAGAGCATCCGGACATGATTCACAGCGGCTTATACGATATTGCTCTTCAAGAGTATGCTGAGGCAAACATATTTCTAACGCTGATTGAAGAGGAGCGCTTTGTTACACCCACGGAAATAAACGTGCCTTCCATAGATTATGTTCTTGGTCTTGCAGATGTTATTGGTGAGTATAGGCGTTTGGCTTTGGATGCTCTTCGGGAGGGTGACGCGAGGAAAAGTGAGCAATGCCTAAAGGTGATGGATGAGATTTATACGGAGCTTATGGCTATGGATGAAGCCTATATGCTGGTTCCAGGGCTTCGAAGAAAATGCGATGTTGCAAGGAAAATCATTGAAACCACAAGGGGAGACGTAACCCACGAAGTGCGGAGACAGTCCCTCGAAAAGTATATGAAGCGTTTTGAAAAGCTAGAGAAACGCTTTGAGGCTCTTGAAAAAGGAAGATAAATGAGCTTAACCGATTTAAAGTCCCGCTTCTCGGTTGAGAAGGCACGCAAGGCGCAGCTTCAACTTTCAAAGCATATTATTTTTGAGGATAGACTGCCAAAAGTAATTCGCTACGTGGCAGGCGTCGATGTTGCCTACGCTGGAAGCTTAGCCACAAGTGCCGTTGCCGTTCTAGACTATGATGGTTTGGACCTTGTTGAAGCTCAAACAGCCTTTTGCAAAGTGGCGTTTCCATATGTTCCAACGCTTCTTTCATTTAGGGAGTTACCGCCCACACTGATGTGCATTAGAAAGTTGAAAATTCAGTCGGATGTTTTCTTGGTTGACGGGCAAGGTTATGCGCATCCATACCGATGCGGCTTTGCAAGCCACTTAGGAGTAGTTTTAGGCAGACCCACGATAGGCGTTGCAAAGAGCAGACTTGTCGGTGAAGTTGAGCCTTTCGACGATAAAGATTTCGCTTATCTTCGGCATGGGGGCGAAATTGTTGGGGTTGCGTTAAAGACTTCGGTTGGGAAGGTTCTTTATGTTAGTGTTGGGCACATGGTTTCGCTTAGAACAGCCATAAAAATTGTTAGGCACTGTACGCGTTACGGTTGCGTTCCAGAACCATTAAGAATAGCACATGATATAGCGACTGTGGAGCGAAACAAAATCCGCCCTAAACGTCCAATTGGTTGTAAAGTGTAATATCCTTGAAGATGTAAATATTGAATGGCATTAAGCGACAGGGATGGGTGAAAGTTTGCTTCATCCCAAAATAAGGGCTTTAGCGGAGAAAATTCGCGACAAAGAGCTTCGTAAAAAGGTTGTTGAGCTTCTTGAGAATCCGGTTTTTGAAGTTGATGGTAAGGTCTATTCCGGTTTACCATTAGACGTTGCGCCAGCCGGCTTGTCTCATCATCACTGTTATCCCGGCGGCTATATAGAGCATATAGTCTCTGCAACAAATCTGGCTTTGGCTTTATGTAATTCCGTTAAGAAAGTTTATCGTGGGAAAGTGAACCGCGACCTTGTTGTGGCTGGCATGTTACTCCACGACATTTTCAAACCCGTAACCTACACGGTGAACGAGAATGGGAGTTATGGCACAACTGGCTTGGCTGACTACATGGACCACCTGTCCATTGTCATATCAGAGCTTGTTCGAAGGGGCTTCTCACTGGAGCTTATACACGTGGTTTCCGCCCACCACGGAGAATATGGTCCCATCAGACCGCACACCATCGAGGCTTTAATTTGCCACTTAGCGGATTTAATGGATTCACGGCTAAACGGCGAGGTCTTAAATGCTGCAGCTTACTTGGTTAGGAAGGCTGTTGGCGAAGAATTGCCGGGACTAACTTCGAAGGAAGCCTTCGAAATAATCCAATCGAAGGCTGCCGAAGGATGGAACGGCGTGACAAAAACCGTTGAAAAGCTAAAGAAGAGGAAGGCTGCACGCAAAACTTAAAAGTGGTGCGTATACGAATTTGAGAGTGATGCCTATGACGGAAATAACATTTGACGAATTTCAAAAACTTGACATGCGTGTTGGAAAAATTTTGGAGGCAAACCAAATTCCGGGCTCACGGAACCTCATAAGAATGATTGTGGACTTCGGTACGGAAAAACGTCAAGCTGTTGCTGGGCTTCTTCAATGGTATAAGCCATCCGACCTCGTGGGCAAGAAATACGCTTTCGTCCTAAACCTTCAACGGAGAAAGTTCATGGGTGTGGAGTCCCAGTGCATGATTTTGGCGGCTGAAGATGATAAGGGCAACGTTGTAGCCCTACAACCGGAAAAAGATATAGCTGAGGGAAGCAAAATCCACTGAGGGCTTAACTTAACAATTTGTTTATTTTCTCGGCTTTTTCCTTGTTTTCAGCTAAATATTCAACCATTTCTGGGGTTAAGTCAAGCCATTTTGTGATTCCTGCAGCCATTTCCACATTGTTTTTGAAGATTATCCGTAGGTATGGAAGAACCTCTTTTGAGGCCCTTGTGGCTGATATATGGCATTTGCGCTTAATTTTGCGGCCTATCTCCAGCTGCATAGCACGCTCCTCTTTTGATCTAGACAGAGCTTGTATTCGCTCAGGAAAACGGAAAGGAGTCCAGCCCGAAGTTCTTGTATTCACTCTTGCCATGGCTACACCAGCTGTCATAAAGTCGATTACGTAACGCACGAAACTCCAGTCCTGTGTGCTCCTTATTCTTCCACGGTAAACGTCAGCCATTGAGAGGGCATCCATCGCCCTAGCCAAGTCGTGGGGATCTGTTAGGTGGGCTGGGACATTCTCGTATATCCATTCAAAAAGCATATCAATATCCACATCCGCCATGTTAACGGCTCGTTTTGCTCCCTCACATGTTTTCCCATACAAAATCATCCGCAAAACTGTGAATATCGTCTCTTGACGGTCTCTGAAACCCAGCCACGCCACGTCTTCATATGTTAAGCGTTTCCTGCCCTGTGCTAAGGCTTGAAGGTCTGTTACCGCCGAGCGGATGTCACCTTCTGAGCGTTGAGCTATAAACTTCAAGGCGCCTTCTTCAGCGTCTATGCCCTCCTTTAGGCATATAGCCTTCAAGTGCTTTAGAACTTCGGTCGCCGGAGGCTTCTTAAACTCTATTAGGAGGCAATAGTTACGGAGGTTAGCAAACCGTGGGTCAAAGGCGTTGTTAGCGATAAGCACTATTGGGCATTGGGCCGTTTTAATTATGTCAGTTATGGCTTTAACTCCGCCTTTATCCGCTGTTCCGGTCAAACCGTCCAACTCGTCGAATAGAATTATTCTTTTCGTGCCGAAAAGCGAGGCGTACTGGGATGCCAGTCCGGCGAAGCGTTTAACGGCTTCTTCTGTTCTGTAGTCGCTGGCGTTTTTCTCCACCAACTCCATCATAAAGTCATTTGCCAAAGCCTCCACAGTGACAGTTTTTCCAACACCTGGCGGACCGTAAAGGAAGGCTGCCCTCTTTTTTGGAATCCCTTCATCCCACGATTTTACCCATTCAACAAACTTTTGTATAGCTTCCTTATTTCCAACAACTTCATTCAAGCTTTTTGGCTTGTACTTGACAGTCCAGGGTTGATACACTTTTTTACACCTTTCTTGAGCCTTTTATTTCGTGGGCTGTCTCGACAAGTCTGGCTAGCAGTGCGCTTAATTGAACTTCTTCATCTGCGCCCTCAACAAGCCTATAATCAATTTCTCCCACAATGTCGGCTAGTTTTATTTTCCATGGTTCTGGAATGTCTACTCTGAAAATTTCCATGTGGATTTGGCGGATTATGTCGCTTCCAGCCACCCCATATTTCTGAATCATTTCTCGGAGCTGTTTCCGCGCTTCGAGGAAGTTGCCCTTCATGGCTGTTTCAATCATTTTCTGCACGTCAGCTGGGTTGGCTCTTCCGGCAACTGAATAAACAATTTTTGCGTCTATTGGTTTGCCCAAAGAGGCGGCGGCTTGCAACGTGTTTATTGCTCTTCGTAGGTCTCCGCTGCACACTTCGTAAATAGCGTCCAATCCATCGTTAAGAAGTTTCACACCTTCATTTTCGGCTATGCACCGCAAATACTCGTCGTGCTCCTCCCGTGGCAGGTACGTGAAGCGGAAAGGCGCGCAACGCGACTGTATGGGCTCTATTATTTTCCCGCTGTAGTTGGCGCATAATATGAACCGGCATGTTTCCGTATACCGTTCCATAGTTCGCCTCAAAGCTTGCTGGGCGTCCGCAGTCATGTTATCCGCCTCGTCCAAAATCATTATTTTGAATGGGACCTCGCCGATGGAGCGCACCCTCGCAAAAGTTTTAACAGTTTCCCGCACAACATCTATGCCCCTTTCGTCGCTTGCGTTTAACTCCATAATGTACTCGCGGTATGCGTCACCATAAAGATCCCTTGCTAAACAAAGAGCCGCCGTAGTTTTCCCAGTACCGGGCGGTCCAGCGAAAATGCAGTGGGGCACGTTTTTGGCTTTGACGAAGCTTTTAAGGCGTTCCACTATCTCTTTCTGGTTCACCATTTCATCCAATGTTTTTGGTCTATACTTTTCAGCCCACATCTCAAAACTCAACCAGAGAGCCTCCCACTGCTTTCATAATAGAGAACACTTAATAAAACCGTTTGCCCATGCGCATCTTCAACTATAAAATGATGGGAATACGCTGACATCTCGCTTTATCCAGAAGTGCTGGAAGTTTTGCACAAGCTTAGAGAAAGAAGATTTAAGATGGGCATAATAACAAACACTTTTAAATATGACTTATAAAAGGTTTTTTCAAAACTTAACCTTAAAGGCTTCTTCGATGTAGAGGTTTGCATCGACGTTGCTGGTAAAGCAAAACCAGAAAAGAAATTTTCATTTACTCCTTAAAAAAGCTTGGTCTTCAACCCATTGAAGCGGTGTTTGTTGGAGGTGAATTTGACATTGATTATGAAGGCGCATTAAAGGCTGGCTTAAACGCTTTTTTAATCACTAGAGAAAACAAATTTGATGAAAACATTAAAAAGATAAAGAACTTAAAGGAAATCCTACATTTTATCTGATTTGCTGAAATATTTCAGAGTCTTTCGAGGAGGGCTGCATAAATTGTTGGTAGGGCTATTGTTGCATCTGCCTCTATAGTTACTGTTTTTGCTTTTTCTCGAATTTTCCCCCATGATACGGCTTCTCTTGGGCGCGCTCCAGATAGGCTTCCGTCGTATTCTACGGCTGTTGTTATGTAAACCGCGTAGTCCAGTCCCTTTTTGAATAGGTTCCACCAGAGGACGTGGTGTTTTGATATGCCTCCGCCTATTATGAGGGCTCCGGATTTTTTTGCTTCCCAGACCATGTCGTTTAGTAGTTGCTCGTCTTTAAGCACATTTATTTTTAGGTCTTTGTGGTCTTGGCTGAACTGCCAAATCTGGTAGCCAAC
>JAVZOA010000012.1:0-16099 GCA_038882535.1 Bathyarchaeia archaeon | reverse complement strand
TCGGTCTTGGCCCTATCGATGGATAAGCGCAAGCCAAGCCTCTTACAACGCTCATTAAGGTAAGCCCAATCCTGCCTATTCACCCCATAACCAACAATGATGTCAGGGTCAAACTTCCGCACATAATCTATAAAAGCCTCTAGAACAGGCTTGTCATTCCTATTCTCGCCAGCAACAAACTGCTCTTCCTCGCCAGCGTTAGTTGCCACCGAAATTATGACAACGGGGTTTCTGTCCGGTTTTGGCGCCCCCTCACGGCTATAACAGACAGTTGAAAAACCTAAAATTCTCAAACTTGGAACTTCCACCCTTTCAACAAATCTCGGCGGAGACACAGCCACATAGATATGCTCCACCTGCAAATCCATATTTTCTACTTCTTCGGCAACCTCAACCTCATGCCAACCACACGGAACAACACTATTATCAATTAAATAGCGCATCGAATAACGAATATCATCTTCAAGGCACTCTTTAACGCCCTCAATTTTCCGAAAAGCCTTAGCATACTTCGCCATGACATCTGGATCACGACAATAAACCTTCAAGGCTTTAACAGGCTTGCCGAAAAACTTCTTTTCAACGACCTCAACCCTAACAACAAATGGAAACTCGGCTTTTCTAGACTCAATTTCACTAGCAACTTTTGCAGGGTTAAAACCATCCTCAACAACCGCATAAAAATAGGAAAGAAAACCCCTATCAACCACCAAAACCCTATCTCCAGAAGAGTCTATACCCCAAAGCCACACTTCTGGCTCGTGATCCCTAACCTCATAATTCACATCCAACAACCAAAACAGAGCCCTCATATACGCGCCCCGCTTACACACGATTTAGGTGTTACAAGCAGTTTAAATAAAGTTTCCATAAAATGGCGGGTCCGCCGGGATTTGAACCCGGGATCTCCGGCTTAGAAGGCCGACGCGCTCTTTGGACAAGCATTACGCCTTATCCAAGCTGCGCCACGGACCCTCTCCACTGTTTCCATATGAAAAAGTGTTGAAGATATAGTTATCTTTTAAGAGTCCACATATATTTATATATCTTCGACATTTCCATTGATTTACACACACTTGGTTAAGATGGATGCCGAAGACAAGTACTATTCATCTACGGCTACGGTAGCTGAAGAAGCTCAGAGACTTGTAGAGAATGCTTTGATTACGTCACTACCTTTGATGGTATAATGCTCTTTAAAAACGTAATAGCCTCAAAATAATACCTCTCTTTTCTGACCCCTCAGAATCTAGAATAAGCCCATAAGAGGCTCCAAGTCATTGCATATGCGCTGTATCACTTACATAGGTTTTTAGACATCTTAAATCGCATTAGAACAAAAACGAGAAGTAATGTGGGATAAAGCACGGCTATTGTTATTGCCAAGATACCATAGTAAAAGTACGGTTTTTTGAATACAAATTCCTCTATAAGAATATCTACAGTAACGTATTTATCTTCTGTATTGCAATTTTTGATTTTAAAAGTGTATGCTCCTGGTTGAGAGATTTCATACGGTGGAGGACCCCAGTAAATTCCTGGGTCTAAACTGAAGTTATAGTCGTTTACAATATTTCCTTTTGGGTCATAACTTGTAAACCACATATTAATGGTTTCGTTTGTTTTAAACAACAAACCGAATCTTATAATCTCCCATTCGGTTAATGTTTTAGGAGAAAACCTGTTTAGAACGCAATAAGTGTTGTTCTCTTTGAAATGTAATGTGCCTATATAAGGTGGGACTTCATATATGCACAGGTGAAATGTGAAGGTCTGGCTACTATTAAGAGCTATCGGACAGTTTATCCCTGTCTCCTCAAACGGTCCCATACATTCCACATAATTAATGAAACGCACACCCGTATCGATTAAAGCACCGGCCATAACTAAAGGATATACAGTTAATATAAACCAAGCGATTTTTAATGCCTTACCTGACTCTTCATCGCAGGACATAACATTCACATGCATTTTATTTATAACTACTCGGAAAACTTTTAAACTTTTATGGAAAATGTTGATGATACTTTAGCTCTACTCGATATATATGGCTGGCCGCCAAGGCTTTGCCGCTTTCGATCTGTTCTTTGGATCGTAAAGTTCTGTGCTTTCTTCCCTATAAATGGTTATTTCTGCATCGATTTCAGCCTTTAAGAACTCCTTTGCTTCATTCAGTATTCTGGCTTCATCCACGTATCCAACACGCATAAGCCTTTCCTTTCTTTCTTGGGGCATTCTATTAACTTCTTCAATGATTTTGCCTACAAATTCGGCTATTTCCTTAGCTTTACCCTTCAAATCCGCATCCTTTAACAATTCTCTGACCAAACTGCCCTGTTCAAGTTTTCCTTCCATGGCTTTTTCAACAGCTTTTAGGTAAGCTTTCCACTTCCACTCGGATGCCGCATAATAGAACACTTTTTTGGGCGTTATGCCAGTCGCCTTAACAATGTGTAGCGTATCCTCAAGCAATGTCGATATCAGCGTTTCGCCCTCCTCAGCCCTAACATCAACCTTTGCCTCATCCGGTTTTGGCCATGGTGCCAATGAGGCGAATCCTTTTCCACCTATTTTTTCCCAAAGTTCTTCGCAGGTGTGGGGGGCGAAGGGCGTAAGCATAAGTATTTGGGTTTTCAACACCTCATTCATCACATAGGCTGTTGCGGCTTTTGGCGTTGTTTTTGCCCGTTTCTGATACCATTGTAAGTCTTGGTCCAGCTCAAATAGGATCGTGTGAATTGCTTTGCGCACGGCCAGTTTTTCCATGGCATCCATTGCCTTTTTGATATGCTCTTGCAGTCGGCTTAGCATCCATCTATCAATGGCTGTTAGCTCCTCCTTTGGCGGCGGATTTTTTTGGCTTGCTTCAGCTTTAGCGTTTTCAACAAGCTTGTAAAGTCTCTCTAGCCTGTCCCTCATTGCCTTTGCGACTGATGGGCTGAAGTCTGCGTCTTGTAGAAGTTCTGCTGTTGCCAGAACACTTAGCCTTATTGGATCTGCGCCGAAAACTGCCAGTCCCTCTCTTAAAGGTATTATGTTGCCGAAGGATTTGCTCATTTTTGCTCCTTCCATGGTGACAAGCCCGTTCGTCACTATTTGCCGCGGCCAAAGGTTTTCTGGGAATATAGCTGTGTGGTTGAATATCATGAATGTTAGGTGGTTTGGAATTAGCTCGTGGGCTGAATGTCTGCTGTCAAGGGGATAAAAGTATAGGAACTCTTGCCGCATGTCCTCCAAAACTTTGGCGTCTATTCTTGTTTCTTCCACCACCTCTTTTGAGCTTCCAATTCCGAGGAAGATGTAGTCGAAAACTTTGTCTATTAGCTGGTCTGGCTGGATTTTGTGTTCCTTTATGTGGCGGACTATGGTGTAGTATGCCATGTATATTGTTGAGTCTGATAGGGACTCTATAATCCATTCAGGGTCCCATGGCAGCCGCGTTCCTAAGCCTGACTTTCTTGCGCACGCTTTTTCGTGTAACCAGTCTATTACGTACTTGTATTCTGCACGGAGTTCTTCTGGCAGTATTCGCATCTTTTCTAGGCATTTGTGGGCTAGGGCCTTCCATTCTGGGTTTCCATAATCTATAAACCATTGGTTTTCGAAGATTTTTACGATGCATTCTGTTCCGCAACGGCACCGCACTGGTCTGTTTAGGAGTTCATACATTGTTGTGGCTTTTCCAGCGGCTATCAAATCCTGCTTAACCTTCTCTTTTGCTTCAGCCACCGGCAATCCAGCGTACTTTCCGGTGTTGTCCTTCATTTTGCCGTTGTGGAATTCGTGTCTGTAAATTTCCTTTGTAGCGTCTTCAAGTTTGGGGTCTGTCTGCTCTTTTATACCCATCCTCTTTACAACGTCTGCCGCTGGAACCTCAGAGTATTGAGGGACCTGAATTATGGAAATGGCATTTATAGCTTTTACAGTATCCTCCGTCAGCCCATACTCCAAAAGCCTTGGCGAATCGCTTTTGATGTTTTCTAAGGCAATGTAATCGTAGGGGGCGTGCCCAGGTACAGACATTACCACACCTGTTGCATTTTTGGGGTCAACAAAGTCTGCTGGTAAAATGTAGATTTCCTCGTTTGTTGCGGGATTCTCTACGCGCTTTCCTATAAACTCCTTCCCCTCGAAGCTTTCTAGCACAGTTACTCTGTGGTTTTGGTATGTTAGCTTTTCAGCGCATTCTTGGCTTATTATCCACTTTTCACCGTCAACAACTGCCTTAACATACTTTGCCTTTGGGTTAAGCCAGAGGTTTGTTACACCGAAGACTGTTTCTGGGCGAAGCGTGGCTGTTGGGAGAACCCATTCTCCAAGTCTAAACTTTATCAGCGTGAACTCGCCTATTTCTGGTTCCACATCGCCTTGAGTGTCGTGCTGTCCAACAGGGTTGCCGTCTTTTGGACACCATCCCACTGGATGGCTTCCTCGGGTTATGTAGCCTTTTTCGCGGAGCTTGTGGAACTGCCATTCTATAAAACGGTTGTATTGGGGGTCCACTGTTGTGAACTCGCGTCTCCAGTCTATTGAATAGCCAATCCTTTTCATGCCCTCTTTAATTTCTTCGTGGAAGTAGCGAGCCATAGCAAGTGGCTCTGTTAACTCCTTCAGCTTCTCCCTAGGAACTTTGTAGACGTCTATAAAGTCGCTTATCAAGTCTTCATCGCTTTCTGCCAGACGCTTTGCCATGGCTAAGACCGGTGTTCCGGTGTAATGGAAAGCCATTGGTAAAAGCACATTATAGCCTCGCATCCGCATGTATCTGGCGTAGACATCAGCCAAAGTGTAGGTTCTTGCGTGGCCTATATGCTGCGGAGAGTTTGGGTATGGGTAAGCCACTGTTATATAGAATTTTGGCTTCTTTGGGTCTGGGTTCGCCTCAAAGATTTTGGCTTCTTCCCAGCGTTTCTGCCATTTCTCCTCGATTCGCCTTAAAACTTCCATAAAACTTTCTGGGTTGTTTTGAGGGATATTAAAGGTTTTGCCTTCACGAGAGAACATAATCCCTCATATTTACACCGACTAAACAAATGCAGAACTCAAATTAAACTTTTACTGCTCTTCAGTAAACGCGAAAAACGGTTTAACATCTCCGCTTTCAAATTTTAGTACTGCTTGCTCTTTTCAATTCTTAAGCTTGGCTAAATTTTCTAGTTAATATTTCCCGCATTCTCTCAATTGCCGCTCTATCTGCCCATGCAGTTCTTTTAGTTTCCAACTCTTTGGCGGCTTCAATGCTGCGGTTATATTCATCTATGGCTTTATTCGTCTGGTTTACGACATTTTCAACCCAGTCGAGTTTTTCTTTAAAATCATCCTCCGTTGTTACAAGCCTTATTTTGTCGCCTATGATGAAGAGTTTTCTATCCCATAAGTGTCTGCTGGAGCGCCATTCTCGTTCGAAAATGTCTTGCCAAATGTGGTCTGGGATGGCTTCTAATGGTAAATCCACTATATAGGCATCATGAAAGTAGCGATCTCTTTCAATTGAGATTTTACTTGCGTCAAAAGGTTTCAAAAGGTTTATTTTTTTGGCTTTTTCACTCATATACGCGCCCAATGCAAAATATAGGGGGTTTAGCGCTTTTAATTTTTGTTGTTAAGAATGCGTAACTAAGAATTAAATGTTACAATTGCAGTTTCTGCCTTATGTTCTGGCGTTTTTCTTCTGCTAATGGTCCAAACTTTTTGATTCTATCCGCGAACATTGTAAAGAGTTCTGCAGCTTTCTTATACACTGGTAATGGAACATAACTATATCGTAGCCTCATTGTTTCTATTCCGAAAGTCGCAAGTTCTTTGCCCATTTCTATCATGCGTTTTTTGGTGTACTTTTCGTCTATTTCCTCGTTTCCCTCGATTACCAGCACTCCATCTGCCCCGTATGCAAACGCCATGAGAATTTGTTTCTTTCCAAGAATTGCTGTTGTTGGAACAGCCACTATGCGGACGTTTTCCGGATAGTTTGCACGGTCAAGTCCCAAAAAGTCCATTCCAGTATATCCAACATTCTTGTCGACGAAGGCTATTATTCGGATTTCCTCTGGCGTTTTGTCGGCTAAGACCCCTCTTATGTTGGCTTTTATCTGCCTTGTTGTCGAGTTTTTGAAGTCTATGGCTTCTTGTGGGCATATGGGGATACATGCGCCACAACCGGTGCACTGGAACGGATCTACTTTCGCTTTGCCGTTCTGCATTGTTATGGCGTTTACTGGGCAAATTTTAATGCATTCACCGCATCCATTGCATAGTTCTGCGATGACGAAGGCTTTTTCAGGGCTTGTGGTTACGTATTCGCTTTTTAGAAATAGCGCTGCCCTTGCCGCTGCGCCTAGGGCGTCCGAAACGGTGTCTCTCACGTCTTTGGGGCTTAGGGCGCATCCGCATGCGAAAATTCCTGTGACAAGCGAGTCTACCGGGTCGAGTTTTGGATGTTTCTCTGTTATGAATCCATCCTCGCCTAGGGCTACCTTCATTTTTTCAGCAAGTTCCTTTAATCCATCCGGCGGAACCATCGGCGTTGCCAAAGCTACCATGTCAAATTCGTCTTCTCTGTTTTCACCCGTGAGCGTGTCTTCAGCTAAAACCACAAGCTTTCCATTATTGTTTTTCCACACTTCTGCTACTTTTCCGCGGATAAAGACTACTCCGGCTTCTTGGTCTCGCCAGTACAAGTCCTCATAGCCCTTTCCAGTCGCCCTAATGTCAGTATAGTAGATTGTTGCGTCTACTCCCAGCATTTTCTTGAGAACGAAGGCTTGTTTAAGGGCGTACATGCAGCATATTCGACTGCAGTATGGAATGTAATTCTTGTCTCTCGAGCCGGCGCACAAAATTATGGCGATTTTGCGGACGTCGCTTCCGTCAGCCCTCTTAACATAGCCCCCTGTCGGTCCAGTTGCGGATGTAAGCCTCTCCAAGTCCATCATTGTTATAACGTCTTTGTAGGTGCCATAACCATAGTTTTCCAGTTTCCGTGCGTCGTAAAGCTTGTAGCCAGTTGCCAAAATTATAGCACCAACGTTCAACTCAACAATTTTGCCAGTGTCGTTTAAGTTTATGGCTTTTGCAGGGCAGTATTGTTCGCATTTTCCACATTTCGTGCATGCATTGAAGTCTATGGCATAGGCGGATGGAACGGCTTGTGGGAACTCTATGTAGGCTGCTTTTCGTTGGGATAAGCCCTCATTGAACTCATCTGGAACCATGACAGGGCAAACTTTTGCGCATACACCGCAGCTACGACACTTTTCAACGTCAACGCCACGGGGCTTCATGAAGATGCGAACCGTATAGTTGCCGGGGCGGCCGCTAACATCTTGCACTTCCGCATATGTCAGCAAGTTCACATTGGGGTTTCTTCCAACTTCAGCCATTCTTGGCGTCAAGATGCACTGGGCGCAGTCAAGTGTGGGGAAAACCTTTGTTAGCTTTGCCATGTTTCCGCCTATGCTGGGCTTGCGTTCAACAAGATGAACCCTATAGCTCAAATACCCAAGCTGGAGGGCGGCCACTATGCCGGCTATGCCGCCGCCCACGATAAGAATTTCCCTTGAGCCCTTCTCACTTATTATTTCCAGAGGCTCGAGTTCTAGGCTGCGCTCGTAGCCTCCCCTAATTAGGCTTATGGCTTTTCGTGTTGCTTCTGGGTTTGGTTTTGGTCCGTGAACCCACGAGTCTTGCTCCCTTATGTTTACGAATTCGAGCATGTAGGGGTTTAGTCCAGCCCTTTCCAAAACGCTTTGGAAGGTGGCGAGATGCATTCTGGGCGTGCAAGAAGCCACCACAACCCTGTCGAGGTTTTCCTTTTTTATGGCTTCTGTAATCATTTCTTGGGCTGGCTTTGAACACAAATATTTATGGTATTTGGCTACTATGACGCCTTCCCAGTTTTTGACGGCTTCAACAACAGCTTTAACGTCAACAACATCCCCGATATTGCCGCCGCATTCGCATACAAAAATTCCTATGCGGGGTTTCGCTTGCTCTTTCTTTTCCTCGGACATTGATGGATTTCTCCAAATGGCATGATTGTTTAAACCCTTAGAAGGGAAAACGCTTTTTAAAAACTTATCCTTCAACTTTCAGCAAAAGTGACATTAAATGAACCCTCAAGAACTTGTTCAGAAGCACAAGCTTCTAGAGTGCATCCAATGTGGCATGTGCACTGGAAGCTGCCCAGTCGCCAAGAAGGCAAATCTAAACATTAGGCGTTACATGCGTGAAGTTTCTGCCTTGGGGAAGTTGGTGATACACCCTCCCAACGAGTTGTGGAGTTGTACAACATGTTCCACTTGTGGTGTTCGCTGTCCCAAAGACTTGAACCCCTACGAGTTTCTCATAGACATCCGAAGCATAGCTGTTGAGGAGGGTCAAATAGCCCCAACCATAAGGGACTCCTTGGAAAGCATATTCAAAAACGGTAACCCGTGGGGAAGGATTCGTGGAAAACGCACCGAGTGGAGTCAAGGCTTAAACGTTAAGCACATTTCACAGGGGGCTGAAATCCTATATTATGTTGGGTGCACGCCAGCCTACGACCCTCGGGTGCAAAGTGTTGCCAAAAGCCTTGTGAAATGTTTTGAGGCTGCTGGGCTTAACTTCGGAGTTTTGGGCGAGGAGGAAAACTGTTGTGGAAGTGAGGTCTACGGCATGGGTGAAAAGGGGCTTTTCGACTTCCTAGTTGAAGAAAACATGAAAATTTTTGGCAAGTATGGCGTCAAACAGCTGGTTACAAGCTGCCCCCATGGTTTTCACGCCTTCAAGAATAGGTATAATCAAACAAGCTTTGAACCCCAGCATCATACTCAGCTTTTGGCAAAGCTTATTGAAACTGGAAAGCTGACGCCGTCTAAAGAAATAGCCAAAAAGGTGATTTATCATGACCCATGTTATCTCGGCAAACAAAACAACATTTACGATGAACCCCGCAAGGTTATTGAAAGCATAAAGGGCGTCATGCTTTTAGAGTTTGACCGTTCAAGGAGCAGAAGCCTATGTTGCGAAGGGGGAGGAGGAAGAATGTGGGTTGACATTCCGGGACCGCGGTTGGCTGAAATTCGCGTTAAGGAGGCTGTTGATGTTGAAGCCGATATTCTAGCTGTGGCTTGCCCTTTCTGCATGCTCACAATGGAGGATGCCGTGAAAACAACTGGTAATGAGGGTAAAATCCAAGTTATGGATGTGGCTGAGCTTTTGGCACTCGCCTTATAAAACACATGCACGCATATAGTTTTGAGGCTTATGAATGGAAGATGAGGAAGAAACCTACCACTGTTTGCTGTGCGGCAGGGAAATCACGCGAGAGGAGTATGAAACCTATGATGGGCTTTGTCCAGAATGCTACGAGCTTGAAATCGCTGAGCTTGACATGGACCTTGAAGAAGACTAGCGGCTTAAAACAATTAATAGCATCCAGCCAAATAACATGTTAAGGGTTGTTGGGAATGGAAGACTGGGAATTAATAATTATTGGTGCTGGTGCTGCTGGCTTAACGGCTGGAATTTACGCTGTTAGAAGCGGATTAAAAGCGTTAATTCTTGAGGAGAAGATTGCTGGTGGAACAGCCGCCGACGCTCCAATAATTGAGAACTATCCTGGTTTCGAGCGAATAAGTGGGCTTGAGCTTATGCAGAAAATTGTGGCGCAGTGTAGAAGACTCGGCGCAGAAATCCGCGAGTTTGAAAAGGTTACGAGCCTAAACTTGAAGGGCGAGGAGAAATTTGTTGAAACAGCTAAAGCCACCTATAGGAGTAAGGCTGTTATAATTGCTTCTGGTACGAGCTACACTGAGCTTGGCGTTCCGGGCGAAAAAGAGTTTCGTGGTAGAGGGGTAAGCTACTGTGGTATTTGTGATGGCCCCCTCTTTAAGGGTAAACGTGTCTTGGTGGTTGGCGGCGGCAACTCTGCTGTGGCTACAGCCCTCTATTTGGCTGATTTGGCTTCAGAGGTTAAGGTGTCACATAGAAGGGACGCCTTTAGAGCCGAAGAGGCGCGTGTTAGGGCTTTATTGGAAAAGCCCAATGTCGAGGTTTTTTGGAACACCGAGTTAAAAGAGATTAAGGGTGAAAGGCTCGTTAGCAAGGCTGTGCTTTTTAATGCAAAAACCGGTGCTGTCACAGAGCTTCCAATAGACGGAATTTTTGTTCAGGTTGGTGAAAGACCCAACAGCCAACTCGCTAAGGAAGCCGGAGTAGCCGTGGACGAGCATGGCTACATAATTGTTGATGCTCGTCAAAGAACAAACATTCCCGGGGTTTATGCGGCTGGCGATGTTACTAATCACCCGGTTAAGCAGGTTGGGACGGCTGTTGGGCAGGGAATAACTGCCGCTTTAGAGGCTTATGGTTTTATTCGCAGACCCTACTATTTCAAGCAATAATGCACTATTTTTGCTCCAAAAATATTATATTATTCTATAGTCTTTCATTCAAAACTTCTAGCGCTGTTGAGCGCTTAGATAGGCAGTAGTTTGGAGATATGGTGGAATGGGCGGAGAACAAACGGTTGTTGTTAGCATAAACCAGGACTACTGTAGCCGCTGTTCCATATGTTATTCCATATGCCCTTACGAAGCCATTAAACGGGATGCTGAAACTGGCAAGGTGGAGATAGACCTTCAAAAGTGCCAAGTTTGTGGCATATGCTATAGCGCTTGTCCAGTTTTCGCCATAGAAATAGTCTACTACGATTATGACAGTTTGGTGGGCTATGTTGAGAAGGAGCGGGAAAGAACCAAAGCTGAAACGCTTGTGCTTGTGTGTCGTGGAAACTCGCCCTCTACAAGGGAAGTTGAGGAGATTTTGACTGAGCAAGGCTTAAGCATAAAGGAGTACATCCCACTTCGTTTGCCATGTTCCGGGCGAATTCCAACAGAATTCATATTTAAGGTTTTGGGTTCCGGCATTAAAAATGTAGTTTCAATCCAGTGTGAGGATTTCTTCTGCCGCTTCAAAGAAGGCACAAAAATCAATACGAGGCGGCTTTTCCTCGGGAGAAGGGTTCTTGAAGAGCTGGGCTTCAGCAGGGACGCTGTCAAAGTTGTTAAATATTCTCGGAAGGCTGTTTACGACACTATTAAGTGTGTTGGCTGCGACAAATGTGTCTTCATATGCCCATACGCTGCCATAGAGGCGGAGCCCTTTGCCACCCCAAAGATTCTAAGCGACTATTGTATGGGCTGTGGTGCATGCGCCTTGGTTTGTCCACATCACGCCATTCAAGTTAAGGGTTTTGAGTTTGAAAATGTTTTAAAGCGTTATGGCGATTCCGCCATTAAGCTGAAGGCTGAGGGTAAATCACCAGTAATCCTCGTCTTCTGTTGCCAGTGGTCTGAGTTTTCAGCCCTTGACAATCCTGGGGGCATCTTTTTCAAGCGGAATGCTGTGACGCTTGAGGTTCCATGCTTTAAGGCTCTTGACCCTGTGCATGTTGTTAATGCTTTGAGGAACGGCTTCGATGGGGTTATGGCTGTTGTGTGCTCTGCCGATGATTGCAAACTTCAGGAGGGACGCGACACGGCGGAGAGAAACATGACCGTGCTTAGGGACTTTTTAAAGAAGATGGGCTTAACTGAGCGTTTTGAGCTTTATGAGGTTTCGCCAAGGGATGCTGGAAAATTTGAGGAGAGGCTTGAAAATTTTGTGAGGAGGGTTGCGGCTTTACCGCCAATGAAACCTTTGAAAATGGAGGCTTAGCCTAATGTATGAAATTTTGAGGGTTGAGGAGCTTGCTCCAAAAATAAAGTTGCTTGAGGTTTATGCTCCAGAAATTGCTGAGAAAGCCAAACCCGGACAGTTCATCATAGTCGTTATAAAGGAGAAAGGCGAGCGGGTGCCTCTAACAATTGCTGGCTACAACGCGAAGAAGGGTTCGATAACTTTTGTTTTTAATGAGGTGGGCAAGACAACAAAGCAGCTTGGTTTGCTGAAGAGGGGTGACAAGATATGGAACATTACCGGTCCGCTTGGAAATCCTTCAGAAATTAGGAATTTTGGCAAGGTCTTGTGTGTGGCTGGTGGCGTCATGATTGCGCCCATGCTTTTGCAAGTTAAAGCCTTACGGGAGGCTGGAAACACTGTTGTAACGGTTATGGGCGCCCGCATTAAGGAGCTTCTCTTTTTCAGGGAGGAGATGAAAGCCTTAAGTCATGAGCTTTATGCGGCGACGGATGATGGTTCTGAGGGCTATAAGGGTTTGGATTTTCTGAAGGATGTTTTGGCTTCTGAAAGGTTTGACAGGTGTGTGGCTATGGGTCCTGTTCCAATGCTTCAAAGGGTCTGCGAACTAACTAAGCCTTACAAGATTCCGACGGTTGTTACGCTTATGCCCATCATGGTGGATGGCATGGGAATGTGTGGTGTTTGTCGTGTGAGTGTTGGTGGGCAGATGAAGTTTGGTTGTGTTGATGGTCCGGAGTTTGATGGGCATCTTGTGGATTTTGACCAGTTGGTTAAGCGTCAGCGCATGTTCCTTCCGGAGGAGCGTTTAAGCGCCTTGTTGTGGGAGCTTGGAGGGTGCGAGTGTGGCGGAAAGTAAGCCTCAGCCTAAGGTTAAGAAAAAGGCTGTTCCAATTCCTAAGCAGCCGCCGGAAGTTCGGAAACACAACTTTAACGAGGTTGCTTTGGGCTATACTGAGGAGCAAGCGCTAGAGGAGGCTAATCGATGCCTACAGTGTCCCCAACCTCAGTGTGTTAAGGGCTGCCCAGTTGAAATTGACATTCCAGCCTTCATTAAATTGCTTAGGGAAGGCAAATACGAGGAGGGCATAAGGAAGATTAAGGAGAAGAACAGCCTTCCAGCCATTTGTGGTCGGGTTTGCCCCCAGGAGGAGCAATGCCAAAAATACTGTGTTCTTGGGAAGGTTGGCGACCCAGTTAGTATTGGCAGGCTTGAAAGGTTTTTGGCGGACTGGGAAAGAGCACGGGGCTTCAATATTCCGGATAAGGCTCCGCCCACCGGCAGAAGAGTAGCAATAATAGGTGCTGGACCTGCCGGTTTGACTGTTGCGGCGGACCTTGCAAAGCTTGGGCATGAAGTTGTTATTTTTGAGGCTTTGCATCTTCCGGGCGGCGTGTTGGTTTATGGTATTCCGGAGTTTCGTCTGCCAAAAAGCATAGTGCAGGCTGAAGTTGACTACATTAAGAAGCTTGGTGTTGAGCTTAAGCTTGGCTATCTTATTGGAAGAACCTACACAATTCCAGAACTATTAAAGGAGAGGGGCTTCGACGCGGTTTTCATTGGAACTGGTGCTGGTTTACCCCAGTTTTTGGGCGTGCCTGGCGAGAATTTTGGCGGGATTTATTCGGCTAATGAGTTTCTGATTAGGGTTAACTTGATGAAGGCTTATGCCTTTCCAGAGTATGACACACCCATAAGGATTGGCAAGCATGTGGTCGTTATTGGTGGCGGAAACGTTGCTATGGACTCGGCGCGTTCTGCGCTTCGTCTTGGCGCAGAGCAAGTGTGCATCGTCTATCGTCGTTCCAGAGAGGAGATGCCAGCCCGTAAAGAGGAGATTGAAAATGCTGAGGAGGAGGGGATTATCTGCAAGTTTTTGGCAGCGCCAACACGGTTTATCGGCGACGAGAAGGGCTGGGTTAAGCAGATGGAGTGCATACAAATGGAGCTTGGACCACCAGACGAGTCTGGAAGGCGCAGACCAGTGCCAGTTAAAGGCTCAGAATTCCTAATGGACACAGACACAGTCATTATTGCTATTGGGCGAACTCCAAACCCGATAATCCAGCGCACAACAGAGGGCTTAGCCGTCACAAAATGGGGCACCATAGTGGCTGACGAGAATGGCAAGACAAGCCTTGAAGGCGTCTACGCTGGAGGCGACATAGTCACAGGCGAAGCAACCGTAATAAGCGCCATGGGAGCCGGCAAAAGGGCCGCCAGAGCCATCCACGAATACCTAATGAGCAAAAATAAGTCAAATTTAGGCTTCCGCCAAAACCTAAATTGAATACCCCTCTATACATCTTTGTCTTGTGAAAAAGCCAATAGCCCTCTCCCCTCTCTAGTTTTCTTCGCCTTAAAAGTTCTTTAGGCGCCCTATGTCAAGCTGTAGTGCTATCGCATAAAAATTTAATCCCAAACCCACGTTCTTTCTTTTCTCTCTCCCCGCTCGCGCTCACTCGCAACATGGAACAGTTAAACTTATCTGCCTTACTCCAAACCCAAAAACTAAATATTATTAATTGAATAATATCGACTTAAAGGGGAAAATAATAGTCGTGAATAAGGTCAAAGTTGTAGCTGTCGTCCCGATTATTTTTAGCGTCTTTCTTTTTTATTTGGCAGCTACATTGGACTTTGAACATGTTAGCAAATACGAAGACGTGATAGATTTAAGAAATGTTTCCTACAGATATCCATTTGATTTTGGGGAAGCATGGTATTCTCCTGTTAAGCCCTACTTAATCATAATGCAACCTAATGACTATCTTACTGTGAGCACCCACGCATTTCCCATTAATGGAACAGTTTATCTGGTTTTATGGGATGAACATTCGCATACAGTAATAAAATATTCTCCAACTTTATATGCTTCAAGTGCTTTCTTAGATTTTAAGACACCTGATAAAATACATGTGGAAGTTTATGTTGCTTCTGAGAATCCTAATAATGTCGTTCCTGTGACGGTAACTTTACATCATTATGTAAGACCGCATTGGCCATTATTTTCCGCTGCAATAATTATCCTAATACTCGGCATCGTTTTATTAACGGTTCCTCGTCTTCCTACAATTCTGCGACCCCGTTATACATGGCACAGCTGAAAAACCTTTTAAAGTTAAGGATTCCTCCGTCACCAGACAAACAGGTAAGGAGAAATGGAGTTATTTGGAAATCATCCCATAGACTAATGTTGCGACTCCTAAAAGTGCCGATATCGTGCCAACTAATGTCAAGATTAATCCATAGGTAGCTAAGAATTGCGGTTGATTGCCAAGCGGTAAACTTTTAGCAACTTTTGGAAGCACCGCCGCTAGATAAAAGAAAAAGAACGCTATACCTATCAAAAGACAAATTATACCTACGAAACATATATTTCGCTTCAACCTAATTGCCTTTTAAGCTTAATTTACTATTCTAGGTTTCCATAATTGTTTTTCGTTTCTTAAGTATTTGGCTAAAAGATAGACTTCCTCGTTAATGAGGGTTTTAATTGTTTGATTTTCCCCATGCTTAATTCTTGGAATATCAACCTTAGCTTCAAACAAGCGGTTAAGCCTTCTAGCTAATTTCCTACCCAAAATTTGCCTTTTCCCTAAACGTTAAAGCTGGGCCATTCAGTTTTAACCACGAAATCCTTCGCTATCAAGGTTTGGCTAAATCCTATTAGGAAATCATCTGTGAGGTAACGGTGTAGCTCCATTATAATCGCAAATTTTGCTTATCCTTTCAGCTTTTTAGTGCTTCTCCTAATGCCAGTACGCCGACCGCTATTGTGGCGCCGATTAGGGCTATTATTGCTTGGAAGCCTCCGGGACCTGGTGGATGCTCTATTAAAGCTCCTATAAGCCAGCCTGCAAGTGTGAATAGGGCTATGCCAATGAATGCAAAGCTAAACTTCGTTTTATCCATTACACAATCATCCTTTATCAAACACTGTGCTGATTTTAAAGTTATAAGTTTAATTAACTTTGAAAATGCTGTTTAGTTTTAGGTAAACTTTTAATCTTTGCCGCCGAATTTTCATGGTGCTGGTGTCTTTGGCTTGGTTACCCTACATCTCGACAAGATTTTCAACCCTAAAAGCGTGGCTGTTGTGGGCGCCAGCGACGAGGAAGGTTCTGTAGGCTATGCCCTAATGAAGAACTTTCTGGAGGCTGGTTTTGAGGGGGAAGTTTACCCAGTAAACATCCGCAAAAAAGAAATTTTAGGCGTTAAAGCCTACCAAACCGTAGAGCAGCTTCCAAAAACTGTTGATTTGGCGGTTATAGCCACTCCAGCCAAAACCGTTCCGGACGTGGTTGAGCAGTGCGGCAGAGCCGGAATAAAAGGGCTAATAATTATAAGTGCTGGTTTTAAGGAGACCGGTCCAGAGGGCAAAGCCCTCGAGGATAAGATTCTTGAGATAAAGCG
>JAVZOA010000011.1:0-16903 GCA_038882535.1 Bathyarchaeia archaeon | reverse complement strand
GTGAAAACGTTCATCGCCAAAATAGGTTTAAAGCCTTTTTAGAATTAAATGTTGCTGTTTCAAAGTTGAAATCATATTGTTGATGGTTTTCATCCACAAATACAGTAACTCTCTCTAGTTTTTGGTGGTGCCGATTAGACTCCTCTCTGGGAATTTTAGGCTGATTTAAGGCTTATTTTCTCTGCCCCCTCCCCTCTAGAATTTTGCTAGAAGTCAATTTTGTTGCTAGTGACAAACTGCAAAATTGATAGCCCCTCTATAGAATTTTCTTATGCGTTAGAAGCTTGCCACTGGAATGTTAATTTTAGGTTGTGGGCGGTTGCTAAATTGGATGCCCCTCTCTAGATTTTTTGGCTATAAGCCATTCTAGGTCTATTTCGAGGGCTGCTGTTGGGTTTTCGAGTTCAAAGTTGTTTAGAACTTGTGGGGCAACTTCGCCTAGAACCCCTATTCGTTTTTTTCCTATCTGGATGGCGGCTGTTCTGCCCTCCAAAAAGCTTGGGTGTTTCGCCTCTTTTATTTGCCAGTTTGCTAAGCCTAGGTTGGCGAGGAGCGCCTCGCACGTGGATTTTATTTCTGTGAAGTTGGCTGTTGAGTGGGATATAACTGCTGCCACTTGTAAGCGTCTTTCACACATGGTTTCTAATTGGCGGTTTATTTTCGCCACGTCTGAAACCTCAAAAAGCCTTTGCGGATAGCTTTCATGCTTGTTTTCTGCCAGGTTCTTTAATAATCCGGGTAGAAGGGTCTCTCTCATGATGGCGTATTCGGTTGAAACCGGATTTGCGAGGCGTATGGGGTTTTCTGGCTCAAGCCCCATAAGCGTGTAGTGGACGCGTTCGTTTGTTAGGGTGAAGTTCATAACTTCCAAGAAACCCAAACCAGTCATTATTTGGCGCACGGTGTCCGCCAACCTGTTGGCTGGATGCTTTTCGCCTACAGTCACGGTGGCGGGTATCGTTGGCTCTAGACGGTGATAGCCATAGCCTATGGCAACCTCCTCGACAAGGTCTATCTCATGCATTATGTCAATGCGGTATGGCGGAATGGAAACCTCTAAAACCCCTTTCTCCACTTCTTCCGCATTCAATCGGCACTTTTGCAGACATTTTATGGCTTCAGCCTCTGAAAGCGTTAAGCCCAGCATTTTGTTGGCATAGTTTAGCCTAAGCCTCATTTTTTCAGGTTCAAGGTTTGGCGAAATCACTGTGTGGTCTGGATAGTGCACGGTAACCTTTTCCAGTTTGCCGCCCATATCTGCCAGCGCTGTGGCTAAAACTTTTAGGCTTTTTTCCACAGCCTCAAAGGCTGGTCCAGTAACATCCAAAAAGAAGTTTCGCGTGTTGGCGTCCACTCTTGTGAGTTCCCCATTTATTATTGGTGGCATTGACAAAACTCGCCCATATCTATCAATTAGGAGGGGGTATTTTGGCGCCCAGTCCACTAGGCGGCGGTAAGCTACACCTTTCTCATGCTTTTCAAGAATTTCTTTAGGCGTCATCTCTTCTGTCTTGCCGAGCGGAACGAATTTGACGCTTGTTGGTTCCACTGCTGTATAGGTAAAGGGAGGCTCAACGGCGTCCAAGTTGTGGATTCCAATAGACGCTTTTTTGCGGTCTCTGCCTATTCCCCAGTGGAGGTCTTCTTGCATATCCATAAGTTCAACAACAGCGTCCTCGTCCAACTCCACATCGCGGACCACTGCGGCAAGCATGTAAGGCCTAACAGTGGCGACAGCACTGTCAATATTGAGTGTTGTTTTCGGCTCTTCCGCATGATACTTTGGTATTCCCATCTCCATTTCCAAAAAGCCTTTCAAAGCACGAGCCACGCCAGCATAACTGCAGAAGTCTATACGGTTCGGGTTGTACTCAGCCTTCACATAATCTTCGCCAATCTCCTCCAAGTCGAAGCCTATCCATGGAAGCCACTTTGTCAAGTCTTCAACGGTCACAGGCTTGCCCAAAAACCTTGAAAAACGTTCAACACGAAGCGTTATTACTGGCATAAGGGAGTCCTCCTCAACCATCCCAAATTATTCGCATACAACAACCTAACATCATCCAAGCCAAGCTCAATCATGGCTAGCCGTTCCAGCCCGCCGCCCCAAGCCAAAACTGGACATTTAACCCTTACTGGCGCCAAAACTTCTGGTCGGAAAACTCCCATGCCGCAAAGTTCTATCCAACGCTTAAGCTTGGGATGGTAAGCCACAGCTTGAGCTGAGGGCTCCGTGTATGGAAAGTAGCTTGGCCAAAACTCTATTTTTTCAATTCCAAACTTTGTGTAAAAGGTTTTTAGGGTTCCCATTAAATCGCGGAGTGTAACTCTCTTGTCGACAACGATGCCCTCAATCTGGTGGAACTCAGCCAAATGCTTGTAGGTAACCTGTTCATTTCTGTAAACCCTATCTACTGAGAAAACTTTTACCGGCGGCTTCCGATGGGTTGCCAAATACTTTATGGTTTCAGCCGTTGTATGCGTTCGCAGAACAAGCCTCCTAGCCTCTTCTGGACTCCACTTGTAACGCCAACCCTTAGAGCCAGTAACCCAGCCGTCTTCATGGGTTTTTGCCACAGCCTCCACAAGCCTTTTGGATGGCAATCGTCCAGTATGAGGGTTTGCCAAATAAAACGTGTCCATCATTTCGCGGGCTGGGTGGTCTTGAGGCTGGAACAAGGCGTCAAAGTTCCAGAAGGCCGTCTCCACCAGTGGACCACGAATTTCCGTGAAGCCCATCTCCAAAAAGATTTCGCGGGCGCGCTTTATAATCTGCTGCAGTGGGTGCATCTTGCCCGGATAAACGGCTGGTCCAGGAGCCGCCACATCAAATCTTGTGAGTTTCACGCTTTTCCAACGTCCAGAAATTATAAGCTCCGGAGTTAGCTGCGTCACTTCCTTAACCATTTCCAAGCCTTTTTTGACGGTTTTCCAGCCTTCCGCTGTTAGCTCCAGTTCGCGGTGGGTTTTCTCCTCTAAATCCACAAGCTTGCGCCTTCGAAGAATGTTTAGGGCTTCTTTTAGCTCTCTGCTTAAACCGTCAACGGTGATGGAGCGCTTTTCGAAAATTGTGGCTAGAAGCTTCTCGTCATACCCAAACGGCGGCTCGACTCTCACATTTAAAATGCACTTTTTGCCTTTTATCGCCCCCCAATTTTTCTTTTTCAGCCAACCCAAAGCAATTGGCACAAGACTAGCGTCTAAGCCAGCCTCTTTGACAGCTTCATCCACATTCGCTTCGCCGCCAAGCCTCAACAAAGCACGAAGAAGACGCCGCTCTGGCAAGCCGTACTGCGCATAGCCTTCGCCTTCCTCATTTAATGTAGCGACATTCCATTTCCTCTCATGAACTTTCACAAGGTTACGCGCTGAAAGCGTTAAGGCAGCCCTCATAACAGCGGCATGTGCCAAGCCACTTTTTTCGGCTATGTCTTCCACAGAGACTTTTCCGCCCAGTCCCAGCAGCGCCATTAAAGTTTTTCTTTCGTGAAGCCGCAAACCAGCCATCCTCAAACACCTACATTGTGGTTTAAGCTATTTAGCGCGTTATGATGCTTACATAAGAATTGTTGAAGGGTTTTTAAGCTATGCCCTATCAAGGAGAAAGCAGCGTCGTTTAGTATGTAAATTGGCGGGGCATCCCTTCACCGCACTTAAAACACTCCATACAAAGTATTTATGGTTTATTCTTTAGGTTCAAAATCGCTATTTGAGTTGAAGGATTTCGAGGGCTTTGTCAACAAATTTCCGTTTCCTACGTTTGTGTTCCTTAACAAATTTTAGAACTATGTCAATTGTCTGTTTTTTGTGTTCTCCGCAGAGAAGCTTCCCAGTTTTGCAGTCATGGTAAGTTTTTATGATTTCGTCGTCGTCTTCAACAAAGTGGAATAAGCATATTTCGTAGACTGGGCATATTTCTGGAACCCCTCCAAGTTTCCGCTGCTCCTTTATGGTGGCTCTTCCGCCGGTGAAGGCGTTTGAAATTCTTTCTGCAATCACTTCAGGCTTGTCGTGTAGCGTGAAATAATTCATTAGGCGTTTACTCATTTTCGGCGAGCCGTCTAAACCCTTCATAAGCTTATGGTAAGTTGACGATGGAAGGATAAAGCCATACTTTTTCTGGAATATTTGGGCAAGATCTCTCGTGAAACGTATATGAGGGTCTTGATCTACGCCTACTGGTATAACTGTGGGTTTTGGTCCGCCAAATTCCTCCAGTTGAGGCAACAGTATGTCGCCAGCTTGGATTAGGGCAGCCAAGTAAAGTCCTATGTGGCGTTCTCCATAAATCGCCTTCATTGTAGCTAAGGTGACGGCTCTTCCAAAAATTATGGCTAAGTCTTTAATGCGGCTTTCCTTTGACTGGCGGTAAATATAACCTTTCTTTGGATCGAAACCAAGCGCGAGCAAGTCTGCAACATTGTCCACTGCGATTTTCTCGCTTCTCTCAAAGGGGATTTTGTTGTCTTCGTAGGCTTCTATGTCTGCTATGCAATAGAAAGTTTGGGCGCCACGCTGTTGGAAGTAGATTATTTCCCTAACAGTCATTAAAGTGCCAAGGTGGAACTCGCCTGTGGGTTTTATGCCGCTAAGGACAGCGAACTTCTCGCCCTTAACCATAACGTCCAACACTCTTTCAAAGTCTCTGTGTCCAAAAACTATACCTCGCCTCATGTAAACTGACGGGTTAGGCACCTTAGAAAGCAGAGGCTGAAAAGGCTCTATTCCAAATTCCTTATAAAGCCTCTCGTAATCCGCGACAAAGCTTGTTCCAAAGGGGTCTAAAACCGTTTTTTCGCCATATTTAGACTCCAAGCTTCTATTCCTCCATCAAATTAAGAGAGAATATACATATGAAACATCTTTTAAACTTAAGTGCGTCTACTACAAAAACACGGAGAATTTTGGTTTGGACTAATGCCAGTCCAACTCTTTTCCCCAACAATAATTCGCCTTACGAATGTTTAAGCTTTTTGGAAAATTATTTAAACTGTTAGGTTTAATGTGAAACCAAAAGGGATGAGATCCTATATGAGTTCTGGGAAAGAAGTCTTTAATGTTGGCGTCTCCTCCGCCTATAGGCTTTTACATCCCATGCACACGGTGCTGGTTTCTTGCGTTAGCAAAGATGGGAAACCAAACATTATTACTTTGGCTTGGGCTATGCCTACCTCTATCAGCCCACCGCTTGTGGCTGTCAGCATTGCGCCCCGCAGACACTCCCACAGCCTAATCCAGGAGACAAAAGAGTTCGTCATAAACATCCCAACAATGGAGATATTGGACGCCACATTCCGTTGCGGACGGGTCAGCGGAAGAGACCATGATAAGTTTAAGGAAGCTGGATTAACGCCCCTTCCAGCCAGAAAGGTTAAGTCGCCAATAATTAAGGAGTGCATCGCTCATCTAGAATGTAGGGTTCACAGCCAATTCCAGACAGGAGATCACACAATTTTTGTGGGCGAAATCCTCGAAGCCTACGCAAACAAGGAATGCTTCACAAGTGCTGGCTACGACCTAGAAAAAGCGAGGATGATTTTCCATCTTGGCGGAGACGAGTTTGCAACCATCCACTCTAAAATTTTTAAGCCTAAACTCTAGAACTGGTGGCTTTCACCGGGATTCAGAACCACCACTTTGACTTTAGTAGCTTTTCTCTTCACTTTTTTGACAAATTCATCTGCTGATTGGGCTAAAACTGGAAATGTCTTATAATGCATTGGAATCACAGCCCTAGGCTTCAACAGTTTGACGGCCTCGGCTGCCTCCAGAGCTCCCATTGTGTAGTATCCGCCTATAGGCAATAGTGCCAGGTCAAGCTTGTAGAGCTGCCCAATAAGCTTCATGTCTCCAAAAAGTCCAGTATCCCCAGCATGGTAAACCCTCTTCCCCTCAGCCTCAACAACAACGCCTGTTGGAGCACCTCTTAAGCATGTGTGGAAGGCTTGAACCATGTAGAGTTTTACGCCCTTAATTTCTGCGCATCCACCAATGTTTAGCCCGACAACGTCTTTGACGCCGTTTTCGCTGGCATAATTGCCCAGTTCAAAGGTTGAGACGAAGGTGGCGTTGGTTCGCCGGCAAATGTTTATTGCGTCGCCGAGATGGTCGCCGTGGTCATGGGTCACGTAAACAATGTCAGCCTTGTCAATTTCAAAAGCCTTTATGGGCGAAGCGGGGTTTCCATCAAGCCATGGGTCAATTAAAACTGTTTTGTCGCCCATCTCGATTTTGAAGGAGGCATGTCCAAACCATGTTACTTTCGCCAAACGTCAAGCCTCCTGCTAAACCTTTAAACCCTTAATACGGTTTAGTTTATAAAGTTAAAAGGTTAAAGTGCCCCTAAAATGAGAGCCATAGACAATGAAGCCATTGAGAAGCTTCGCTTGTCCGGTAGGATTCTCCGCGAAACCAGAGAAGAGCTAAAGAGCTTTGTCCGAGAAAACATGCCCATAATCGAGGTTTGTGAAAAAGCCGAAGAACTTATTAGGCGTAAGGGCGGTAAACCAGCTTTCCCATGCAACGTTTCAATAAACGAGATAGCAGCCCACTACACTTCACCACCAAACGACACGCGAAGAATTCCGGAAAAATCCCTTGTGAAGGTAGATGTTGGCGCCCACGTGGATGGCTACGTAACAGACACAGCGGTAACAATATGCTTTAACCCAGAGTACCGTGAAATGGTGAACGCGGCAGAACAAGCCTTGAAAAAAGCTGTGGAAGCCCTACGCCCAGAAACGCCCACATCGAGGCTTGGCGCACTAATAGAGCAGACAATAAGGTCCAGAGGTTTCAAGCCCATCTCGAACCTGACGGGACACAGCGTTGGCAGATATTTAATTCATGCTGGGACATCACTGCCCAACGTGGCTCACCTATCCTTCACAAAAGTTAAGCTGGGCGAAGCCTACGCGATAGAACCCTTCGTAACAGTCCCAAACGCCATCGGCAAGGTGGAAAACAGCCCAGAAGCCACAATATTCCGCTTTGTAAAACAGAAGCCACTCAAAAACGCCTACGCAAAAAAGCTTCTAAAATACATTGAGGAAAACTTTAAAACACTGCCCTTCACGGAACGCTGGCTTCAAGAGGTAGTCCCAAGAGAACATTATGAGGAAGCCTTCAAAGAACTTTTAGCTTCAAAGGCAATTATGAGCTATCCAGTTTTCATAGAAGCCAGCAGAAAACCAGTCGCCCAAGCAGAACACACAGTCCTAATAGTTGAGGACGGATGCCTAGTACTAACCTAGCCCTACCGAGGAAAAGAGGATGTTTTACCCCTCTCATGGACTTCCCGGTAGATGGCTGTTATAATCATTTTCTCGTTGCATTTCTGGCAGGGCTCAACCTCTTTGAAAACATAATCGCCCCTCTGAAACTCCCGTACATTTTTGAAGCCGCACTTCCTACACTCGATAGTGGTGGTAATTGGAGGAGCCTCGATTCTCAAGCGCAATATGCGCTGCCGCGTTTGAAACAGCACGTAAGTTGATAGGGCTAAACCTATAAATCCCAACAGAAGCCAATAAACGGCAACTTCCCGTGCAGTGTCGTAGAGATAAATTGCAAGCACAAGTGCCGCTAAAGCTAATGCCAAAGTGATAAATATTATAAGAAGAACAAAGGATGAAACCCTAGTCGCTGCAGATGCGTTTCCTTTGCTACCGCTCATTTCATAATCCCCCACTTATTGCCCTATACCTATGGTGTTCCCAACACCAGCAATAATAACCTTATCGCCCTCCTTAGTCCTCTCCAATATCACCTGCCTAATCCTTTCAATGGCTTTGTCAGCAGCCTCGAAAACCTCCTTACGCATTGGCGAAACCGCATCACCAATATCCTCCTTAATTATGACGGCATTTATCGGAATGCGATACTTTAAAATGGTCTCCTCAATCTTGAACTGGTCCACGCCCGGACCCCCTATGGCTGCACCCACACCTTCAGCTACCTCGCCGACGTCCTCACCTTCAAGCTTTAAGGCAGCGTCAATCATGATTATGTTGGCAATTTTACCCTCATTCTCCTCAATAATCATTTTAATGGCATCTCCGGGTTTGCCAACGTTCCCACCCGGACCCTCAGCCTTTATAACGTAGGCTGTTCGCCCTTCAAAGGGAACCTCAGCCACAATGCAGTCCTTTGGAACCTTTCTTACCGGGTGACCGTGCATAAGTTTGGCTGCAACCAACGCGCCGACACCATCGCCAATCGGTTGGCCGTAGGCAAAAGCTTTGAGGGCGCTTGCATAGGCTTCGGCTTCCCGCATGACCAGTGGCAGAATCATTTGAATCTGCATTATAATGTAGAGACTTAACGTCTTCTTCCCAAGAAGATAATAGTGCCTTATAACTTTGTAAATGTAGTTTAAAGCCATAGCCGCCTCAAGAGTATTCTCCAAATTATACGCTTGAGTTTCATCAGCCGCCGGGGCAATAAGTTTAACTTCATCCTTAAAGCGGGCATCCCTAACGTCCAATATATGCTCAAGCTTCCAAACAACACCAGCCGGGTCAAGGCTTTGAGGAGCAATTGTAAAATATTCTAGAAAGCGGTCAACTCTAGCTGAAGGGTCTGTCTGGGGCTTCCCAATTTCCTTGATGGTTTCTATGGCTATTCTCCGTCCCTCGTCGCGGATATACTTTAACTTGTATAGGCTGCCCTCCACCTCCCTAAGCATGATGTAAAGCTGGATACGTTGACCATAAAATATGGAGATAAATATGAAGGCATAAATAAGGAGGGACAAAATTTGTGAGAATATATCTCCTTGAAATCGGATGAACTCACTTTTAAGAACGAACAACGCTGCCACTAGATTCACAGACTCACCTTCCGAAAAACTAGCAAAAGCCTAGTTATAAATTTTAGGATATTCCAAGTTTACTCACACAATGAAATTAAATATAATTCAAGTTTTTCAGTATCATATTAACACTCGCCACAATGAGCATGACTGCGAAAACAAGGTTTAAACTTTTGCTTGAAAGCCTTCTACTCGTATAGGCGCCAACCTGTGCCCCAACAACAGAGCCTATTCCAAGATAAAAGGCATACCAAGCGTTCACGTTCCCTTGTTGCACGTGGTTGGCTACGCCGGAAAGCGACGTAAAGATCATTATGAACATGGACGTGGGTATTGCGAAATGAATTGGAAAACTAAGCGCGTAGCACATTACTGGAACAAGGACAACTCCTCCACCTATGCCTAAAAGCCCAGAAACCACCCCGCCGAAAAAACTTAAAAATAACCCATAAAGCATTTTCCGCTTGTTAAAAAGCAATTCCTTTTCAAAGGCAGCATCAACCACGCCGCACGCCCTTACAGATTCTGTGGTAAAGGCTTTGTAGATCATTTGAAAAGCAACAAAGATTAGAAAAACGCCAAAGATGACGCCAAGCCGCATCTTCACAACCGGAACAGCCGTGATAGATGCTCCAACATAACCTCCGGGTGCAGTGACGCAAGCCAAAACCAAACCAGTTTTAATATAGACGCGTTTTTGTTTCAGATAATTTACAGAGGAAGCGATAGACGTGATGATGATTGCGGCTAGGCTTGTGCCTATGGCTGTTACTGGCTCAAAGCCGTAGAGGAGCGTCAACAACGGCACGATGAATATTCCGCCTCCAACGCCTGTTAAGGCTGCGGCTATGCTTATCAAAAAGCCGAAGATGGGAAGCAGCAACTCCCACATACCAGAGTTCTCCAAGGACAACCTTCGGAAAGAAGTAATGCATCCGCTGATCTCGTATTTAAGGCATAAGCCTCCCTCGTCTTAGAAAATTTTTCCAGGGTTGAGAATGTTGTTGGGGTCGAAAGCCCTCTTAATCCTCCTCATAAGCTCAATCTTCGCTTTATCCTCCAACTCTAGGAAAAGCTCCCTTTTCTCCAAACCTATGCCGTGTTCCGCTGAGACTGCGCCCCCCAAAGCCTTCCCAAAAGCATAAATCTCCTTCAAAATGGCTGAGAGTTTTTCCGGATTTTCTTCAAATATGGCCAGGTGGACGTTTCCATCTCCAACGTGTCCAGCGCCGCTTATAACCACCGAATATTTCACGGAAGTTTCCCCCACCTTCTCCATGAATTCTGGAATTTGGCTTCTAGGAACAACAACATCCACGAGAAATTTGGCGCCAGCATCCCTAGCAGCGTAAAAAGATTTTTCCCTCAACTCTAAGAGTTCCCTTCCAGCCCTCTCCGTGGATGGAATGAGAACCTCAATTGCACCGTTCTTCATGCAGATTTCGCTGACCAGCTCGGCTTCCCTGTAAAGTTTTTCTTGGCTTTCTCCCTCCAAAACAATGAGGAGAAAGGCTTCCGAGTTGTCGCGCACATGCTCGTCTATTGGAACGGTTGTTCCAGTGTAATTTTCCATGGCGCCAAGCCCAACCTTGTCAATAAACTCAATTATTAGTGGTGTAACACCACACTTCAGCAAAAGCGGAACAGCCGCTACGCCTTGCCTAAGCGTCTTAAAAGCGACTAGTAGTGTTACCCTATCCTTCTGCTTGGGCAAAAGCTTCAAAATAACCTTGGTCACGACGGCTAGGGTTCCTTCAGAACCCACAATTAACTGTGTTAGGTCGTAACCTGATGATACTTTCACATATTTTCCCCCGGTCCATAGGATTTCGCCGTTTGGCAAAACAGCTTCCAAGCCTAAAACAAAGTTGCGGGTAACCCCATACTTTACCGCCATCATGCCGCCAGCATTAGTGGCTACGTTGCCGCCAACGGTTGCGCTCTCCTCTCCGGGATAAATTGGGTAGCAAAGTCCATGCGCCTCAACAGCCTTCATTAGATTTGAGAGAATAACGCCCGCCTCAACAACCGCCACATGGTTCTCCTCGTCTATTTCCAGTATCCGATTCATACGCTCAAGGGATAAGAGAATTCCACCCGCTGACGGAACACAGCCTCCGCTTAAGCCTGTTCCACCACCCCTAGGAGTAACTGGAATTCCCCTCTCGTTGGCCAAACGCAGTATTTCTGCAACTTCCTCAGCAGTTCTAGGCTTAACAACAACCTCTGGCATGCAAGGCTTAACAGCCAGCGCCTCATCACGCCCATACTCCTCGCCAACATCATCGCCAACAAGAACATTTTCATTGCCAACTATCTCCCTAAGCTTGGCTACTACTTCCATGTCCAAGGAAACCAGCCACATCAGTTAATTGTCAATTTAAACTTTAAAACAGTATAGCCTTCAAAAGGAGCGGGGCTGCCAGCTTTCCCGGCTTCGCGTGGCCGAAGACCACACTACAACCGGGAACGGAGCGCGGTTTAACTTCCGAGTTCGGAATGGGATCGGGTGGGTCCCGCGCCCTATGGCCGGCAAGCCCCAGAATAAACCTTAAACTATAACACATTAACTTTTCGCTTTTCAATAGGCCTCATTTTTCACTCTTTAGAAGGGTTTCCCATATTCCGAAGCCGCCGACGGTTTCTGGACGCTCAACGGGATTGTACCATTGCTTCTTTGTGCCTATTTTCGCCCTCATTTTCCAGCCAAAAGTTTTTGGCTCTTTGTCTATGGCCTCCAATATCTTGTCTATTTTCCGTGTTATCTCTTCTCTGTCTCCTCTCCCGATTTGTTTAGGGTTTATGTTTGCTTCTGGTCCAAACTTGTCAATTTCAGCCATGAACACCTTAATTTTTTTGAGGTTTGTTGTGGCTGTGTACCAGAACCCCCAGTCTTGGGCTAGGATTTTCGCTATGTATAATGCGTCTATGCTTTCCCTTTCTGGTTTTTGGCTTATGCCGTGGGCTTTTAGGAGCAGCAAGCAGTCCTTAAGGTCTTTTGCGCTGAAGGCTTCCCACATCTGGATTTTTTCAAGAAGCATGTCTGTAACCGTTATCGTTGGATAGTCAAGTTCAAGCCTTTCTTTGAAATCGATGGGATGATTTGCCACCAAAAGCTTGTCAAAGAAGACGTCCACATAAAACCAGCCCTTCGGGTGGAAGTAAATCTGCCTCTCAGAAGCCGCCGTGGAAAGGGTAGCCCTCCTTTTTGCATAGCCCAGCTTGTCAAACAAATCCTTAACTTTTTCTCTGAAACTGCGGTATGAAACAAGATCTATGTCGCTGTACTCTTGGCCTTCAACAACGCCTGTTCCAATTCTCCCAAGTTTTTGGGCGAAATCCCTATACTCTTGGCAGTGGATTGCTATGCTTAATCCGCCTAAAATCCTTAAAATTACGCCTTCATCTCTGGCTTTTTCGACAATTTTCTGGGACTCTTGGAGGAAAATTTCTGTTGGAATTATGCCCTTCCACTCTTCTGGCAGTTCGCGTCTAATTTCCTTATCGAGAAGCCAAGCCATGGCTTGCCTCTAACCCTCTAACCTTTGGAGTCTTGTTATCTTGTTGCCCTTGAACTCTATTAAAAACGCCCTTAGAATTCCCTCCGCGTATTCGCTTCCAGGGTTTACACAGTAGGTTCTACCAATCTTCATGGAACCAGCAGCTTCGTGGATATGCCCGTGAAGCCCAAGGAAAGGCTGGTATTTTTCAATCATCTTCCTAACAGCCTTAGAGCCCACTGGAACCATGACAACGCTTCCGCTTTGGATAACTGGGTTCAAGTTTTTGTCTAAAAGCGGGGCTTCGTCGAGTTTTGACTGGTATGGCGGAGCGTGAAAATTGAAGATGGCGTTTTCAACATTTTTAACTTGGGAAATGTATTTTTCAAGGCGCTCCTCAAGCTTTTCCTCTCCTTCTTCGCGAGATGTTTTCCATGGACTTGGATTCACCCACCCGCAGCTAACCATCTCGTGTGAATCGTCGATTTCTATGACTTTCCCCTCCCCATTTATCACGTGCTTGTGACTGTTCACTATTTCGTCAACCACCGGTCTATCGTCGTTTCCGGGACAGACAACAACCCGTGTTTCGCTGGGCACCTTCTGGGGAATGAGGTCAAGCCAGCTCTTTATTGTTGAAGCCATAACTTTGTGGAAAACTTCGTCAACTTTTTTAGGGTTCTTAACCATCTCCTCATATTCACTTTCATCTGTCAAGTATGGGTAGTAGCCTATTCCTCTTACCTCTTTTAGGGCTTTTTCTATTTCACTTTCATCCACCATATGGGTCCTTTTCAAATGATAGTAGGAGTATTTACCATCCTTATGTTTGACAACGGGCACCAACATTTTCCCTGTCAGGTCGCCGCCACAAATTGCCACGTCAACCTTAAGCATTGCAGAAGCATTCAGAAACTTCCGCCAAACACCCTCAGAGCCATGCATGTCTGTGGCAAAAAGAATTCTTGTCTCAGCTTCTTTTTTCCTTTTAAATAGAAACGACACTCTAAATCATTCCCTTCGGTGTTTCCCATACTAGAATCATGAATCGCACTATTTAAATTTAGAGTTCATGGAAAGTTTTAAATTCGGATTGAACTGAAACTAGATATCTGGGTGCTATAAGGAAATGGCTTCAAGTAAGCCTGGACTTTTTGCTAGAGAAGCAACAGGCCTCGTGAGGGAGATAGGCTTCACCTTAGGCGTCATCATAATCCTAAGCCACGTCATAGGCCTAGGCTGGCAAAAAAGAGCCTTCCAATTCACAGGACCAGTACCGATGCCCACAAACGAAATGCCTCTAGGATTGCCAGCAATGTTTTGGGCTTTCCTAATCTGCGGAATCATCGTGTTAATCACAGGTTATGCCGCAGGATATGTAGCAGCGGCCATGCCACGCTCAGGAGGCGGTTACGTAACAATTTCAAGGGTCATACATCCATCGGTGGGATATATTGCAGGATGGCTAATGTTCCTTGCAGAAGCATTCTCTTATGGATTAATTGGTGTAGCCGTATTTGAGGGGATATCAATATTCTACAACATAGCACTGGCGCCCACAACCATTCCATTCGGGCCTGCTGAACTTTTTATAGGCGGACTCATAATAGTGTGGATTTTCGCTATAATCGCGTTACTGGGGACTAAGCTCTATGGCCGACTGATGGAGGTGATATTCTACATACCAGCCGCCGTAACAATAATATTCTTTGCAATGTGGGTTGCCGGTGTAATGAACCCTGGCCTTATCGAGGAAGGAGTCAAAAGCGTGATAGGTGTTACGCCTGGAAGAATTATGACTTTAGCTATTGCTGGTGGAATGTTGGAGGCGAAAACTGGCTTCTTTACAGCATTCTCAGTTGCGTTGGGTGGTGCTTTCTGGGCTTACATGGGCTGGTACGCCACAACATTCGTGGCAGGCGAAGTTAAGGAAGCAAATAAAAAGCTTCCACAAGTGCTGCTAGCTGCAGGACTAATAATAATGATTGTCTATTTGTTGGCTTCATCGCTATCTGCAGCCTCAACGATGAATGTTGCAAAGAAATGGGATGACAAGGGAAATGAATGGAGCCTCTATCAAGCATACTCATTTCTAAGCTACGGCGATGTTAATTGGACAGCGGTATACGAATATGTGGGAGTTGATCCTAACGTTACGAAATATGGGGAAGGAAACTGGACGCATATAGCACAGAGCACAAAATTCCCAGAACTTAAAAACATCAACTTCCAAAAAGCTTGGAGCACAGGCATAGCCTCAATAATTGCTAGAGGCATGAATTTGGGAATCCTCTCGTGGCTAATCGCCTTAGGTGGTGTGCTCTGGATCGCTAACGATATTCCACCGTTCCTACTTGTGGCTTCTAGGACGTTCTTTGCCATGTCGTTTGACAGAATGATGCCTGAGAAGTTTGCCTATGTCAGCGAAAAGTGGCATGCGCCAGTTTGGTCAATTATAATAACTGCTGTTTTCGCCATCCCAGCATGTATGGCTGAAGCAAACTTCCCGAAGGGCGCCGCTGATTACTTGGCATTCGCTGGAGTTGTTGGAACAGACATATTTGACGCGTTCTTCCTAACACTCTTCTGCGTTTCATGCATGCTACTTCCACTGGAAAGAAAGGAAATCTACGACCGAGCAGCTGTTAAGCACTCGATTGGCGCTGTTGCAACTCTGGGGTTCATAGCAACGTTGGGAGGGGCCTTCTGCTTCTACATCTTCATAAAGGAGTCACCATGGATATGGTCCCTCTTCACAACGGGCGCTAAAACCGCAGATGTAATAAGCGCTTGTGGATTCTTCGGCTGCATAATCGTTGGTATACTGTTGTACGTCTATTACATGTACAAGAACACCACCAGAGGCGTTGACATGCGTACGTTATACCTTAGCATACCACCAGAATAGCCTTAAATATCCTCCCTTTTTATTTTTAAACCGCAGAGAAAATGGTGTTTTAAGCGTGTATGAATTGAATTTCGCCATCGACATGGTAGAAGAGCAGCTAGTGAGGGGAAACTTGAGGTGGCTCGCCAACTTCAGCGAAATCCATAAAGACTACACAGTTGGCGATGTAACCTTCCCACTATACGCGTCTGGAGGCTTGCAAGAGAAAGGATTCTTTCTTTCAAAAATTTTTTCAGCTCTGGTCACGCCGAGATACAAAATCCACCTACTAATTTATACGGAGCAAAATTTTGACCCAAAACTCGTTAGAAGACTGGTTTTGGCTTGTAAAGACAAATTTGGCTCTGAAGACTGGATTTTTCTGGGACTTGTTCAGAGGGAAGCCTTCCAAAAGGCGACAAAAGAGGCTGTTGCCAACATAGCCGATAAAAATGTCGGCATAGTCGCCTATAGTTTATCGTCAAATGAGAAAGTAACCTCAGAAAACGTTCTCGGAAGAGGCTTGGCAAAACAGCTAAAGCTGACAGAGGCTAAGTTTGAAGCCTTTGACCTGCCAAACTATTTGAAAAGTTTCACGATAACATTTTTCTTCGTTGTGTTGTTCCTCGTGTTCCTAACTGTTTCTGGCATACGAAACATTGTTAACCCTTTATCCCCTTTATCCCTTTTAATGGCCATTGTAGCTTCGCTTCTTGTTGGCTACCGCCTCTACAAAATTCGCTACCACACAATGCTCTCCGTGGATAACAAAGGATTTCAACTTTGGGAAGGCAAAACTGTGAAGGAAGGCAAATGGGCCAACTTTTCAGACGTAGCCATCTACGTGACGCCGAAACGTGAAACATGCTTGAGGCTCTACTCAAAAAATGGTACTTTCGACCTTCCGCTTTCAAGAACCGGATTATCGAGGAAAGAAACATACACGATGATTAAAAGGTTAATAAAGAAAGGGGAAAAAGCCGAGTAAATTTCCTTTGGGTAAGAACCGTTATCTACCAGCACAAACATGCTTATAATCATCAGCTATTAAGAGCAGAGGGGCAGCAGCTATGGAAAAGATAGCCGTCATCGGAGCTGGCATGATTGGCGGAGCAATAGTCAAGAGCCTATTAAAAGAGGGATACCAAGGACGCGTTATCGCTACAAGACGTGACGCAGAAAAGCTTAAGGAATTTGAAAGTTTAGGAGCCTACGTCTCCACAAACAACAAAGAAACTGCCAGAAAAGCAGATATAATCTTTCTCTGCGTCAAGCCAAACGATGTTGAGAAAGTCCTAAAAGAGATAAGCGAAGAAATCGAAGGAAAAATTGTAATCTCCACAGCTGCAACCATCCCCCTACAATTTTACAAGGATCTGGTTCCAAAAGCCAAGTTCGTTAGAACCATGCCCAACATCGCCGCCTTAGTGCAGGAATCCTTCACGGCATACTGCTGCGACAACAGCCTAGATGACGAGGAAAAGAGGAAAATTAGGAGGCTCTTAGACGTGATGGGCGTGGCAGAGGAAGTTGAAGAAAGGTATATGGACGCCATAACAGCCCTAAGTGGAAGCGCCCCTGGCTACGTTTCAATCATTATTGAAGCCCTAATGTATGCTGGATTGAAAGTGGGCTTACCAAGAGACCTAGCCTTATACAGCTCCGCCCAGGCAGTTTTAGGCACTGGAAAATTAATCCTTGAAA
>JAVZOA010000010.1:0-16910 GCA_038882535.1 Bathyarchaeia archaeon | reverse complement strand
AGTCCTCGCCTTGGGCTGGAGCCAAAGCCAAAACCCGCATCAAACCCCTACCACGCCCACTATTCTCTAAGGCTGGATCACCTAAACCCTTCAAGAAGCACAGGCTGCTTCCAGGCTGCCAATGCCCTTCAAAATGGCTATCCACACCATCATTTTCGTCCTCCGGGAAAGGAACATTCTCATCAACGTTCTCGCAGCCCCAAACCCGCCCACACTTTCCGCATACAACTTCTCCATCAACCCTACGCAAATCGCCACCACACTCAAAACAAAAACCCAAAAACAAAGCCAACTCCTCCAACAAATCAGAGGGAAGCCGACTACGCAAAAAGTCCAAGCCAACAAACGCATCCAATTTAAGGCTTCCCCAAAAGAAAAATCGGCTCTAAACACAAAAACAGGCAAAATAAAGGCTCAAAGAGAAAAAGAGTGGAATTTGCGGGAGAAATCGCCATGGGCCGAGGGCTCAAACCCGGCCCTCGGCACCGAAAAGTTGCTGTAGGTAATCATGAATGCAATTGTTACCTTGCGTTTGGAGTATCAGAGATTATGTTTGATGTTGAGTTGCGGAGAACCGTCAATAATGCAATGGGTGAGCTTGTCGAGATAAGAATTCCCGTGACTGTTCATCCGAGCAAAACCGGAGTTGTAATCATAAATTCTCATGGTTTGGGCGGTTCTAAGGACGGGTATAATGGTAAGTATGTTAAGATTGCAGAATATCTTCGAAGTCTTGGAGTTGGCTCAGTTGTCAGGTATCATTCTTCGTTGTTTCCTTTTGCTTTTCAGAATGTTGACATGGATACCTTATTAGTTGGCAATTTTATGGCGGTCATCGAATATGTAATGGAAGATTCGCTGCGTGTGTGCGGTTCAAGAAACCCGGAAATATATTTAGCTGGCTTCTCTGCTGGGGCTTCAACCTCGGCAGCCATAGCGTATGAGTTCCCTCAAGTGAAAAAGATGTTGTTGATCTCTCCCTCGGCGGACATCAACACCAAAATGCTGAGAAAAGGGCTTTCAGAATATCGGGGCGAACTTTATGTTACGGTGGGGGACAATGACCCTGTACTTAGTCCTGAAGCAGCAAGAACCATATTAGGTTGGGCGGAGAAGGCTAAGGTAAAGAAAATCGCTATAGTTCCAAATTGCGATCACCAATTCACTGGCGAGAGAAACGGAAGAATCCTAAGCAAAGCATATCTCTGGGCGTTTAATGGCGAAGAAACCTACCCATCACCGGAGCGAGGAATCAAGCTCTACTGATATTACGTTCGAGTTGTATAAGTGACCTTGAGGTTAGTTTTCGATGACAAGTTTTAAATCCACACTTATCAGATAATAACGAACGGTGAAGATATGTCTAAATCTAAAGAGGAAGAGATGCTTCAAGTTTTGAAGGAGATTAAGGCTTTGTTGGAGCCTAAGCCAGCGCCGCCTGCCCCTCCGCCGAAGAAGGGCTTGTGGAACGAGTTTATAGACTTCATTTCCAAGTATAAGGTGTTGGGTCTCGCCGTCGCCTTCATTATGGGTGTTTATGTTGGTCAAGTTGTGCAATCGCTTGTCAAAGATATAATAATGCCAATAATAGGGTTAGCAATTCCAGGCCTCGGAAACCTATCCACCTTTAAAATAGCTGTTCCGTCAACAGCCTTAGATGCGCAAGGAAATCCAATAGATCCGAACTGGACAGGACAGCTATTCGGCATAGGAAACTTTCTCGTGTCAATAATAACTTTCATAATAGTAGCCTTCGTAATATTCCTAATCGTGAAGTTAACCAAAAAATGGGGCATAGAATAACATTAAACCAACCTTTTTCTTTCGCATACCAAGATTATGTTCTTGAAATAAGTTTTAAGTGCAAAATTCTTTAAATTAAGGCGGGAATTGATGTGAAAATAATTGTATTGGGCTGTGGCAACATAGGGTCTGTCGCAGCAAGAGATTTGGCGGAAAGCTTGCCCTACGCCGAAATCACATTAAGCGATATTAACGAAAATCGGGCTAAAGACGCAATTTCAAAAATTGGTCGGGACAACGTTTCTTGGATGCGCATAGACGCTTCAAACCACTATGAACTCGTTAACGCAATAAAAAAGTTTGATTTGGCTATTGGAAGTTTGCCCGGCGCCCTGGGGTATAAAGTTTGTTTGGCTTCGGTTGAGGCGAGGGTTGATTTGGTAGACGTTTCCTATATGCCCGAAGATGTTATGACATTGCATAAAGACGCCTCAAAAGCTCAAGTGAGCATTATCCCAGACTGCGGAATGAGTCCTGGACTCAGCAACATATTGATTGGCCACGCTGTCAGCGAACTCGACTCTGTTGAAAGCGTTTACATGTTAAATGGTGGGCTTCCAGAAAAACCAATCCCGCCCCTGGGTTATGTGATAACATGGTCTGTGCAAGACCTCATAGACATGTACCATAGAAAAGTGAACATCGTTAAAGATGGAAAAATAATCCAAGTAGACGCCCTAAGCGGACTTGAAGAAATAGAATTTCCGAAAATTGGAAAATTGGAAGCCTTCTACACGGATGGGTTAAGAACGCTTCTTCACTCAATTAAAGGGGTTAAGGAGATGTGGGAAAAATCCCTTAGGCATCCAGGGCATGTCGAAAAAATTAGGCTACTAAAAGACATGGGGTTCTTCGACGAAAAAACAATCAAAGTTGGAAAAGCAAAGGTTTCTCCGAGGGCAGTCACCGCTCAGCTTTTAGAAAGTAAGCTAAAGCAACCTAATGTCCCAGACATTGTCGTCATGCACATTAAGGTTTTTGGGAAAAAAGGAAACGGCAGGTTTTCTTACATCTATCAAGTGTTTGACCGTTACGACAGCGACGGTAAAGTCACGGCAATGGCGAGAACAACTGCATACACAACCTCCATAGTAGCTCAATTATTGGCGAATGGACTTATAAAAGAGAAAGGCGTTATCCCACCAGAAAAAATCGGGATGAACGGCAAACTCTACAAGGCGTTTATTAAAGAAATTGAAAAACGAAAAATTATGGTTGAAGAAAGCAAGAAAATTTTGGGTTAACTGTTATTCGCCTCTTTGCAGCCAGGCAAGAACCGCCGCAAGCCAGAGATAGCCAAAAACAATTGCAAATATGCCAGCTATTAGGCTGTAACCAAACCCCAAAAGTATTGCTGGGACATTCAATGTGCAATAACCCAAAACTACCGCGTAAAAAACTAGTCTAAAGCTCTCAACATTTATCTTCACCAGCGCAGCTCCTTCAAACGTTAACAGTACGCCAACCAAACTTATTAGAGCACCAGCCAAAAGTGGATCCATACCCATTATTCCGTCAGCAACCACAAAATTTATTCCCTTTCCAGATGCAAGTCCATAAAAACCAAGTGCGCTGATAAGGGTTCCTAAGATTATTGAAATGCCTCCTCCAGCCTGCATTATGTTTAGGTAAAAGCTTCTGGAAGATGTGACCTTTGAAATCTTCTTGACTAGTTGGGCAGTGGATTTATCGTGCAGTTTGGAAAGTAAATCTGCAATTCGCTCCTTCAAACTCTCACAAACCCTCATTATAATTTTGACTAGACAACATTAAAAAAGGAAAGGGAAACTCAAGCGCAAAACACCTTTTACTGGGCAAGTTTGAAAATTTCCTCTCTAAGCCTTTTGTGATCCACTTTGCCTACATCTGTCTTGGGAACTTCTCCTCTAAACTCCACCAGTTTTGGAACTTTATACGGCGCCAGCCTTTCCTCGCACCACTTTATAACCTCTTCTTCTGTTAGCTTTCCTCTATAATCTGGGTGTGGAACAATTATCGCTTTTATTCTTTGACCAACCTCTGGATCCGGCACCCCTATTACTGCAGCCTCTTTTATTTTTGGATGCTTGTATAAGACTTCCTCTATTTCATGTGCATAAACCGAGAGTCCTTTATACTTTATTAAGTCCTTTTTTCTTTCGACAAAGTAAAAGTATCCCTCTTCATCCATTCTCACCATGTCGCCTGTTCTAAACCACCTCATTCCCCTCGCTTCAAAGAAACATTTTGCATTTTCCTCAGGCTTGTTATAGTATTCCCTCATCACCTGCGGCCCACATATTACGAGTTCACCCACCTCGCCGGGAGGCAAAAACTCATCTTTATCCGGATCGGCTATAGCCACGTAGGTTCCAGGCAGTGGAACACCAAACGATCCGGGCTTGTTTCTGCCAGGCGGATTTGTGTGGGACACCGCTGTTGTTTCTGTCAGCCCATACCCTTCATGTATTTGGCGGCCTGTGAATTTAATCCACTGGTTTCTTGTGGCCTCGTGTAGTGTGTCAGCTCCGCAGAACAAGTATTTTATTTTCTTCCAATTTATCCTCTTAGTTTTTGGGTGGTCTACTAGGTATTTGTAGAGGGTTGGAACGCCATAAAATAATGTGACATTATAATCTTGGATTGCATCAAGTATTTCATCAAGTTCAGGTTTTGCAAACAAAACTCCGGTTCCGCCGCGGAAAGCGCCGGTAAGCATTATCACCGACTGCCCATAAATGTGGTAGAACGGCAGTGCTGCTATGGCACATTCTTTTCCGTCCTCAATTTCCGGAAACATTTTTCTCATCTGCTCTTGCAACGCAACAACATTTCTATGGGTTAAAACAGCACCTTTCGGGTCGCCGGTCGTTCCACCAGTGTATGGCAGTGCTGCCACATCATCTGGCGATATTTCAACGTTCGGCGGGTTTGGCGGGTATTTTTCAACAAGATCTTTAAAGTATAGGATTTCCCTTTCCTTCTTTATTTCTTCTTTTAGGGGTGTTCCCCGAAGTCTGGCGACTAAACTGCCGCCGCCAGGTAAATAGTCGGATATGCTTGTTATTATTATGTGGTCTAATGTGGCTTCTTCCAACGCCTTTTCCACTTTTTCATAGTGGAGGTCAAGGCAAACTATTATTCGTGCTCCGCTGTCTCGGAGCTGGTAGGCTATTTCACGGGGCGTGTAAAGTGGGCTGACTGTTGTTACGATGGCTCCTAACCTTAAAATGCCGTAGTATGCAATAACGAACTGTGGGCAATTTGGCAAATATATGGCGACTACGTCTCCCTTTTTCACGCCTAAATCATGTAGGGCAGTTGCAAATCTGAGGGATAACTCGCGAATTTCTTTGTGCTTGAGTTTTTTCCCATAGAAGATTATGGCGGTTTTGTCTCCCCATTTTTTGCAAGCTTCGTCTACAGCATCTATAATCGTCATTTCTGGGACATTGATGTTTGCTGGTGTGCCGGGAGCATACCATTTTGTCCATGGCCTCTTTAAATATTCGTCGAGGGCTTGATCAGATTTTGTTGCCATTTATCTTCTCCCTTCTTCTCGCTTTTATGAGTTTGATTATATGCCTATATACATTTCTCTAAGGTCCTTATTTTCTAATAACTCTTCCTTTGTTCCTTGCGCAGCTATTCTCCCGTGGGTTAGAACGTAACCCCTTGTGGCTAGGCTTAGGGCCATACTAACGTCTTGTTCAACCAGAAGTATTGTTATTCCGGAGCTCCAAATTTCTTTTATGCTGTCAAAAACCTTTTGTTTTACTATGGGGGCCAGCCCAAGCGAAGGCTCATCTATCATTAGAAGTTTCGGTTTGGCCATTAAAGCCCTTGCAATAGCAAGCATTTGGCCTTCTCCGCCGCTTAGTGTTTGGGCCATTTGATCTCTTCTTTCTTTTAATATGGGGAAAAGCTGGTAAACATGCTCTAAATCCTTTTTAACGTTTTCTTTGTCCTTTCTCAGATAGCTTCCCATCATTAGATTTTCATAAACAGTCATTTCCGAGAAAAGTCTTCGCCTCTCTGGACAGTGAACTATCCCCCTTTTAACTATGTCCCACGGTTTAAGTTTGTCTATTCTTTCGTTTTCAAAAAAGATTTCTCCAGTGAGGTGAGCAGCCTCCCTTCTTCCACTTTGGAATTCTTTGATTGTTCCCGAAATAGACCTTAATAATGTTGTTTTTCCAGCTCCATTTGGCCCAACAACTGTTACAAACTCGCCCTGCTCCACTGTTATGCTCACGTTGTTTAGGGCCATGGCGCCGTCGTAGTGGACTGTTAGGTTTTTCACCTCAAGCATTAAATCGCCTTCCCGAGATAAATTTCTATCACCTTTTTGTTTTGGGCAATTTCTTGGGGTGTTCCCTCAGCTATTAGTTCGCCGTAGTGCATGACAAGCACTCTTTTCACAAGTTTCATAAGCGCCTGTAGTTTATGCTCCACAATAACCATGGTGTGGCCGTCTAAATGCATTCTTTGAATGGACTTCACCATGTATTCGGTTTCCACGGGGTTTAGTCCGCCGAAAGGTTCGTCTAAAAGGACTATTTCTGGCTCTAGAGCCATGGCTCTCGCCATCTCCAACCGTTTTAGGTCTCCGTGGGAAAGGTTTTCTGCTGGTTCAAGCATCATTTCTGACAAGCCCACATCTTCAAGCATTTCCATGGCTTTTCTTTCTGGAGTTTTCACCCATTCTATCCTTTTCCTTCCACGTGCAGAGTTCAATGCCACAAGTATATTGGCTATTGTCGGCAAATGTCTGAAGGGCCTAACTATTTGAAATGTTCTCACTAGACCTTTGTTTGCTATTTTGTTGGGCGGCAGACCAGTTATATCCTCGCCTCTGAGTATAACTTTGCCCGAGTCTGGTTTTAAAAAGCCAGTTATAAGATTGAAGAGTGTTGTTTTCCCCGCACCGTTCGGTCCAATTATGCCTACCATTTCGCCCTCGTCAACGTGGAAGCTTACATTGTTAACGGCTGTTAGCCCTCCGAAACGTTTTGTCAATTTTTCAACTTCCAACAAATGCATGCTCATTCACCGGACTTTGGCTCTTCTTCCCTTTTTCGAGCCCTTTCCCTTTCAATTTCTTCTATTTCCCGGGGCTCCTCCAAATCCTCAAGTTTTTCCACGATAGTTCTTCCAATTCCCCTTGGCCATTTAATTAATAGTATTATGACAATTAATATGAATATTAGCGCGCGTGTCCAGTCGTCGAGGTTGAACATTTGCTTTAAAATGTAACTGTCTATGAAGGTGTAGATGTAGGCTCCGACAAGGGGTCCGTAAATTGTTGCCATGCCGCCTAAAACTGCAACTATTATTGGAATGAAGGAGTATTGTGTGGATAAGAAGGTTGGAGTTGCTCTTCTTTGGAAAAGGTCTGTGTGGGCTGCCACGCTGCCCGCTAAACTTGCAAATAACCCGCTTATAACAAAGGCCATTACCCGATATTTTGACACGTTTATACCACATGCCTTAGTTGCCAATTCATCGTCAAGTATTGAAACAAATGTTATACCAGTTTTTGAATAAGCTATTTTATACAGTATTGCAGCCGATATTGCCATCAATGCAAGTGATAAGTAATATTCGGCGAACCAACGTTGTGAATATGTTAATGTTGGGAAAAGTCTTGGAAGATTTCTTATACCAATGTCTTTCCCAAGCTCTGGGAAAAATTTAACTATGCCCTGCAAAACCAGCGGAAATGCAAATGTCACTATTGCTAAGTATGGCCCCTTCACCCTTAAGCATGGAAAACCTATCAAAAGCGCTATTCCTACACCTGCGAGAACACCTAAAGGTATTGTAACGATCGGAGGCCACTCAAAATATTTGAATAATAGGGCTGTTCCATATGCGCCCACGCCGAAAAAAAGGGCGTGACCCAAGCTTGCTTGTCCACTACGAACAAGGAAGTCCCAACTTACGGCCAAAACTGCGATAAAGTTTAGTGAAATTAATGTTTGAAGTGTTGCTGTTGGTAGGTCTGTTAGGGGTAAAAGTGCGAGAATTATAAGGGAGAGAAAAGCCACCATTCTAGGTGGGATATCATAAATGTGTGTAGCGAAACTTGTGTAGGCTTTTCTCAAGTATTTTGCTGGCATCGCTTTTCACTCCATTTCTATCCGTTTTCCAAACAACCCTTTTGGTCTAACGATAAGTATAATGATCATAATTACGAAAGGTACTATTGGAAGCAAGCTTCCCGCCTGTGGAAACTGAAATTCAACAATGGTGTGGGCATATCCAAATATAAGACCGCCTAAAACCGTGCCTTTCATGCTTCCGAGACCGCCTAAAATTACAATGGAAAAGGATATGGCTATATACTCTATCCACATTAATGCGCTTGCTGGCTCAGAATAGGATGATATCTTTAATACCGAGGCTATGCTTGCGAGTCCAGCTGCGATTCCAGCCACCAACATATACATTTTTTCTGCACTTACTCCCATTAACATGGCTGCCTCGAGGTCTTGTGAAAGCGCCCTAACAGCGTTTCCAACTTTCGTTTTTGCTGTGAAAATCCATAAGCCTATGTAAAAGAAGAGTGAAATTAAAGCTGCGATAACCCTATCAACCTCAACTCTTACATCGAATAAAACTATTTCGCCAGGCCAAAAATCTGGAGGAGGATACTGAGACGCCCAAACAGCGCCCAAGGCCAAATATACTATTTGCTGAAATATCACGCATCCAAAAAGGGATATTATCAAAATTGCAACCTCGTCACCCAAAACTTGATGAAGAGTCAACCTATAATATATGCTTCCAATTACTCCAGTGATGACAGCTGTAGCCAATAAGGTTAGTATTGGAACCAAAAAAGAGAGTTCGGCTGGCACATTAGGCATTAAAACATTAAATAATATGCCAAATATGTATGCCCCGATCATTATGAAGGCTCCATGTGTTAAATTTACAACACCTGAAACTCCGTAAATTAGTGAAAAGCCTAGTGCAATAAGGGCGTATATGAAGCCTGATAAAAATCCAAATATGATTATTTTTTCTATCACACCAATCCCCCTAGCTTAATTTTAGCTTTTTGATATTATCTTTAATTTATAAGAGTTTCCTACGGTATATGATAAGATTATGTTAAAATTAAAAAAGGGGGTTGAATAAGGACTTTTTAAGGCAGAGGCCATTGCGGGACTTTTCTTCCAAAGTTTTTGGCGATATTAGCCAAGTCTAATATGTTGATTACTCCATCCACGTTTACATCAGCTTCAATGTTCCATCTTGGTTGTCCACCCTTGGAACCATAGGCGGTAGCAGCCGTAGATATGTCCATGATGTTCACTTGTCCATCAAAGTTTACGTCAAAATCTGCCAACTCATACATCCATGGTGGTATCCTCGTCTTCCTCGAATAAGGCTTGTCAATTGGCGAGACAACTTCCATTTTTCCAGCTATCCATTGAACCATGCAAGCCCGTGTAATTCCGTATTCCTTTCCTTCAAGTACAGGCCATACTGGACCAAAATCTTTGCAGAATATGTCATGCCACGCCGTGTATCTGAATTGCCCTGTAAGAACTGTTCTCTCGGAAGTTTCAAGGTATTCAACCAAATCTTCTGGGTTTAGGCCAGCAGCTTCTACTGCATCTTTTATGGCATAGATAGAATCGTATGCGCCTGCGGCTGTGTAGATAGGCCACCATCCTCCAGCCTTTTCATATGGGGTGCCCTTATACTTTGTTTCTGTGTATTTGCAGAAGTTGTCCCAAAATACTTCGCTGTATCCCGGCACTATTGGGGTTCTTGTTCCGGCCCAAACCATGTGCACTTCGTATTCGCATTTGCCGGCTGTTAAAGGCCAGTGGACTTCCAGTTGTCCTATGACGTTTATGCCTACGGGAATTGCTGGAACTTGCAAGTCGCGCCATTGTGCGATTAACGGGTTGCCTGGCCTACCTGAAAAAACGAATATCATCATTCGGGCACCGCTCTCTTTAACTGCGTTCAGCCATGTTGAGAAGTCTGTTGCTGTTTCCGGTACCCTGGCATAGTAAACCATGGTTACGTTCGGGCCTAGTAGTTGGGTGTAATAGGCTGGAACTGTTAATGGGGCTTCCATCGCCTTAGTCCATTCAAGGTCTTCCAGAAGAACAGCGTACTTGACAGGATGGCCATACATTTTCAGAAGTTTTTGTGGAATTAAATAATATTTGAGATAGGCAGTGATAGTATAGAAGAGTGCTGTAGAGTTAACTGGCATATTTCTAAACAGCCACTTGTATCGTTCATAATCCTTTCCTACAGTATTTCCTATCAACTCGTTGGTAGACGCTCCATCTATGAAGAAGAGGACTGGTGTGTGGGCGGGATCCTCGTTCCAGTCCATTACAGCTTCAATAATGGGTTCTGTTACCTCTGTCCTAAAGCCTCCAATAATAAATTGGGCGCCTGCCGTAAGCAAGTTTGTAACGGCTTTTACAGCTTCTGTTGGGTTTGGTAGGCCAGTGGCTGGATCGATGGCCCACTCGTTCTCGAATAGCAGTTCGATTTTATATTTTGTCCCGCCAACATTTACGCCTCCAGCATCATTTATTTCTTTAGCAGCCAATTCCGCGGCTGGTTTCATGCCGGATGGTTCCCAGTGTGGCAATCCAACTGGGCCGATAATCCCTATTTTTATTGTGGGCTGTGCAAATATTTTGCCAGCGAAGACGAAAGAAGAGACAAGCAGCAGCGAAATAAGCATCAAAGCTATTTTCTTATACATATGTACTCATCCTCTCTCCACGAGTATATACTGAAAGAATATATTTAAGCTTTATATAACATTGTTCCATGTCATTTAGATTTAACATAAATTTCATTCATGGCCGTTGAAACTAGCAGAAAAAGTTTAATCGAGAAAGAAGGTTAGAGTTTTAAGTTAATTTTCCTTTATTCCGGCTAGGTATTTGGCTATTTTCTTTTTCTCCTCAAAATCATATGTGGCTGCTATGGCTATTTCCTCCATTATTGGGGAGCCTCCTCCGTGGACTCCCGCGACGGCTGAGACTCCGCTTAGGGCTGAGCATAGCATGTCTGAAAGCAGTCTGAAGCATAGGTGGATTTTTTCTGGCGGCACGTCCTCCTTTCGCATTATGTATTTTTCAAGGTACTTTTTTGTTTCTGGGTTTGCAAAGTCTCCTTCAAATGGTAGGGTTGCTGGTAGGCCTCCAGCAAGATCCGTAAGGATTTCCGATTCGTGGTAAATGTTTAATCCTGCGTGTCGTCTGCCAACGTTTGCGTAAACGGTGTTTGGTATAAAAGTGCCTGAATCGTGCTTTTGGCCTTCGACGGCCGAGGCTATTCCAGCAGCATAAACAAGTTCTGCGACGCTTGCAAGTTGGGCTAGCTTTGAGCGGACGTGTGGTTTATCGCTTATTCCTTGGTATTCTGCAACAAGCGCGGAAGCTCCAGTAACTATGTCTGTTACTGCTGGTTTGCAGCCAGTATAACTATGCCTATGATAAAGTGCAAATCCATGGGCTAAAAGCACGGCAAGTGGCCATTCTCCACACATGAAAACTCTTTCCCACGGCACGAAGAGGTTGTCGAAAATGACGAAGGAATCTGCAAAGCCAAACTCTGCTATGGGCGCCTTAAATATTTTCCTAGGCCTCGGATTTTCAACGTGCGTGATTAGTTTTATTCCTTCGCTGTCCGCTGGAACCGCGAACGCCACAGCGTAGTCTGCGTCTTCCTCCCGCATGGCCCTTGTCGGTAGACAAATTATTTCGTCTGCAACGGCTGCCATTGTTATGTGGTTTTTGGCTCCTCTGACTATTATGCCATCCTTTCGCCTTTCAACAACGTGCACGTAGAGGTCCGGGTCCTTCTGTTCTGCTGGTCTGAGGCTCCTGTTGCCTTTAACGTCTGTTTGTGCTGCTGCGGCTGTTAGGTCGTTTTTCTGGAAGTATTCTAGATATTTTAAGAATCTTTTGTGATATTCTGTTCCATAAGCCTTGTCGATTTCATATGTGACGAATGAAAGCGCGTTTATGGCGTCGCATCCCATACACCTTTGTATGCATCCGCCCGTGAGGTGGCAGGCTTTCCTAATCATTTTCTGCTTTTTTAGTAAGTCTTCTGGGCTGCGGTTTACGTGTGTGAAACGGTTTATTTTTTCGCCTGTCAAGTGTGAGGTTGCGGTTATTAAATCCTTGAATTCCGGATCTTCCACGAGGTCGAATGTTTTTGAGAGCACCCTTATTGAGGGCATAAGCCTTGGGTCGTCACGTCCAACAAGTTCTCCATTCATGTAAATGTTTTTCCTCATTATGCGGAGTTTTTCAAAATATTGTTTTGATGTTCTCATGTTTGGTCACTTGGCTTAATTAGCATGGGGCTTCAGATAAAAGTTTTTAATTCTTTTTTAGAGATTGATGTCGCGTATTTGTGTTTAAACCGAAAAATTAAATTGTTTAGACTCCATGTTTAGTGAGCAAAGTCTTTGATTTTGTTGGAGGGTTTGGTTTGCGTGATGTAGCAATAGTAGGGGTTGGCCAAAGCCATTTTGGAAACAGATTTGACGTGAGAATTGATGAACTTGCATGGGAAGCCTTTAAAGAAGCCCTTTTAGATGCTGACCTTTCAATTAAAGACATAGAGTTTCTCGTTGTCGGATGTGCCGGAGGATGGAATGCCGAGGCCCTTCCAGCTGTTATTTGCTCAGAGTATTGCGGCACACTTCCTAGGGGAAGTATGAGGGTTGAGGCTGCTTGCGCCACTGGAAGCGCAGCTGTTGCTGTTGCATATAACATGATTGCAAGCGGTTTTGTTGATGTAGCTATGGCTTTGGGCGTTGAAAAAATGCATGAGTCTCCAACTCCTGTTCAAATTGAATTTATTGGGAGGGCTGGAAACTATTTCTGGGAGTTCGAAAATTTTGGCTTAACTTTTCCGGGATATTATGCTTTGCATGCGACGGGTTACATGTGGAAACACGGCTTGAAAGAGGAGGATTTAGCCGAAATAGCTGTTAAAAACCATTATTATGCAACCTTTAATCCTAAAGCCCAGTTTAGAAGGGCGATAAACGTTGAAACTGTTATGCAGTCGCGTTATGTTGCATGGCCTCTAAAGCTTTTTGACTGTTGTCCCCTAACGGACGGGTCTGCCGCGGTTGTGTTGGCCAGCGAAAACATTGCTAAAAAATTGACTGATACGCCTGTTTGGATAGCCGGCATAGGCGTTTCCACTGGAACTGGAAACCTTAGTAGGAGGGATATGTTCATGCAGCTTGAGTATTCTGGTTTGGAGACCGCTGTTGAGGCTGCTAAGCAAGCGTATAGGATGGCTGGGATAGATTATGATGATGCTGCTAGGCAGCTGGACGTCGCGTGTGTGCATGACTGTTTCACGATTGCGGAGCTCATGGCTTATGAGGATTTAGGGTTTTGTAGGCGAGGCGAAGGCATAAGGCTTGTGAGGGAAAAGCAAACATACAATGGAGGCCTAATCCCAGTAAACATAGACGGCGGCCTAAAAGCCAAGGGACATCCTATAGGCGCTACTGGAGGCTCAATGATTTATAGCCTAACCAAACAGCTTCGTCAAGAATTTGGCAAATACGCCAGTCCACAAGCCCAAGCCACAATCAAGAGGGGGAGGGCTTTAGCCCACAATATCGGTGGAACTGGACATTACGCGTATGTGACTGTGCTTTCGCTTGAAAAGCCACATGTTTAGGAGGTGCGTTTATTGTCTGAGTTGTTTGAAAAGGCGAAAAAAGGCGTTGGAGAGAAGGGTTTGCCAATAGTTGAGGATGAAAAGACAAAGTTGCCGCTTTATGTTAGCATGCGTGAACTACCCTTAAGGTTTCAGTTGGGCGTCTCAAAAGTTCAGAGGTTTTTTGAAGGTTTAAGAGAGGGCAAAATTTTCATGACACAGTGTAGGAATTGCGGTGAAAAGTTTTTCCCGCCGCAGGCCGACTGCCCCAAATGCTTGGAATCAAGCATGGAGTGGATACCGCTAAGCGGCGAGGGAGAACTCCTAACATGCACCATGATATTTGTTAAACCACTCTCATTTTCACAGTACAAAGATTACATTGTTGGCATCGCACAAATGAAGGAAGGCGTAAGGGTTTTGGCTTGGCTGAACATTGATGACCCAACAAAAATTAAGCCTGGAATGAAAGTGCGTTTAGTGACGAGTAAAAGAGAGCCAGAAGGCTTCATAACATACGAGTTTGTTCCGTCCACGTCATAATCCAGCAAGATTCACATAGCCTTAGCCCAACAAATGTAAGAAACATATAAATTTCTTTGCGTAGCATCTCTCTTGCAAAGTGAATTTTATGACTGAAGTTGACGTTTATGAGAGGTTGAGGGAAAAAATAAGCTCTTGGCCCATAAGAGTTCCAAAAACCAAGGAAGTCATGGAAATCCTCAAAATTCTCTTCACAGAAGAAGAAGCAGAATTTCTAACGCATTTCACAGCCCCATACCAAGACCCAGAAACAATAGAACAAATCATCGAAAGAACTGGGAAATCCCCAGAAGAAGTTCAAGTCATAGTCAACAAATTGGTTGCAAGGGGCTTACTATTTCGTTTCACAAGCAAAAGCGACGGAAAAACCTACTATTCTCTCATGCCAATGGTTCCCGGAATATTCGAATTCTACTTCTCCACAGGCGGCGATTCAATTGAAAAACAAAGGGTTGGAGCGCTCTTCGAAAAATATTACATTAGCGGAGGCGGCCTAGAATCCGGCGCCTCAAACTACCCATGGGCGAGGGTCATGCCAATAGAAAAGACAATAACAGCTAATAGGGAAATAAGCGCAGGCCACATGATTTTGCCCTTCGAGAAAATGTCCGAGTTCATAAAAACCTCGAGAAAAATCGCCGTCATAAATTGCGCTTGTAGAACAAAGAAGAAGTGCGGTCACCCGCTGGAAACATGCTTCGTCTTTGATTATTATGCCGATTTTATGGTTGAGCGGGGGCATGGACGCTACCTAACCATCGAAGAAGCCTTAAAACTTCTTGAGGAAATGGAAAAGGCCGGCCTAGTTCACTCCACAATAAATACTCAAACAAGGCCGCAATTCATCTGCAACTGCTGCACATGCGCATGCCTAATCCTAAGGGGCTTGACTGAACTGCACAACCCAAGGGCAATTGCAAAATCAAACTTCCTACCACAAAGAAACGAGGAGCAATGCACAAAATGTAGAAAATGCGTGACAATCTGTCCAATGAAAGCAAACTTGTACCATGCGGCCCACGACAAAGAGCCAGAAAGAATCCTATTCTTTGAAGAGAGGTGCATAGGCTGCGGCCTCTGCGCATACCACTGCCCAACCAAAGCCATAAAAATGGTTAAAGTCAGAAACGAGATTCCGGAAGAAACGCCCCGCGAAGCCTTCTTAAGAGTTGAAGCAGAAAGAATCCACTAACCAACAAAACTTAAAATTGGAGGATAAGCTATGCGAGCTGGATTGGAGAGGCTAATAGAGCAGGGCGCGGAAAGCCCCTTCTACAAACTTTTAGACATGAAAATAGAGGAAGTTCAAAACGATTATGCACGCTTGTCAATAGAAATATGCGAAAAGCACTTGCAGTTTCTAAAAACCGTTCATGGGGGAGTTATAGCAGCCTTAGCAGACTCAGCAGCGGCTTGGGCAGCCATAAGCGTTTCCAACCCCAACAGCATCGCAGTCACGGTAGAAATGAAAATCAATTTCTTAAGGCCCGTGAGCTCTGGCAAACTTACAGCCGAAGCAAGAAACATCCATAAGGGCTCCAAAATATTTGTGAGCGACGTAGATGTTAAAAACGGTGTGGGCGAGCTTGTGGCCAAGGCCCTAATAACCTACTATCTCGTGCAAACAACAAGAGAAAAGGGCTAAAGAGGCTTAATTTTTTTAATCTCCTCAAACCCAATCTCAAAAGCCTTTAGATTCGCCTCAAGCCTCCCATCTTTAAAAGTTTCTTTGATGGCTTCCCTAAAACTCTCAGCTTTTATTGGGGTGAATCCAGAACCAGCCAAAGCTCCAACCATAACCAGGTTTTGCATTACTGCGGCCCCAGCCTTCTTTGCAAGCTCGGTTGCCTCAACAACATATACGCATTGCGCAAGCTCTTTAATGGCCTTTAAAACCTCTTCCACACGCGGGTATTTGGCTCCGCCAGAAAGAACATCTATAGCGTAAACTGGTCTGGGGTTAACAATAACAATTGTTTTCTCATTTCCAAATTCGCCAATGGTGCGTAGGCATTCTGTGGGCTCAAAGCCCAAAATAATGTCGGCTTTACCTTTTGGAATTAATGGGCCGTACTGCTGTGCTCTCGAAATGCGAACATGACTCATAACTGAGCCTCCCCGCTGTGCGGCCCCAGAGGTCTCTCCAATCGAGGCATAAAAACCATCTTTTACGGCTGCCGCCGCCAATATTAGGGAGGCAACAACGTTTCCCTGACCTCCGACACCCGTCACAATGATGTTTTGCGGTTCCTCCCACTCCACTTTACGGCACCTCTTCAACTATTATTGCCTTTGCCGGACAAAGTTTAGCGCAAAGTCCGCACCCATTGCATATGGTTTCATCTATTTTGGCTTTCCCCCTCTCATAATCCCAAATGTTTCCCGGACACCCAAATACTCTAGCGCAGAAGCCCATACATCCACATTGTTCTCCCACACATTTTTCTTGGTCCACGTAAACCCTCACTTTTTTCTCGGGTGGGAATGCAAGCGGACATTCATGCCTAAAAATCATGACTTTCAACCCATCTTCATTAAGCATTTCAAAAAGCTTCTGCACCGCCTCATCAACATCAAAGGGGTCGCAAACCTCAACTCTTGCGCCCACAGCCCTGCAAATATCCTCGATCGAAACTTTGGGCGAAGGACAGCCCACAGCGTTTAAACCCGTTCCGGGATGGGGCTGATGTCCCGTCATAGCCGTCGTGCTGTTATCTAAAACGACGAGGAGCATGTTTGCCCCGTTCCAACGTGCGTTTACAAGCGCCGGTATGCAAGCATGATAAAATGTTGAGTCGCCTGCAAGCGCCACCACTGGTTTATCTAACCCAAAATTTTTCAAATTTCCAAAACCATTCGCAGTTCCAACCCCAGCGCCCATACAATGGAGGGTTTTC
>JAVZOA010000009.1:0-17344 GCA_038882535.1 Bathyarchaeia archaeon | reverse complement strand
CAATATTGCCAGTGTAAGTTTCGTTTTTGAATGGCCGCGCAGTTGTGTTAGTCCAAATGATTTCAACACTGTCGCCAGTTTTGCATAAGAGTGTTCCGTTGCCCCACGGGTCGCTGACGCGTTTTCCGGCAACAACAGCATCGCTTTCAGGGTTTTGTGGAATTGTTCCCTCCTCGGCTGTGAATAGGCTGCTGTAGATTTCAGCATATTTAGCATATTCAACGCCAACAATTGTGACTCGGCTTGTTTGCTCTCCAGATTTTATGTAGCCGGTTCTCAGAATAACAGCAAGCGAAACAGTGACGTTTTCGCCGCCTACATCCTCCATTGTCTTTGTGTCGTTAACCAGAAGCCTAAATCCCGATTCGCCTCTCGCCGTGATTATTAAGGTGTCTGTTGCAAGTCCCTTCTGGAGTTGAGTGGATATTGCCACTTGCAAGCCTTGAGTTATCGATAGCAGAGCCACTATTGCAGCTATTCCTATGACGACTCCTAGGGTTGTTAAGCCAGCTCGGAGTTTGCGCAGTTTTATGGCGCTGAAAGCGTATGAAAATATGTCTGTTGGCTTCATGCCTTATTCACCGTTTCATCCACTATGAGACCGTCAAGCATGCGCACCGTCCTTTTTGCCTCTGCAGCCAAACGCTGGTCATGAGTCACCATAATTATTGTCACACCCAACTCTCGGTTCAGCCCCTTTATGAGCTGGATTATTTCGTAAGCGTTCTTCGAGTCGATGTTTCCAGTGGGCTCATCCATGAGGAGGAAATGGGGATTGTTAGCCAAGGCTCTGGCTATTGCCACGCGTTGCTGTTCGCCTCCGCTTAGTTCTGTTGGCTTGTGCTCCATTCTGTCAGCTAAACCAACAATTTTGAGAAGTTCTTCGGCTCTTTCCCGTCTAGCCTCCCTGTTTAATCCGGCAATAGCCATGGGAAGCTCCACATTCTGCCTAGCCGTGAACCTTGGAATTAAATTGAAAAATTGGAAAACGAAGCCTATTCTACGCCTTAAATCAGCCAGCTGCCCATCGTTAAGAGTTGAAACATCAACCCCTTCAATGAAGATTTTCCCATCCGTCGGCTTGTCCAAAGCGCCTATAAGGTTTAGAAGGGTTGATTTGCCACTTCCAGAAGGACCCAGAACGGATAGGAATTCTCCTTCCTCAACCTTTAGGTTTACCCCTCTTAGGGCTTCTACTGGAACTTTGCCCAGCATATACACTTTCCTAAGGTTTACAGCCTCAACAATCTCCGTCATGGCCTTACTTCCTTTTTCACCTTGTTAGGTATCGCCATGCCAGCACCACTCCTAAGATGGAAAGAACTACAGCGAAAATGCCCAAGTACGTGAAGTCCAGTAGCAGTTTGGAGGCTTCAAGTGGTAGTATGGTGAGTTGTCTAATGGCGTCTGTTAGGTATGTGAGAGGATTTACGTTAGCAATGGCTTGCATCCAGTCGGGCATTAGCCTTGTTGGGAAGAAGGTGTTGCTGGCAAACATTAATGGCATTGTGATGAGGCTTACAAACTGCATTGGGCGCTCCATCCTCGTCGACCTTATGGAGAAAGCCAAGAAAACCGATGAAAGCCCAACACCGAGGAGGAATACTGCCGCGTAAACGCCTAAGATGTTGAATATTATGAAGGTGCTGCTTACTTGCAGTCCCAGAAGATAAGCCAGCGCCAAAATAACCGTGGCTTGGAACATCGCCCTAAAAGTTGCGTTGAAAATTTTGGCAAATATTATGGCTGCTCGCGAGACTGGAGTACTTATCACCTTGTCCAAAAAGCCTAGACGCCGATCCCAAACTATTGACATGCCACTGAACATTGTCGTAGTCATGACTATCATCGAAACCATGCCGACAGCCATAAAGCTGAAGTAGTCTGTAACGCCAAAAGTATCCTTCATTATGCTTGAACCCATGTCGGCGAATATCTGCGAAAGCGCTGTGCCATTAAGAATCACTGCGGGAAGCCCGGACGGAGAAAGAATAGCGTTTCCCGGAATTGGCATTTGCTGTGGCATGTTTATGTTGTTGGCTGAGAAAAGTCCGCCTATATTCATGGACTTGCCCAGAAGTCCCATCCATATGAGGGGTTGAAGCACAAACATCGTCAGCATTACTGGGTCTTTGAGCCACTTTTTGAGTTCGCGGTAGGTTAAAGCCCACAAACCTCTTGTTAGGCTTGGGCGGCACTCGTTTGTTGCTGATGTGTTTGCTCTACTCATCTTTTTCTAGCCCTCCACAAGTGTAGCCTTTGAGACATAATCTCCATGCGGGACTCTTCCGTGTCGCGCATTGCTCTACCAGTGTACTCCAAATAAACCTCGTTTAGGGTTGGCTCCGTAAGCGAAAGCCTCGTCACCGTGTAGCCCTTCTTCCTCAAAGCCTCAATTATTAGTGGGGCTGTTGCCTCGCCGTTTTCAGCCTTAATCCTATAAGCGCCATTCTCATCTCTCACTTCTTTCACTTTTTCAACGCTTTTTATTATGCTTGTTACATCCGCATTTTCCTTTATGCTTATGGTGATTATGTCTCCGCCTAGGCTGTGCTTAAGCTCGTTTGGCGAGCCAGTCACGATTATTTTGCCGTGGTCTATTATAGCTATGCGGTCGCAGAGAGCGTCAGCCTCCTCTAAATAATGCGTGGTCATAAAAAGTGTCATGCCATACTCCTTTTTCAAACGCCTAATATAATCCCATGTGGCAGCTCGCGTCTGCACATCCAAACCCAAAGTCGGCTCGTCCAAGAAGAGCACTTTAGGTCTATTAATGAGTCCGCATGCAAGCTCAAGCCTTCGGCGCATTCCGCCAGAGTAGGTTTCAACCCTCTTATCCTTAAACTCTGTGAGTTCCACGAGTTCCAGTAGTTCCAAAGCGCGGTTTTTGGCTACTTCACGAGGAATGCCATATAAATCTGCGCAAAGCATCACGTTCTCATAGCCAGTCAAATCCTCGTCCGCAGTATATTCTTGGGGTACAACGCCAATCACTTTCCGAACCTCGTTAGCTTGTTTAATAATATCGTAACCTAGCACTGAGGCTGTTCCCTCAGTTGGCTTCAGCACAGTTATCAGCATATTTATCGTCGTTGTTTTTCCAGCGCCATTAGGCCCCAAAAAGCCGAAGATTTCGCCGTCTCGGACACTGAAGTTTATGTGGTCAACAGCCACTAGGCTCTTGTTAAAAACCTTCGTTAGGTTTTCAGCCCTAATCACTTCTTCTGTCATGCCTTTTCACCACGCAGTTTCTTTTCTATATTCTCAAGCCTCTGAGCGGTTTCATTCAAAACCTTCAAAGTCTCTTTTATGGCTTGCTCCGAAAACCGTTCTTCTAAACTCATGCCGAGGCTAAAGAAAGCCTTAAACAAGCGCCTGAAAGCCTCCCGGACCTCTTCAGCCTCTTCCGGTGGGATGCGAAGCCAAAGAGAGCCCAATAATGGTGGAACAAAGAACTTTCTGCCCATACGGAACTGGGCTCGCACTTTCCGCTGTTCATCTAGAAGCTTCTTGCCCTTATCGGTGAGCATGTAACGCTTTACTCCAGCTTCTTCTGTTGGCACTTCACGGATGTAGCCATTATCCTGAAGCCAAGCCAAAAGGGGATAAACAGAGCCGGGACTAGGCTTCCAGCAGCCGTTGGTGCGCTTCTCAATCTCGTTCATAATTTCAGAGCCAGAAAGCGGCTTCTCGTTCAAAAGCTCAAGCACTTGATAGCGCAGAAACCCTTTCGGTACAGCAGCCATATGCCTCAACCAGTGCCGGAAAGGCGGAAGAGGAGGCGGAAAGTTTGCATCATCGAACATTATTTATCACCATTGATATCAAATTCGATAAAAAACATACAATCCAATATTTAAGGATTATGCCACTTGAAAACCCTTCAACCCATTTACTCTATTAACGTTCCAACCGGTTTTCCTTCAACTGCCAGCAATAGGTTTTCTGGCTTAAACCCGTTTAGGACGCGGACTCTTATGCGCCTAACTTTTAGGATTTTTATGGCTTCTGGGTCTAGGATTTGGTGGATGCCAGCCTTGTGCTTCTCTTCTGCTAAAACTTTTGGCAGCTCTTCAAAGCTCAGCCTATCAAGTTTCACCGCGTCTGGGTGTTTCCTCGGGTCTTTTGTGTATACGCCTTCTTGGTCTGTGGCTTTTATGAGTATATCGGCGTTTATGCTTTCAGCTAATAGGGCAGCGACAGAGTCGGTTGTCATGCCTGGTTTTAAGCCGCCTAAAATTGCGATTTTCCCATTTTCTAGGCACTGGACAGCCTCTTCCACGCTTGTTGGAATTTTTTGGCATCCGGCTTTGCCAAGCATTTTTGCGAAAAGTTGGGCATAAAGTCTCGAAACGCTGATTGCCAAATCATCTTGGTCTTTTTCCGCTAAGCCCAACTCTTTGGCTATTTTTATGAATTCTCTTGCTAAGGCGCCCCCACCGACGACAACCGCCAGCGTATGTCCTTCAGCTTTAAGTTTTTTCAAGATTCTGACATATTCGCTTATAAGTTGGGTGTTTACGGGTGTAGCAACAACAGAACCGCCAAGCCTTATTACTATTCGCATCGTGTTCAACTTTCCTTAAAATACGGAGGAAGCATTTAACCCTTAAAAGAATTTGTCCAATCCCTGTTTTGGTTTGGCTGTTTTCGTCTCTATTTTTTCGCCGAAGATTATGTGCATGCCGTCTGTGGCTGCCACTGTGGGGGTTCCGGTCTTCTCCTCAATTATTTTTGCTTCTCGGGCTGGTCCCTGGAATATCATTTGCATTCCAAGATGTGTCAAAACGGCTTGTTCCGGGCGAGCTTCCTCTACGATTTTTATGGCGTCTTCTGTTGTCATGTGGCCTTTCCAAGGCTTGCCGGCGGGACGCATAACGCACAGCATCAGAAGCCTAACGCCTCTGTAGTATTTGCCTATTCCCTCAAAGTATTCTGTGTCGCTTGTGTAGGCGAAATCTCCAAACTCTTCTGTCTCGAAACGAAAGCCAACTGCATCCGGGTCTGTGTGCCGTGCCTCTGCAGCTGAAACCGTCACGTCTGCCACTTGGAAACGCGTGTTTGGAACGGCTTCGATGACTTGCTCCAACATTTGCTGATGATATTTCGAAATTGATGGCTCGCAGACGTCGCTTCCCTTTAAGACGCTTTTTGATGCTGCGAGCACTCCTCGCTTTTTCGTCATGCCCCTAGTCATGGCTTCAATCATCACTTCGGCGTCAGTATAGTGGTCTGGGTGACAATGGGAAACAAAGATGGCGTTTATTTTCTGTGGGTCTAAGCCTTCACTTATGGAGTAGATAAGCGCTCCGGGCCCGGGATCCAAGTGTAGGTTTAGGTTTTCGCCTATTATGCGTATTCCTGCTGTTCGCCTCTTCTGGGTTATTGTTGTGAACCTTCCGCCGCCTGTCCCGAGGAATATTATTTCATATTGGGTCATGCATTTGCCTATGGCTTTTGCGGAATTTTTGCTTTATGCCTCTCAATAATTATGGAACAATAATGAAGGAAAATGCTTTTAACAAGGGCTGGAATATGCAAAGGGAGGCTGTTTGCCTTGCTCGAGGGGTTGGGACTTGTTGGAAATGCTCTTGCTCTTTTTGCTTCACTAGTGGTCCTTGACAAGGCAAGTGATTGGGCGATAACAAACAGTGTTAAAATTGCAGATATAACTGGTTTTGGAAAGACAACAATAGGCTTTATACTTGTGGCTTTTTCCACATCCCTACCAGAGCTTTGCGTCTCCATATTTGCGGTTATAGGCGGCGAAAGCATAGGCGTAGCAATAGGCAATGTTTTAGGCTCGAATATTATGAACATATGCCTAATTCTGGGCGTATGCTTCCTCATAGTGGCTTTGAAAAGCTCAGAAGCGGTAAAACTGGCACCAGCCATGGCTAAAGAGGAGGTTGGAACCCTATATTTTGGGCTTTTTGTGGCTTCTGTTGTCCCGTTAACGCTTCTCTATATCGGATTTGCAAGCAGAGTTATCGGCGTAATCCTAATCGCAATCTTCATATTCTACGTTTATCAGCTTTCCAAAGTTAGAAAAATAAGGGATGAAGGCTCCCTAGGGGAGGAGAGACGAAAGCTTCCCGCATACGCTTTTTTCGCGCTTTTAGGCATTGCGCTGGTTGTTGCAAGCTCATACTTTATTGTGGATTCTGCAACTTTCATTGCTGATGGTCTTGGAATTCCAAAGGTTGTTATAGGCGCCACCATAGTGGCTTTTGGAACAAGCCTCCCAGAATTGGCGACAAGCATCGACGCCGTTCAGAAGGGACACATGGACCTAGCCTTAGGCAACATTGTTGGAAGCTGCTTCATAAACATAACATGCATTTTGGGCGTAGCTCTAATTGGTGCAAGTTTGGCGGTTAATATGGCGGCTTTCTCCCATCTCGTCATGTTCTCGCTTATAACAAACCTCCTATTGTGGTATTTTCTTTCCAGCGAGAGGATAAGCTGGAGGGAAGGCACCATACTCCTCATAATGTACGCCATATTCCTAGCGACAAGCTTCGGCGGAGGCTACGGAACATAAAGTGGCGAAACAGCCTTTAAATAAGGGCTTTTAAACCGTCTAAAGCGGAAAACAATGAAGAAAACCAAAGTGAAGGCTCTGGCGCTTTTTTCAGGAGGCTTAGACAGCAGCCTAGCCATAAGGCTTCTTCAAGAGCAAGGCATTGAGGTGGAAGCCATAACCTTCCTAACACCTTTCTATACGGCAAAGGCGGGCGGCTTCAGCCTTCAAAGGGCTGCTGAGCGGTTAGGTGTGCCCCTAAAGGTTGTGCGTTTAGGCTTGGAATATTTGAGGATAATCCGCAAGCCCAAGCATGGTTATGGGCGGCACATGAACCCATGCATAGACTGCCACATCTTCATGCTGAAAAAGGCTAAACGGTACGCCAAACAAATAGGCGCCGACTTCATAGTCACTGGCGAAGTTTTGGATGAGCGTCCCATGTCCCAGCACATGAAAGCCCTAAAAATTGTAGAGGAAGAATCCAGCCTAAAAGGGAGGCTTTTACGCCCACTATCAGCCAAACTTCTGCCACCAACAGAAGCTGAAAAAAGAGGACTTGTGGACAGAAGCAAACTGTTAGACATTCGTGGAAGGTCTCGCAAGAAGCAGTTAGCTCTAGCAAAGGCTTATGGCGTAACCGAGTACCAGTCTCCCGCCGGCGGATGCCTCCTAACCTACAAAGAGTTTGCGGCTAAACTCCGCGACCTGCTCCAGCACAAAAAGAGAATTTCAATGGCAGACTTGGAGCTGCTGAAGGTTGGACGCCACTTCCGCTTTGGCAAAAACAAAATAATCGTAGGAAGAAACAAAGAAGAGAATGAAATGCTTTTGAGGCTTAAAAGTCGAAACGACTACTTTTTCGAAGCGCAAGGCTGCGGAAGCCCAATAACGCTTCTACAAGGACCAAAGAAAAAGCAAGCCATAGAAAAGGCAGCGCAACTAACAGCCTACTATTCAGACCAGAAAACAGGCAAAGTACACGTAAAATACGGAAGAGAAAAACTGGAAAAAGGCATAATGGTGGGAAGACCAAACAAGGAAGAAAGCGAACGATTACGGATAAAATAGCCTTTCATATTTATTGCCACTCCGCTCCCTTTATAACGGCATTACATATGGTGTTAAAATCCTCTTCGGTTATGTTTATTATGGAAACTTGAAGATATTAGTTCCATGTCCCTCCCTTATCTGCTATAAAACAATGTCGCCTATTAGATTAGGCCTAATCCACTTAGCTTTTGTCCATCCGAGCTCTTCTTCACTATAAAAATATTCACCCATCAGAATGATATAACAGCATTTCTGATGTTCTGTTAGCGATGACTTAATAGAAAATCGCGAAAGCTAAAAGTTTCACAAACCAATGCGAGGCTTCCGACGTTGTTTTATTCAGAACCTTCTTTGATGTGGCTTATACCAAAAGTCCATAAAAGTGCCGAGGGCCGGGTTTGAACCGGCGACAACCCGGTCTTCAGCCGGGCGCTCTCCCAGGCTGAGCTACCTCGGCATAGCTCTGGCAAATTTTGAAGATTGGGAACTCTTTAAGGTTTCGCTTATACTGGCGCTTTTCTATTCTGTTTCAAGCTTGTAAAAGACCTTCATCCCCTTCAGTGTCTCGTGGATCTTATTTGCCAGCTGCAACACTTCCATAAGTTCCACTTTCCTACCCCAATCATAGACGTGGTCGTGATAACCTCTTAAAGGCTCAAAGCCCATAGAACGAAGCTTTTCAACAACTTCTAATGGGCTTGCGCCTTCGCTGTAAAACCATATTGTCAAATAAGTTTTCATATAACCACCTCACATATTGCCTTAAAGAGGATGCAAAAGTGAAATTAAACAATTTCGGTTTTACGCGTTTAAGTGGCGCGGGGTGCGGGATTTGAACCCGCGCGGCCATTGCTGACCACAGGCTTAGCAGGCCTGCCCCCTACCAGGCTAGGGCAACCCCGCAACCGAGAATATGAATGTGGAAAGTTATTTTTGTTTTTTGCGTTTTGCAAAAAGCTTTTACTTTTTATTGGCTTTTTATTTAGTGGTGGTTGTGTTGGACGTTAAGCTTTTTGTTGATGGTGAAGAGATAAGCCTTAACAAGTTTGTTGTTAAGATTTTGGGCAGTACTGTTGTGGGGGCGGTTAGTGCTCTGCGTGGTGTTAAGGAGGATTGGAAGGAAATTAAGGTAGAGATAAAACGGTAATAATATTGGAGGTTAGGATGCAATGATTTCTGAAGAGCATAAAAAACATTTGCAGCAGGAGTTGGCTGGTAAGCTTCAAAATCCGGTTAGGCTTGTTGCCTTTACGCAGGAGTACGAGTGTCCTTTTTGTGGTCAGACGCGGAGGCTTGTTGAGGAGTTAGCGGGTTTAAGCGATAAAATAAGGGTTGAGGTTTATGATTTTGTGGCTGATGTGGATAAGGCTAGGGCTTACGGTGTTGACAAAATTCCAGCTGTGGCGATTGTTGGCGAGAAGGATTTTGGTGTTAGGTTTTATGGTTTGCCTTATGGTTATGAGTTTGGGACTCTTTTGGAGGGTATAATTGCTGTTTCCCGTGGAAGGTCGGATATTTCCGAGGATGTTAGAGAAAAGCTTAAAGGTATTAAGGTGCCGGTGCATATTCAGGTTTTTGTGACTTTGACATGTCCGTACTGCCCATCTGTTGCAAGTCTAGCCTACAAGTTTGCTGTTGAGAGCGACTTTGTTAGGGCTGACGTTGTCGATGTAAGCGAGTTTCCGCATATTGGGCATAAATACGCTGTTATGGGTGTTCCTAAAACGGTTATTAATGAGAAGGTGGAGTTCCTTGGGGCTGTTCCAGAAGACATTTTCCTAGAGCATGTCTTGCTTGCTGCTCGCCGTCCAGGATATGTCTTATAACCATTCAAAGTGGTGCAAAATCTGGCTGGCAAAAGAGAGTTTTTAACTTTAGTTTTTGTTTACAGCGGCGAGTTTGCAGAACGCGTAATAAGGAATCTTATAAATGACCCGAGTTTCTGCAAGTCTTGCGGCTTATACTGTGACTCATGCAAGTACGGTGTTTACAGTTATGTGAGGAATATACGTGCTGCCATAGAGCTTCCAAAGCCTTCGGATTTGCCAGCCTTCATAGACAAGCCTGAAGAATACATGCCTAAGAGTGTTCCGAGGGCGGATTTGTGTGTGGCTTCTGGCTTGCATAAGGATTTGCTTTTGGGACTTCCAAACCACATTGCGAAGGCTGGCGTTAAAGGTTTACTTGTTCCTATTGAAGATTTTAACGAGGTTCCATCGGGGTTGAGGAAACAGGTCGAGGAACGTTGCTTAGAGTCTGGTTTGGAGTATGCTTTTCCAAAGCCTTTCTGTTCGCTGGAGCCGCCCGAAGATAAGCCCTTAATATCCCGTTTTGTGGAGGAGTTGGGTGTTGGGCGCCCAAAACTGGAAATTTCCACTGCTAGACGGGGCGGTCGCGAGGTTATAGAGGCGGCAATTGTTAGGCGGAGTGCTCCATGCGGCTCAACATGGTATGTGGCGAGAAAGCTCATAGGCGTTGAAACAAAACGTGAAATCTTATACGACGCTATTGCAAAGGCGCATCATAGTTATCCGTGCACTGCGACGATGAATGTTGACCCGGAAGCAAAAGAGCCCATCCTCCACATTGGCGGCTACATAATAAGGGAGGAAGTAGAAAAAGCGCTGGAAAAAGCTGGAGCTACGAATTAACTTTTCTGTAACCGCTTAATGAGGTCTAGGACTTTTGCTTTTATTGCATCTCGAATTTTTCTGGCTTCGTCCAGTGGCATTTTGGCCGGGTCTGGCATGTCCCATTCTTCAACATGCTTTGTGTAAACTACTGGGCAGAGGGAGCCACTGCAAACGATTATTGCTACTTCAGCCTTCTCCTGAAGCTCCCCCGTCATCATTTGGGGCTTTTTGTGGCTTATGTCTATACCCTCTTCAAGCATAAGCCGGACAGCGTTTGGATGGACTCTTTCAGCTGGTTTTAAGCCGGCACTTGTGGCAGTCCAGCCTTCAGGCGCATACTTGTTAAAGTAGGCTTCGGCAATCTGGCTCCTAAAACTATTTTCAACACAGACGAATAGAACCGTTTTCAAAGATCAGCCTTCCCAGTCCAAGAGCCGCTTTTCGCCTTCTATCTTTTTCAAGTCTGTTATGTCTTGGGTTACCTCCATAGTCCCCAAATATTTACCGTCTTTATCTCTTACTGCAAAGTATCTTATGTGGATTAGGCGGTCTCCCTTTTGAATCCAGAATTCCGCCACGTCTTTTTCGCCCTTCTTGAAGGATTCAAGGATTCTGTTGACCACGTGGATACTTTTCTGCGGGTGGCAAAGCTGAACCTTTCTGCCCAAAATAGCTTTTGTCCTCACGAATATGCGTTTATCAGCCTTGCTAAAGTATTTGACGGCGTCATCCTTATCCACAAAGGTTATGTCCACTGGCAGCGTGTTCAAAATAGCCTCAATCTCCTCCTTCGTCAAAGAGCCTGTTTCAAACTGTAATGTGCTTTCTGGCATGGCTTTTTCCTCAACCGCTGGTTTTTCAACAGTTTTGGCTGGCTTGGCTATTAAATGTTCTGGAGTGAAACAGCAATATCCAATTTCGTCAAAATCCTCCATTATGCTGGTCCACTCTTGTTCAGTGACCACACGCTGGGCTGCTGGAAAAAGAATGTTGTTTTCCTTGTAAATGTGACTGTTAAGCATGTCGCCTACAGCCTTTGCCAGTTCGCCAAGCTGCCTCTTAAAATCTGAAAAACTCATTTTTGTGGCGTTCTCGATTAGGGCTTTAAGCTGCTTCTTCCTTTCCCTAAGCTGGTTGTGTTCCATCCACATTATTGCCGGAGGCTCACTTATACCATGCCTTTCCAAAACTGGGAAGAGGGCGTTCTCCTCCCTCAAATAGTGCTTTTCAGCGTCTAAAAGCTCATCTACAACATGCCTTAGCTCTGACAATTCTCCAGCAATCGCGTCTAGGCTTTCGGCTCTCTGCACTTTCTCAGCTAACATGCCAAGCTTCTCGGCTATTTTCTGAATCATTTTATGCTCTTCTAATAATGTGCCAATAGGACTAGCTGGAGCAGCCTCAACCCTCTGCTTTTCCAAATGCTCCTTAAAAATCGCCAAGTGCACATCGCAAAGTCTCTGAAGCTCCTCCCTTGACACACCCTCGCTCACGAGTTCTTGTTCAATTTTGGCTATCTCAAGCGAGCTTACGCCCTCAAGAAACTGCCTAAAACGCTCCTTAACCTGTTCTGGAGATACACCAGCATGCAACTGCCTCAAAATCTCTTTCAAAACCTTCTTCCGCTCTTCTTCTGTTACTCCGCCCATTTTAGGCGCTTCCTCCCAAAATTTTCTTGGCTAAGGCTTTCCCAATTTCTATTATGCGCTTCATGTTCTCGTCTGTTGGCGGTCCATTAATTTCCAATGCACCAACAACTTCAATTTTGAAGTCGCCAAGTATTTCTTGAATTTGGCGTATTGCGCCTCCGCCCCAACCATAAGAGCTTAAAACCACAGCGAATTTTGTTGGTGGGCGCAACGCCTTGAAAAGGTATGTGGTATAAACAGCCAATGGGTGAGCCCCACCCAAAACTGTTGGGGCGCCCAGAACAATGGCTCTTGAATCCGCAAAGTCTTTGGCTAAATCGCCAACATCAGTTACGACTAAGTTATGGAAGGCCAACTCAACACCCTCTGACACCAGTGTTTCAGCTATCTGCTTAACCATTGCGTCTGTGCTATTCCACATACTTACATAGGCTATTGTCGCCTTAGGTCTTGTTTCGCCAGCTGCCCAACGCCTATACGCGCCTAAGATAAGCTCTGGCTTTCTATGGATGGGGCCGTGGCTTGGCGCTATCATTCTGATGTTTAGGCTGGCAATTTTGTCGAGGGCTTTTTGTGCCATGGTTCTGAAAGGCATCATTATTTCTCCCCAGTACCGCTGGGCATGGACAAGCAAGTCCTCAATTTCGTCGCTGTATGTGCCTCCAGCCAAGTGGGCGCCGAAGAAGTCGCATGGGAATAGAATTCCATCCTCCTCTAGGTATGTGAACATTGTTTCTGGCCAGTGGAGCATGGGCGCCTCAATAAAGCGTGGGGTTTTGTCGCCTAGACTTATGGCCTCATTGTCAGCCACCACTTTAATTCTTTCTTGTGGAACGTGATAGTAGATTTGAGCCATTTTTGCTCCTCTGCCAGTAGCCACCAGTTTAGCTTTCGATGCGATTTTCATCATGTGGGGTATGGCACCAGCGTGGTCTGGCTCCGCATGATTCATGACAATGTAATCAATTTCTTCTGGTTTTGTGAGATTGCGGATTTTGTCTTCCAGATCTTTTTCGAAGCCCGGATTTACGGTGTCTATTAGGGCTTTCCCATTGCTGCCAATTATGAGGTAAGCGTTATAGGATGTGCCCTTTGGAAGCGGAATTAATGCGTCGAAGATTCTGCGGTTCCAGTCTCTTACGCCGACCCAGTAAACGTTTTCTGCTATTTTCATAATGTTTCTTTCATTCATGCATGTTCACCTTTTATTACAATTGTAATAAAGTATATTTATGCCTTTCCCCACAATATATCAAGGAGGAATGAATGAAAATGCTACTACCATGCGAGGTCGCAGTAAAAAGCCTACTCCCACCAGTAAGGGCGGCACTAGCCAAACAACTAATGACAAAACACAACTTAAAACAAATGGAGACAGCAAAACTATTGGGCGTAAGCCAACCAGCCATAAGTCTCTACAACAAGAAAGTGCGGGGAAAAGCCCTAGACCTAGAAAAAGACAAAGAGATCAAGAAGCTAATTGAGGAGTTGGCGAATTTCCTTGCAAAGGAGGGCTTATCCCACAAAAATTTCACGCTAAGGTTTTGCGAAATCTGCAGAGTTGCCCGTGCGAAAGGCTTGTTGTGCAACATGCATAAGGCTTTAGATCCAACATTTGACATTGAAAAGTGTGGTTTATGCATGAGCCCATCGCTAAAATGCCCTTAATTTAAGCGGTTACTCTGCCAAGAACCTTATTATCTTCTCATAGACGTCCTTATCTCTTAAGTCCTCCTGCCCCTTGTATATGCTTGGGTTGTCATTAACCTCAACAACGACATAGTCGCCGTTAACCTCTTTGATGTCGACGCCGTAAAGTCCCTTCCCGACGACGCTGCACGCTTTAAGGGCGGTTTCCTTAAGCCTTTGAGGTGCATTATCCCGTTTTAGGGTGACGGTTCTGCCCCATATAAAGCTTGGTTTTCCACGGCGCTTTACGCCATGTTTCCATTTGCCCTTTGGCATCATGTACTTGCAAACATATAGGACTTCGCCGTTTAGGACGCCCACACGCCAGTCGAAGCGGGATGGCATAAACTTCTGCACAACAATGTGGTCAGACCGTCTAAAGAATCGTTTGGCAACTTCGCGGAAACTGGTTTCGCATGAAACCTTCTCTACATACTTCGAAAAGCTGGTGTATGGTGCCTTAATAACAACTGGTTTTCCGAAAAGCTCGAAGACTTCCTCTATCTGCCTATGATGAAACTCATCCTTGTTCAAAAACAATGTTGGAATGCGCGGCACATCATACTTTTCGAAGAGCCTATACTGATGGATTTTGTTGGCACATATCTTAATGGAAATTGGGTCATCAACAACCTTTAATCCCAATTCCCACGCTGTTTTTGAGACTATGTAGGCTGTGTAAAGCGGGTCTGTTGTAGCCCTTATGAAGACGCTGTTGTATTTTGGAATTTCTGAAAGACCATTCCTAAACAAAAAGTTGAACGTATGCCCCATCTGTTCTGCTGTCTGCTTAAAACATTGGAGAGCCTCAGCTTCGTCAGAATAGGTGAAATTGTATTTTTCAACAAAACACGCTATCCGCGTCAATCAAACCATCCTTTCCCGGAAATCCGGGAAACTATTTTAGAAATTATATCAACATCTAAAGGCGTAATTTCCTCCATCTTTAAGGGTTGAAGCCCACAAAGGTAGGTTTTCCCACTGAAACGTTGGATATGCAACTTACACGATGGGATTTTGAAGGTCTCATAGACTTTTTTGGCGATTCTCATTACATCACTATCGTCATAGACGCACTCGCCGAAAAAGGACTTAATAGAGATAATTTCGCCACGCAGTGGTTGGGCACAAACAGCATAGCGGTAGTTCATGCTTAGACTTTTGACAGCCCTGTAAAGGGCTGTTCTGTTTTTTGCTGTCTTGAAACCATTAAAAGAGAAGGGATTAACAGCAAAAACAACAACTGGGAAGCCGAATTCAGCCATTATCTGCCTAACAGAGTCCGTAACGAGGTATGGCATTACTGGTGCCCCGTTTTTGGAAGCCCTCACAAGCAGAACTGGCAGTCTATAGGCGTCAAGGGCGTTTTCCGTTGTCGGAACAACATCATTTCCAAGAATTTCGGCATGAAGCGAAACATAATAGCCAGTTTTCATGTATCTGTAGTCGTTGTTTATGTTGAGAATGAAGTCTCTAACAGAAGACTTGAGGAAGGCTGATGGTTTTGTTATGGGCTCGTTTGTTCTTAGGTCGATGTTTGAGACGACCAGCACGCAAGAGGCACCAGACAACAGAAAACAGCTAACAACAATTAGATATTTAAAATTAACTATGACGATCAGCACTATTTCCAGCAGAAAAATGTATAAGCTTATATTTTGGCTGGCTGCAGATTTCTCTTTTAAAGAGGCAGTCTGTACGTATAGAACCTTAGAGGTTCTCGGACCAGAACACGAGTTTTCGCTTGTTGACGAAAACTTGAGGGCTTTGCCAATAGTTGACAAAGTCATAAGGGATGTTTACGGGCGGGTTGTAAACTTTGTAGAGTTTGGTAGCTTCACTTTTGGAAAGGAGCTTCAGCTTCACGTTATGGAGGTTAAGCCCAACAAGCCCTTCAAGTCGCCAAAAACCTTTGAAGAAAACATGTATGAGGCTGTTTTAAGGCTTGGCGAAATGCTTGAACGCCGCTATGGCGCAAGGCTTTTGGGAACTGGGATGCATCCAACATTGAGGCTTGAGGAAACAGCCGTTTGGCCCCACCGCCATAAGCAGATTTACGAGGCTTTCAGCCGAATCTTCAACCTTAAACAGCATGGCTGGCTTAACATTCAAAGCTTCCAGCTGAACATTCCATACGCTGATGAAACCAAGGCTGTTCTGATGCATAACCTGCTTGCTAACGTATGTGCTTATCTTCCAGCTGTTTCGGCTTCTTCACCCATTTATGAGGGGCGCCTAGGCGATTATGTGGATAATAGGCTTTATTTTTACATGGAAAACCAGAGGGAAATCCCATCAGTAACTGGAAAGGTTGTTCCAGAATATGTTCAGTCTTTTAGACAGTATAGGCGGGAAGTTATTGGGCGTTATTCAGCCGATTTAGCCAAGGTTGGAGCTCACAACTGCATCCTTAACAAGGATTGGGTCAACTCTAGGGGTGTAATCTTCCGCTTTGAAAGGAAAGCCCTCGAAATACGTGTTATGGATGAGCAAGAATGCATAAAATCCGATGTGGCTCTAAGCTGTTTTATAAGGGCGCTGCTTAGAGGCTTGATGAAGGCGGATAAGCCTCTCTTATTGCCGACGGAAGTTCTGGCTGAAGACTTCAAATCCATCATAAAATATGGCTTAGAAGCCAAAGTGCTCCATCCCAATGGGCCAACGGCTAGGCATGTGTGTAGGCGCTTATTGAAGGTTGCTTGGGAAAACGCCACATCCGAAGAGAGGGAATACCTTCCAATAATGGGGAAGCGTGTTGAACACGGCAACCTTTCAGATGTCATCAGAGAGAAAGTCAAAGTTAGGGCGCAGAAAACCGATTTGAATGAGGCAATTATAGACGTTTACTCGAAACTTTTAAACAGCCTAGAGGCTAATGAGCCCATATTTTGATAGAGGTTGGAAGCGCGTATGCAAGCCAAAAATGAGCGCCAGAAAAACTTCTTCAACATTTGTGGCACTTGTAAGATTAACTGTTGCTGGGATGCTAGACCGCCAATAACCGATAAGCGTGAAAAAATTATTCTAGAATACTTGAAGGCGCATGGCATTCATATTGAAAATCCTTTCGTGCATGCTGAATATACTTTTCCAAGGGAAGACGAAGGCGGATACTGCATATTTTATGATAAGGTGACAAGGAAATGCGTTGTGCATTCAGCAAAGCCAGAAACGTGCGTCGCTGGTCCCATAACTTTCGACATAAATAAGGCGACTGGCAAAATTGAGTGGTACTTAAAGATGGAGAAAATTTGCCCCCTCGCTGGAGTAATTTACAAGGATAAAGCTCTCCTCAAGAAACATTTCAAAGCTGCTAGAAGGGAAATTCTGCAGCTTGTAAGAGAACTGACGCCAAAGGCTTTGAAGACCATATTGAAGCGAGAAGAACCAGACACATTCAAGATAGGGGAGGAAGAAGTAGAAGGGGAAATTTTGGATAAACTATAGGATGACATGTCGCAGGAGAATGTTAATTTTCAGCGTTTTAAGTTCTAGTGATCTTCCGCATAAAAATTTCTGGCATAACAAGAAAGCCCAAGCATGAAAGGGACGCAACAATTACCCATTCAGCTATGTCTAATTGTGCTGTATGAAAAAGAAGGCTTAATGCGGGAACATAAACAACAGCCAAAGTTGAAACCACAGATATAAGCACACCTGCAAGCAGCCACCTGTTGGTTAAGAAGCCCGCTTTGAAGGCATTTTTGGTTTCTGATCTGCAGTTCCAAACAACCACCAACTCGTAGAAACATGCCACTAGAAAAACCATGGTTCTCGCTTTTTCAAGAGAACCCAAA
>JAVZOA010000008.1:0-17599 GCA_038882535.1 Bathyarchaeia archaeon | reverse complement strand
CTAAAATTTGATGCCCTCCAATTCCCCTGAATCTACCTATCTTCGGCAGAAGCAGAATGGGTTGCGATTACGCTGGCGCTACTTGTTTTATGCCTAAAGGATTTAAAAGCGGCTTGATAACGATTAGCTCAAGAGGCTTTGGAAACTGCTGCAATGCTTTAAGAGCCTAGTACTTCTCGCAATTAAAAGATCAAGGTATTATCTAAATAGCATAAAGTAGGCTAAATGCGGGTTGTAGGCAAGATTTTTCTATTTGGTCATGTGCATTTAGTTCTCATCAAGAAGAAAACTTTATTGTATCTTGACAGCGATTTAGTTGAGAAGGCAAAGAAGGATAACCTTAATATTTCAAAGCTTATCGAAGAAGCCATTAAAGAAGCCTTAAAAGTAACTATTCCCAAGACAGCCCGTGACTATCTTCAAATAATCCTTGCAGAGGCTGGACGAGAAGATGCACATTACTGCGAAGCTCATCTCTTGCCATTCCAGATTGAATCGTTAAAACTTGAGAATGTTGGACCGTTCAAAGATTTTGAGACAAAATTCAAAAAAGACGCAATAAACCTCATTTATGGACCGTGCGGTTCTGGAAAATCAACCATTGTAAGAGCCATTCTGCTGGCGTTCGGCATCCGCCATAGATACTCTTTTTCCAAAACAGTAAATGGAAAATAACAGTCGAACTTTTTTCAGACTAACGGTCAATTAACATTGTGGTAAATAAGGAAAACCCGTTTGATGCCGCAAAGGGTTATAGATGCCTTATCGGAGACAACTTTTTTGACAGAATACCCAAACGCATGGTTCCAGAAATCTGCAAAGAAATGAAAAACCTCCAAATACAAACAATAATTACAACTTCAATGATCGTTGATCCCTTAATGTTTCCCGCCGACACAAATGTAATCTATCTGAACTCCCATTTTGAATCGTGGCCATGCCAGAAGAATTCGTGAACCTCGCCTAAACTTTTAAAATTAAATATTTTCTTTACTGCTTTACATATTTCATTGAACCATAAATATCCCTCCGCTGTAGATTCATCAAAGTTAAAGAACTGCCAATCATCTAAGTGAGGAAGTAACTCCTTCATCCCTTCCACCACTTTTGGGTGATAAACGGCATATTCATCGTCCCCAACCGCTGCAACCAATTGAGAAGCAAGGTATGGTCCAACTCCTTTAAGATCCATTACGCTTTGAATCCTCTCTTTAATTGATCCAGTTCCTAAAAAAAGAGAATTAATTCTCCGTTTGACTTCAACAAAATCGTTTTGACTAATTATATCGTTAATTGTTTGTTCAGGAATTCGAGGCTTCATGAAGAGATTACTTAGCAACAAATTTTTGAATTCGTCTCTGGTCATGCCCACAAGTTTTTCTGATATTATTTCCTTCAATTTTTTAGCCCTAACTTCATGCCATATAACATCTGGATAATGATATTCTGAACTTCTGAATTTTTCTAACAATTCAACTAAATTCACAATAATCCCCCCAGTTATTTATGGATAAACCAGTTTTATCGTTTTCGGCTTAGGTCTATAGAAAGTTCTTTCATAGCGCAATCTCATGTGCTCATTTTGATTATTACTCTTTTGTTGGGTAGAGTTGCCACGTATTCCCATCCTTGCTCTAAGTAGTTTTCGACTTCGTCTGTCAATACCACTTTTTGTACGCAATCGTTTGTCTTTTCTCCCAGAAGTCTCTTCCGTATCATTGTTTGCAGCTCTTCATCGCTGATTGCTGAGATGTCCATTTTATCAATTTCGCTTTGTGTAAACCCAGCAACTAATAGAAGTTGTTTTCTGAAGGCTTGTCGCAGTTCTTCTTCGCTTGTTTTTCCAACTTTAGTCGTATGAAGGTGTTCTTGGCTTCTTTTGTAGGCTTCTCTCATGTCTTCTATGACGTTTTCTGGAAGCTTGCACTTGTTTGTTGTGTAGCGGTTTTCTATATCGCCTTTATGTCCCATCCAAAACTGCCTATAATCGCGTAGTACTAAGCCTTTAGACTCTGCCAGCATCAGCTGCGTGTCAAAGTAAGCCCGTAAAACATATGGTCTCCACTTGAAACCGGCCTTTCTTATGGCAGCCCTTATCATGTCGCCAATGTTTGTTGATCTTATGAAGGGTTTAGGCGCAACCTTAGGCGTCAGCACTGGCGAATCTGGCATGAGCTTCTCGCCCTCTTTTAAACGGCTTTCCAAATAATCTTTCAAGTATTCACATCCTTCTTCGCTTAGAAAAGTGAAGTACTGGTGCCCAGCTTTGCTCAACTCCTTGCGCACAACAACCATTGTAGGCACTTTTTCGAAAACCACTTCGCCCTTTTCTATCTTCATTTCTGGCAAGTCTTTAATCCTCAACCCGTCTGTTCCGTCATAGTTGCCTAAGGTTTCAATTCTTAACCCGCTATGGGCAAGCAAGACGCATGCGCTTCTAGCTCTCAAGTCTCCGCAGAGGAAAATTTTCCTAAGCTCCTGCTGATTTGGAACCCGCTCATCGCGGAGCGTTGGCGTGTCATCCGCATCCTTAATCTTAATTTTAACCTTAACCTCAACCATGTTGAAGGAAAGCCAAGACTTAACAGCCTTCAAACATGATTTAATGTAGCTTCCAGCCTTTCCTTCACGCTCCAGATAAGAAACGAGGTCGGCGAGAAGCATCCCGAGCTCTTTCTCACTTTTTCCAAGCAGTTCTTTAGGCTTTAGACTCAAGTGCTTGCACACCCATCCAAGTCTGCGCAGATAAACATCGGCCGTAACTCTCGAGCCTCTCGCCACATTTTCGTACCAGCGCTTAACGTCCGCGTCTTTAAGCAGATAGGTGTAGGTGGCTTTTGCCATAGACCATCAATAATGTTAGGCGTGTTGTTTCATATAAAGGTTCCGAACCCAAAAGGTGGCGGGCCCGGTGGGATTTGAACCCACGTTCTCCGGCTCCGAAGGCCGGCGCCTTATTCCGTTCTTGGCCACGGGCCCTTTTCCTTGTGAAGATATGCCTTTAAAGGGTTAAAAGGGTTCTGAAAACCTTAAAAATGTTGGTTGTTTATTAACTGTTTAGTGTTGTGGCTGGGGCCGGTAGCTCAGCTTGGTTGGAGCGTTCGGCTGATAACCGAAAGGTCGCCGGTTCAAATCCGGCCCGGCCCATCCCTTTCCACGTTTCTAGGTTTTGTCTAAACTTTTATAGTTGTATTAGCCAATTAGCGTAGAAAATTGAGGCTGTATTTGGAGGGGTGTTTTATGGAGCTGTTTGGCACTTCTGGTGTAAGAGGTTTGGTTAATGTTGACTTGACCCCAGGCATGGCTGTTAGGGTTGGGATGGCTTTAGGAACATTCATTGGGGCTGGTAGGGTTTTTGTGGCGAGGGACACGCGAACTTCTGGTTTAATGATTGAGAATGCTTTGGTTTCTGGTTTGCTGGCTTGTGGTGTGGAAGTTTATTGTTTAGGGGTTTTGCCAACCCCTGTTTTGGCTTATTTGACTAGGAGGCTTGGAGCTGATGCTGGTTTGATGGTTACGGCTTCTCATAATCCGCCCCAGTACAATGGGATAAAAATTTTCGACAGGAGAGGAATGGCGTATGGTGAAAGGTGTCAAGAGAGGCTTGAAAAAATTATTGAAAGCGGAGATTTTAGGCTGGCGGAGTGGCTGGGTCTCGGCAAAGTTGATTATGGCGATGAAAGCCAATTATACGTTGACATGGTTTTGAAAAGCCTAAAACTTGGTAAGAAGTGGCGGGTTGTGGTTGACCCGGGTGGTGGAGCCACAAGCCATGTTGCACCAGAAATTTTTAAGGGGTTAGGATGCGAGGTTAAGGCTGTAAATGCACAGCCTGACGGTTTCTTTTCATGTAGAAGCCCAGAGCCAAACGCTGAATCCTTAAAGCCTTTGTCAAAAATTGTTAAGGAGCTTGGGGCTGATCTTGGGGTAGCCTATGATGGAGACGGGGACAGAGTTGCCTTGATAGAAGAGAGAGGCAACTTCGTGGACTTTGATAGAGTTTTGGCGGCGTATGCGGCTCATGCTTTGAGAAAAAGTGGGGGCGGGGCTGTTGTTACAAATGTTGAGACTTCCATGTGTTTTGAGAGGATGGTTGAGCCTGTGGGTGGGAAAGTTGTCAGAACAAAGGTTGGGGATGTTTATGTTGCGGAAGCCGTGAAAAAGTTTAGGGCGGTTTTTGGCGGTGAACCATGTGGTGCATGGATACACCCAAAACACCATTATTGCCCGGACGGAATCCTTTCCTCTGTACTTCTTTTAAAGGCTTTGGAGGACGAGGACAAGAGCCTTTCAGAATTTGTTGCTGATGTTCCAGCATACCCGATTGTTAGAAGGAATATCCACTGTAGGAACGAGGTAAAGCATGCGGCTGTTAAAAAGGCGAAAGAGTTTCTGAAGAGAGCTTTTCCGGATTATAGGCAGATTTCAGCTGTTGATGGTGTTCGCTTGTCTCTTAGGGATGGTTGGGTTTTGGTTAGGGCTTCTGGCACTGAGCCCTTGATAAGGCTTACTGTGGAGGGTGAATCTTTAAAGACTGCTGAGGCAATAATGGATAGGGCTTTAGCCGCTGTTGAAAAGGCTGTGGAGGGTTTGGAAAAGTGAAGGCTGTTGTTCTAGCCGCTGGGGAGGGCGTAAGGCTTCAACCCATTACTTTAACCCGTCCAAAACACCTAATCAGTGTTGGTGGGAAACCAGTCCTTGAGCATTGTTTAAACGCTGTTAAGGCTTGTGGAATAAGCGAAATTGTAATAGTTGTCCATTATATGGCTGAAGCCATCCGCAAATATTTTGGCTCTGGAGAAAAACTGGGACTGAAAATTGAATATGCCTATCAAAAAGGTGTTCTTGGAACCGGAAATGCTGTAAGTGTTGCTGAACCATATGTTGACGGAGACTTTCTGCTAGTCTATGGTGATTTACTTTTCAATGGGGATGCTCTAAAAAAAGTTCTGGAAACGCATAACCGAAAGAAGCCTTCGGCAACACTGTCTGTAGTGTCTGTTGAGCGTCCAGAGGATTACGGCATAATCGAGCTTAAAGATGATGGAACGGTGAAAAGCATAATTGAGAAGCCCCGTCGGGAGGAGGCGCCCACAAACTTGGCTAACGCTGGACTATACATTTTTTCTCCGGAAATTTTCGAAAAAGTGAAGAAAATATCCGCTTCTTCGAGAGGTGAATGGGAAATCACAGACGCCATTGAACTTTTAATCAAGGAGGAAAAGCCTGTTTTCGTTGCTGAAATCCGGAGGGATGAATGGTTTGACATTGGTAGACCTTGGGATTTACTGGAGGCTAACCGCTGGGCGCTTACAAGAATGGAACACAGCGTATTTGGAAATGTTGAGGAGGGCGCCCACATAATTGGTCCAGTGACGATTGCCGAAACCGCCCGCATACGCTCCGGAGCCTACATTGAAGGACCAGCCTACATAGGTGAAAACAGTGATGTGGGACCCAACTGCTACATACGCCCATGCACAAGCATCGGCAAAAATGTGCGAATAGGAAACGCTTGCGAGATAAAGAACAGCATAATCATGGATGGAGTGCACATTGGACACTTGTCCTATGTTGGCGACAGCATAATTGGCGAAAACTGCAACTTGGGTGCAGGAACAATAACGGCTAACTATCGCCTTGACGCTGGAACAATAAAAATGATGGTTAAGGATAAGCTTGTCGACACCGGCAGAACAAAGTTGGGCGCGGTTTTAGGGGACAACGTTAAAACCGGAATAAACACGCTCTTAATGCCTGGAGTAAAGGTTGGAAATAACTGTTGGATTGGACCAAATGTCATAGTCCACCGCGACTTACCACCAAACACCACCATATTCCTAAAGCAAAGTCTAGAAGAGAAAAAATGAGCTGATTGAAAAGTTTTAGCTGACCATTATTGAGGTCCCGCAGTATTCGCACTGCACTGATGTTTGTCCCTTGTAGATTTCCTTTGTGTAAGGCGCACCGCAGTGGGGACATCGGATAATCCTTATTGTTGGCGCCTCTTTTGGAGTTATTCCCTTTATCGCTGCTATGTCCCTGTCAGCCTCGCCGCCTATAATGTATTGGAAGAACCTTGTTATTACGTCGGCCTCCCAACCCTTTACGTCAAAGGGCGTCTCCTCTAATCCGCGTTCGGGTTTAAAGCGGATGTAAATGCCTGTCCAAGCAATCAGCCCAACTCTGCCCTTTAAAATTTCTTGAAGCGCCCCTATAGGCTGTTCTATGAGAACCATGCGCTCCGTCTTCTTCTTTGTTGCTATGAACAGCTTCTTCTCAAGAACGACCTCCTTTTTTCCTTCAAAGATAAACCTTTGGTTTGTGAAGTAAAGAGTTCCTTCGCATTTGTCTTTCGTCATGATTTTTCCTTCTATGGCTAAGACCGGGCTTTCTTCAGGTTTAAGCGGGAAAGAAGCGTATGAGAAAAGCTCCATAGTTTTTTCTGCAACTTTCAGATCCCTGTCTATCGCGTTTATGCTTCCCAAAAACTCGCCAAGCGAAGCGCCAATTTTCGCTGTCTCCATGGATACCCTTGCCCTTAACATGGAGGCTTCTGTTGAGAGGCGACCAGCCAAAGACCAGCAGTAGCCTATGTTTCCACGGTCTATTTCAGCTCTAAGCCTATGTGCATCAGACTGAAGCGTTCGAATTTGGGCTGTTAGCGGTTGGGCATTGTTGTAAAAGCTTTGCTTAATGGTTGGCGAGGCTTCCATCCACTTTTTGGTTAGGATTTCCACACTTTTCTCTAGGTGTCCCATTGCCGCATAGCCACGCCCTCGAACCGTTACAAGTCTGCTTGGCAAAGAAGCCATAGAACTGTCAATAAAGGCAAGTTTGCTTTCAATGTCGCTTATTGCCGCAGAAGCCCCTGAAAGATCAGACTCTATTGAACTTAGCCTCGAGTATAGGGCTTCCCTTTCTCTATCAACTTGAGCCATTTTACCGCCAAAACTATTTTCTGCATAGCCCTAATAATGCTTGTGCAGTTAAACCCTAAAATATATGTTCTCATAACGTGTACGTAGAGGAGGATAAGCGTTGTCAGTGGCTCAGAGAAGGTTCTTCACAGAAGTTTCGGCTCTCGTAGACAAACCTGTAATTGTTACAACTACGGCCGGCAAAACATATAACGGAACATTGATAGGAATTAATCCGGACAATTTAAGCCTATGCTTGGCAGATGCAAAAGATGAAGAAGGTAAAAAGCTTCATAGGGTTTTCTTAAACGGTAATGTTGTTGCCCAGATTTTGAGTGTTGAAAAGCCCTTTGACCTTAAGGCTTTGGCAGAGCGCCTTGAAAGGGTTTTCCCGACGATGGTTAAGCTTTATGAGGATAAGGGCTTCATCTGGGTTATGGACAAAGTTAAAGTAACAGAGAAAGGCGTTGTTGAAGGCTCAGGTCCGGCTGCTGAAAGGGTGCAAAAAGTCTACGAACAATTTATCAGCGAAAGTAGGGGCTAGACAAACCAGCGGAATTGTTCTTCCCTTTTCTTTTCTTCTTTAGCGGTTCTAACCCATCCGAAAGACTCCAAAATTTTCGTTGTTTTTTCAGCCGCCGCATCAAGTCTCGACAAGTCAACTTTTAGTTTTAGATACTTGTTTAGGGCAGAGAGCGCATATCGAGCGGCATTAGCGTCTGGATAAGTGCCTAAAGTTTCCACTAAAAGCGAGAAGCCCCTAAAGCCTCTGAGACTTCCAAGCCCTACGAGTAAACCAGCCACTCCGAAAATGTTTCCAACCATTATTTTTGCACCCAAACCTAAAGCTTCCTTCAAGGTTTCTGGATCAGAGGCCGCACAGTAAACCTCCGGTGTTTCTTTAACCTCTTCTTGTTTGAATCCTCCAATGGTTATTAGGAAGCGGCATCCAAGCTCTTCGGCGATGTCGAGAACTTTCCCGCAAAGCTCGTACTGTCCAAAAGTTGTTAGGGCTTGAGTGTTGCCATACCAAATGATTAGGTCTCGGCCTTCCCCCTTGCTTTTGTAACAGTATAATTCATTTATTGGGGAGCGGGTGCCCCCAGTTTCTGTTGTCACTGCCAAGTCTTGGAAGGATGCTGAAAAAATTCTTGCGAAGCATTTTGCCTCCAGCTCGTGGATTAAGTGTAACGCCACTATGTTGGCTACAAAGCCTATGCCTGGCAACCCCTCAATTAGAATAGGGTTTTCAAGTTTTGGCTTCTCTTCAATTTGGATAGTTAAAGCCATTGGCATGACTCCTCTCTGCTGTGGTATTAGAAATGGGCTGTTGTAATATAAGTTTGCGGCTCTACATTTTATAAGCATGTTCAACTGATTTTGTTTAGATTCCATAATGAGCTTCGAGGTAAAAGAAAAAGACTTACTTGCCAGAATTGGGAGACTGCGAACAAAAAGGGGCACTGTTGAGACTCCACTCCTTTTTCCAGTTATAAACCCGGCCATACAACCGATTCCGCCGAGAAGAATTCGTGAAGATTTTGGCTTCGAAGCTCTTATGACTAATGCCTACATCCTAAAAAGGCGCTATCAAAACTTGCCAGCCGAAAAGGGCTTACATAACTTTCTGGATTTTGAGGGCGTAATAATGACAGATTCAGGTGCCTACCAAATCCTAGTCTATGGAGATGTGGAAATTACTCCCGAAGAAATTGTTGATTACCAAGAGCGGATAGACGCCGATATAGCCACAATACTGGATTGGCCGACCGGTTGGAAGGTTTCGAGGAGGCATGCAGAGCAAACAGTGGATGAGACGCTGAAAAGAGCCGCTGAACTCTTTAAAGTTAAAAAGAGAGAGGATATTCTCTGGGTTGGGCCAGTTCAGGGTGGACGCTATCTGGATTTGGTGGCTAAGTCGGCTTCAGAAATGGCTAAACTACCATTTGATATTCACGCCCTGGGAAGCCCAACCGAGGTTATGGAAAACTACCGTTTCGACGTTTTGGTGGACATGATTTTAACGGCTAAAATGAACTTGCCTATTGAACGTCCTTTCCACCTTTTTGGCGCTGGGCATCCATTCATGTTTTCTTTGGCTGTCGCCCTTGGATGCGACTTTTTTGATTCCGCAGCCTACGCCATTTACGCCAGAGAAAACCGCTACATGACTGAAACTGGAACCGTGAGGCTTAAAGAGCTTGAATTTTTCCCGTGTGCATGTCCAAAATGTTCAAACAAAAGCCTAAAAGATATCGCAGAACTTCCCAGCAAAGAAAGGCAAGCCTTCATAGCAGAACACAACCTTTACGTTTGTTCTGCTGAAATCAGGCGGATAAAACAAGCAATAAAAGAAGGGAGGCTTTGGGAACATTTGGAGTTTAGGGCTCATGGGCACCCCGCACTGTTGCAGGCGTTGAGAAAGTTGAAAAAATACGAAGGGTTCATTGAAAGACACAGCCCAGCTGTAAAGCGTAGTGGACTTTTCTACTGTGATTCTGTTGGTTTAGCCCGCCCAGAGATTGTGCGCTACAGAATCAGATTGTCTGAAAGATATGCTCCTCCAAAGGAGGCTGAAATCCTTGTATTGATGCCTCAGACTAGAGTCAGACCCTACCACAAATCTGAGGAACACAAAAAACTTGTGAAGGCTCTTCAGGATTTTTCAAGGGAGCATTTGCGTAAACTTCAAATCTGTTTTTATGAAGCGCCTTTTGGAGTAGTTCCTTTGGAGCTTGATGAGGTTTATCCGCTTTCTCAGCATGAGACAGCCATGCCTCCGGACAAGGAGACTGTGGAATACGTGGCTTCCCAAGTGGCAGAGTTCATAAGCAGAAACAGTTACAGAGCAGTACTGCTGCTCTACAATCTTGAGGATTGGGGCAAAGAGGTTCTTAAGGCATGCAAAAAGGCATGCGTGTATAAAGGTGTGGCTTTTAAATCCTTCAGTTTAGATAAGAAATGGGTTAAATCTCTGTCCAACTTTTTAAAGAAGACGCAAATGGGCTAGGCGATTAGTCATGATTCGCGCAGACTTACACATCCACACAATGTTTTCGTCTGATGCCTCAATACACCCAAAAATTATAGTAGAGCAGCTTTTCGCCCACCCCCACATAAAAGCGGCAGCAATAACAGACCACAACACGGTTAAAGGATATTACAAAGTGTTAGAGTTGGCTAAAGCCTACTCAGACATCCTCATTATTCCAGGCATAGAAGTCAGCTCAACCGGCGGCGACCTGGTCCTTTTGGGAATTGCTGAAGTTCCACCTCAACCATGGACCGTTGAAAATGTCATAGATTTCGCCCATGAAAGGGGCGGCTTAGTGGTTGCAGCGCATCCCTACAGAGCCTTTGGTTTAGGCGACTACGCCAAATATTATGAAATTGATGCTGTTGAGGTTCTGAATGGCGGCTGCTCCCGACAACTCAACATGCTAGCCGAAGAATTAGCCCAGGCGATGGCATTGCCCGGTGTGGCTGGAAGCGACGCCCATAGGGCGGATGAGCTTTGGACCATTTACAACGAAATTCAAGCTTCAACAGATTTGGATGAGATTTTAAGGGCTGTTAAGCGTGGACTTGTTAGAGTTGCTTATGCTGAGAAGTCAATACATTTTTAAAATAGCTGTGCCAATGTTAAGTGCGTTAATGGTTGAAAGAGATGAGTTCACTTCAAGTAAAGTTTCTAGGCGCAACTCGAGAGGTTGGTAGAGCAGCCATATCCGTTAAGACGGAAAAGGCACAAGTTTTGCTAGACTACGGTGTAATGTTAAACCATGAGCCGGGCTTTCCGATGCATGTTCCTCCAAAAGAGGTGGACGCAATAATTTTGGGGCACAGCCACCTCGACCACTCTGGAGCAGTTCCCATATTCTTCATCCAAGGGAAGAAAACCGTTTACGCGAATAGGCTTACAGCAGAGCTCAGCCAACTACTAATTTCAGACTTCATACATCTTTCAAGCTACTACCTCCCATACGAGTATCTTGAACTAAGAACCATGATGAGGCACATTAAACACCTGGATTTCGGCGTAAAAGAGACTGTTGGAGACATAACCTTCGAGCTTCACAACGCTGGGCACATCCCGGGAAGCGCACAAGTCCTCATAGAGGCTGATGGGAAAAGGGTGTTATACACTGGCGACTTTAACCTAATAGACACAAGACTCTTGGAGGGAGCGAAAATGGATTACGGCGACCTAGACGCGGTTATAATAGAAAGCACATATGCCGACGAAGACCACCCAGAACGCCCAGAGCTCGAAAAACATTTCGTTGAGGAAGTAACAGAAGTTGTGGAACGTGGAGGAACCGTTCTGATACCAGCCTTCAGCATTGGAAGGTCCCAAGAAATAGCGTGCATCCTCGCCGCCTACCATTTTGAGCATCCAATTTACCTTGATGGGATGGCGCGGGAAGCCAGCAGAATGATGATGAACCACATGAAATTCTTAAAAGATCCAAAACTTTTCATGGACGCCATCCACTCAGCCAATTGGGTAGAAGGGTGGCGGGACCGCAGAAAAGCGACAAAAACGCCGTGTGTAATAATTTCGCCAGCTGGCATGCTGAAAGGCGGTCCAGCAGCATTCTACATATCCAAAATTGGTAAAAAGGCAAACAACGCCGTGTTCCTCGTGAGCTATCAAATCCCGGGCACGCCTGGAAGAGAACTCCTAGAAAAAGGCGTATGCGTAATAGACGGAAAAATGCGAAAGGTAAAGGCTACGGTTAGACATTTTGACTTTTCATCTCATTGTGGTGCAAAAGAGCTTAAGGAAGCCGTAAAAAAGCTTGGTGGCAAGGCAAAATTCTATGTAATCCATGGCGCCGAAGGAAACTGCGAACACTTCGCAAAATGGATAGAGAAGGAAGCAGGACTAGAGGCTGTAGCTCCCAGACCAGGAGACACATTTAAGGTTTAATGAGTATGAAGATAGGAATTCTACGAATAGGAAAAGTCGATCTAGACGTTCTCAAAAGAATATGCGAAAACCTAAACATGGCTTTCCCAAAAACCCATTGCCACACAATTCCAGAAATTTTAGCTTTACCGCAAGAAGCGTTCGACAAAACAAGAGGGCAGTATCGCTCAGACATGATTTTAGGCTTAGTAGCGGGTTATGTGAAAAAAGCCAGAAACCTAAACCGCGTTTTAGGCGTGGTCGACGCCGACATCTACGTTCCCGGATTAAACTTTGTGTTTGGAGAGGCAGAATGTCCTGGAAAGGTAGCCCTCATATCCCTTTGGAGATTAAGACCAGAATTTTATGGTGCTTCATCAAATTTTGAGCTTTTCATTGAACGAAGCACAAAGGAGGCTGTGCACGAGCTTGGACACACCTTCGGCTTAACCCACTGTAAAAACCCATTCTGTGTCATGTACTTTTCCAACTCCATCTTTGAAACCGACAGAAAGAAAGGCGTATTTTGCAACCAGTGTTATTCAAATATTCAGAAACTTTTGCAAACTTAAAGCCGTTTCGAAAACAAGGGATGTTTAGAGGGATTTGCCCACGGGCTCGGTGAGTTTTAAGAGGGGAGAAAGGAGAGAAGGGAGTTCCCAAAAAGTAGGAACCACCGAACCCGCTTTAGGCTCCCTCTCCCTTATTTCAATGGAAAAGGGAAAGAGAAGCACTAATATAAAAGCTTTTCTATCAAACTAACGTTTTCTGGTGATAGCTAGACGCGTTTCACAGCCTTAACAGTTCTCTCGAGTAGAAGCTGGGCTGCCTCTTGTGTCGGCCAGCCTCCAAGTCCGCAGTCCGGTCCTGTGAAGGTCATTTTATCTCCAAATTTTTCCCTAGCCTTTTCAAATCTCTTTCTAATGGTTCTTTCATCTTCTACAAGCTGTTCTATATCTGGTTTTGTTATTCCCTTATCATAAAGCTCTGCGATGATAGAATCTATATCCGTTCTGGATATTCCAACACGGATGAACTTGTCCATCCTTTCAAGTGTGCCCTTTGTGATGCACTCCAGACTGTCCGAAGACGCTGCGTACTCTATAGATACCACGTCAAGATTTCTAACCTCTAAAACGTCCATTATTCTTGCTGGAGAGTGCATGTGAATATGCTTTTGCACTCCTCCTTCAAAATTTAAGGCCTTTTCTAAGGTTTCCACTATTATGTCTTTGTCCGCTGATATTTCTTGAAAGCCAAAACTCGGCTCGTCTATGGAAATGACCTCTGTCTTAATGTACTTTGAGTTTAAAATGGCATTTTTAGCGAACCGCCCCACGGTTTCTGCAAACATGAATAGCACATCTTTATACAAAGTTGTTCCAACCTCTTTGAGATAAAGCTCCATGGGGCCGGTAACACAAACGCGGAGAGCAATCTTCTTTCCTATACTTTCGCAGATTCTTTTCGCCCCTTCGTTGATGACGTGTACTTCTGGTATGGTGGCGTCTTTATCTTCAACAATGTATGTGCCTTTTTCCATCGCCTTATGAATGGGTTCAGCGAACTGCCTATGTATGTCATAGTGCTGCGGGTAGTTGACGACATCCAAACCAGTTTTAAGCTTTTTCAAAAAAGAGTCCACTACAACCTCGTAGAAGTTTTTAAATAAAAAGGCATTTTCTTTCAAGCTCTTTCCGCTGGCAATTTGCTCCCTCGCCAGCTTGTAAGCTTCATCGAACGTTTTTCTTTCAACAGATTTGGGGAGTGGAAAACTCCCTATATCGTCAAGTAACACTTCCATAAAAGAAGATTACATCTTTCAGTAATAAAAGTCAATCTGAAGGCTTAAATCTTGAGAGTAACAGATATAAGTGTGTTCCTTTTTGTGAACATTGACTGGTGAAAAGGAATGCCGAGTGCATGGAAACTTCATGTATCTATGGTTGGAACACTGGCTTTAATAATAGGCTTATCCACGTTAGTGTTTACGCTAATCTTGAGCCTAATTGGTGTTATGGACATACTGGTTTTAGGAGTTTTAGTTGTGGCATTTAATGTGGGACAGTGGCTAATCTCCCCTTATATTATTGACGCCCTCTACCGCACGCGCGAGATACCTGAAAACGAAAACCCAAAACTTCACCAGATAGTTGAAAACTTAAGCCGAAAAAGTGGTTTAAAGAAGCCGAAGCTAATGCTTGCCCAAATTCCAATTCCAAATGCCTTTGCCTATGGCTCGCCCATTGCTGGAAACCGTGTGGCCGTGACAAGCGGGCTTCTAAAAACACTTGATGAAGGAGAGGTTGAAGCCGTTTTGGGCCATGAGCTGGGACACTTAAAGCACAGAGACGTGCAAATAATGATGTTCGTTTCACTCTTGCCGGCACTGTTCTACTACATTGGTTATTCATTGATAATCTCTTCAATGTATGGTAGGCAAAGAGAAGAGGGGGGAGGAGGAACAGCTGCATTAGGTTTCGGGTTTATGGCTTTCTCATGGATTCTAAATATGTTTATACTGTACCTAAGCCGCATCCGCGAGTATTACGCTGACAGGCACAGTGCCCTAATGGTCGAAAATGGAGCACAAAAACTCTCAGAAGGACTAGCCAAAATTGTCCACGCTACCAGAAACATGGGAAGGGCAAGAAAACAGGTGCAGCATCTAAACGCCTTTAAGGCTTTATTTATAACAGACCCAGACCGCGTGGAAACAGACTCGATGGCGCTGTCAGCGGCGGCATCAAGCGACCAGAAACTAGTCCAAGAACTCTTATCACAACGACTGACAACACTGGACAGAATAATTGAAATTTTCTCCACACACCCCAACATAATAAAACGCCTAAGAGCCCTACAAGAACTAAGCTAAACATCCGCGCGGACCATCTTAATTTAATAGAAGTCAACATGAGATTTAGAAGCTCTAATCGCAAATTTTATATGGATGGATAATCCATCCAACAACTATGCAAACCAGCAAGACCACAAAAGTTGCCCTAATAAGCGTTCTAGCTGCGCTTTGTTTAGCTGTACAGCTTTCTCCTAGGCCGCCTAATGTTGAGTTTACTTCTCTTTTAACCTTTACAGTAGGCGTTATCTTTGGTTGTTTTACTGGAGTTTTGTTTGGGTGTTTTGTTATGTTTGTTAATGGTTTTCTTTCTCCTTGGGGTTTTGCAGGTTTGAATATGCCCTTTCAAATGGTTGGCATGGGCATTGTTGGTTTGGCTGGAGGGTTGTATAGGTGTTACTTGCGAAACCCTCTTAACATTGAATCATTTGTTGAAGTTGCGGTTCTTGGGGCTTTCCTCACGGTGGTTTACGATTTCATAACCAACCTAGGAGTAGCAATTCCGCCAATTCTAAGCGGTGTTCCTCCGAATTTGGCTTTGCTGGCGGTTTTTGCATCTGGAGCTCCATACTCGCTTTTGCACGTTTTTGCCAATTTCTGCACTTTCTTAATCCTTTTTGCACCTCTTATCAAGGCTTTAAGCTATGTTCCCAGTGGTGAAAGAATATGGTTGAAAAAAGAACAATAATTCTTGTAGCTTTAGCCTTTTTTGTTTGGGCATCTCTTGCCACAAGTTTCATGGCTTATTATTACATGGAGCAGACACGGTTAAAAGATCAGCTTAACCAAAGTCAACAAACACTAAATTCTTTAATTGGAAGTTATGATAAATTGGTTGCAAAACGGAATCTGTTATCCAGCAAATATGGTGAGCTTGTGGGGCTTTATCAATATTTTATTGCGTTTAACTGGTTTTCCGGCGAAAACCTTTCAATATGCCTTGAAAAATATGAAATTTTACTTTCAAGTTTAAACTGTAATTACTCTGAAATTCTGATGAATTCTCCTGAATTAAATGAGACATATGCTCTTCTTCTAAATGATTTTCAAGCGTTAAAAGAGAATCCAGACCAAGTTATGGCTGAAGATTTCGAAAGACTTCTTAACGCCTTTTATAAATTGTTCAGCGCGCTGGCAATAAAAGAGTTGGAGAGCACCATTAGCTCGGCTGGAGAAATACAAGTTAGCCTTTGTATCAATTACACAAAAGTTGGTGGGACTGAAGAATGGTATAATGTTTCTATTCCGGTTGGTTTAAGCTTGTTTGATTTGACACGAAAGGTTGTTAAAAATATTGAATATAGCTACTATCCCATGATGGAACCCGGACATATACTTATAACTTCTATTGATGGTCATGAGGAAGCGTGGTTGTGGTATTATTGGGACAATGATGCGAAATGCTGGGTTTGGGGTCCTGTTGGTTGTGACGCGTGGATTTTAGAAAATAATGGAATCTACAAATGGGATATTTACTGATAAACTTTCAGTGGTTTTCTAAGTATTTTGTTGTTTAGCTCTTTTATTCCTAGGCCGTGTTGTTTTGGGAGTGTGCGCATTGAGTTTTTGACTTTTGTTCCGCCTTTTGTGGCTAGTTTGTCTTTAAGCAGTAAATCAGAGTCTAGGTCCGCGTATTGTATGTTTTTTACTGCCGCGGCTAGGTGGGCTCCGGCGGCTATGCCTATTTCTGATTCTCCCATGCAGCCTATCATGCATGGTATTCCAGCGGCTTCTGCTATGGCGGCTATTTTTTTGGCTTTGTGAATTCCTCCGCTTTTCATCAATTTTATGTTTATTAGGTCTACAGCTTCAGCTCTTATTAGTTGCAGAGCGTCTTCTGGTGAGTGGACACTTTCATCCGCCATTATTGGTATTGGTGAGTTCTGCTTAACCTCAATTAAGCCCTTCAAGTCTTCTGCTGGAACTGGCTGTTCCGCGAATTGAATGTTGAACTTTTCAATTTTGTTTAGAACCTCTATGGCTTGTTTCGGCGTCCAACCCTGGTTTGCATCAATCCTTATCTGTATTTTTTCGCTGACTGCCTCACGGATGAGCCTAATCCGTTCGATGTCTTCTTCAGGGTCTACACCAACCTTAACTTTTAGGGCTTTAAACCCTTTTTTGACGACTTTTACGGCGTCTTTAGCCATTTCTTTTGGGGATTTTATGCTTAGTGTGATGTCGGTTAGGACTTCTGTTCTATAGCCGCCTATAACCATGTAGAGGGGTTTTCGAACGGTCCTGCCTAAAATGTCGTGTAGGGCTATGTCTATGGCTGCTTTTGCCGCCGGGTTTCCAGCCACAATGGAGTCCATAAGGTCAACGTTTTGCTCAATTCTTAAGGGGCACATGCCAATAAGTTTAGGCGCGATCTTGTCCAAAGCTTTGATGACGGTTTCTGCTGTTTCGCCTGTAACCCGCTCCGACGGAGATGATTCACCCCAACCATAAACGCCATAATCTGTAACTAATTTTACGATGACGTTGCGGCTTTCAGTACTTGCTCCCGGAGCAATCCTGAAGGGTTCACGATAAGCTAGAGTAACCGGGTAAACTTCGATTTTTTTGATTCCCAAACTTGCACACCGGCTTAGAGTTATGCATGTTTTAAGGAAAAGTTTTACTGAAACTCCTCGGCTGCTTTTTCACTACGTCTTCCTAGCTTCTTAAACTTTATTTTTGCTGTTAGAATTTTCTCTGTTGCGAAAAGCCTAGAGGCTGCATACATAACTATCATTGTAAAGGCTGAAACGTAGATTATGCCTAAGGCTGCGGTCCAATAGTCGCCCATTATGACGGCTTTTGAAGCTATTATCGGGTGGCTAAACGGAATAGCATAGAAAAGAATTCTCAGTGCCAATGGCAGGGTGTTGATATCTAAGTATATTAGGGCGAAGGATGGGAGGAATATAA
>JAVZOA010000007.1:0-20366 GCA_038882535.1 Bathyarchaeia archaeon | reverse complement strand
GAAACCGAAATCCATAAGTGAGTTCACTTTGGGCGTCCAATCTTTTCTGAGGCTTTACGTTTACCAGACAAGAATCGCCAAAGACTGGGCGAAACTTGACATTGAAGAGGCGAAAAGCATTGTGAGGCTTGCCCGTTCAATTTTGGGGTGGAGAACCCTCAAAAGTGTAGAGCCTTTCCTAGGCTTGCTTTTAACAGAAAACCCAAACGCCATTCTGAAGGGCGTTGGCGACGAGGAAAGGGTTGGACTTTTAACTTTTCACCCAACATGGTTTGTGCGGTACTGCTTCAAGCTTTTCGGCAGAAAAGAAGCCGTAACCTTGCTTGAGGCAAACTTGAAGATGCCTCCAACCTACATTCGGCTTAACACATTGAAGGGGAGCGAAAATGAGATTTTGGCGAGACTAGCCGAAGAAAAAGTAAGGGTTGAAAAGGTTGATGGGCTACATTATGCCTACAAAGTTTTGGGCGCAAAAACCCCGCTAACAAGAACCGAAAGCTTCAGCGAAGGCTTATTTTATATTCAGGATAAAGCGAGCTGTTATGCAGCCGAGGTGGCAAGCCCACAGCCGGGAACGGTGCTTTTAGATGTTTGTGCTGCTCCGGGCGCCAAAACCACTTATTTGGCTCAGCTTATGCAGAACCGAGGCGCAATCTATTCGGTGGATTTTTCAAGGCGTAGGATGGGCGTTTGGAAAAGCGAAATTGCAAGAATGGGTGTGGAAATTGCTGAGCCAATAATTGCTGATGCATGCAACCCGTTGCCAGTCTCCGTAGAGGCGAATGTGGTGGTTTTAGACCCGCCATGCACAAGCACCGGAGCCTTCGCAAAGCTTCCATCAGCCAAATGGAGGCTTACACAACGCTCAGTTGAAAAGATGGCTGAAATCCAGTGGCAGATGCTTGAAAACTGCGCAGAAAAAGTCAAGCCTGGAGGCACACTAATCTATTCCACGTGCAGCATAACAGTTGAGGAAAACGAAATGCTCATTGAACGATTCTTAAAGTGGCATCCAGAGTTCTCGCTGAGTGAAATAACACCAAAAATTGGGCTTCCGGGACTGAGGAGCATGGAAAAATGCCAGAGGCTCTACCCTCACATCCACGAGTGCAATGGCTTCTTCATAGCAAAACTGTTAAGGAGCAAAACATAACAGAACTTTAAGGAGGCAGTATGATTTGAAAGGATGTAAATTAATTGGGAGGATTGTAAAGGTTGAAGGTGGGTGCTCAGCAGGGCATCAAGTCGGAGAGGAATTTGATTTAACACTTTACTCTGAAGAAGAAAACAAGAGCCTTAGAGCCGCAAACGTTTGCAGTTTCTTCTTTGACGCCATTTTCCCATACTTGGTGGCTTTGCAGTTTGGCGGAGCCTTTCCATGGGAAGAAAACAAAGACACTTTCACTTCAAGCTGCCCAGACCGCCAAAAAGTTGTAATAGAAATTAAAAGAGTCAAAAGGTGAAAGCGCTCTAACTCATTTTCGTCTTTTCTATACTACATAACGCCTCAAAAATCACTTTAGCAGCTTGTATAGCTGACACTCCGCTGTCATAGTTTGGCGCAACCTCAACTACATCGAAACCCACAACACGCTTGCCGCAAACACCGCATAAAATATCCAGCAAAGTGTGAATTTCGAGCCCTTCTGGTTCGGGATTTTGTACCGCCGGGGCATAGGCTGGGTCTAGGACGTCCATATCAACAGAAACATAAACATTTTTCACATCGGCTAGTTTCCGTTTCAAAAACTTTAATGTCTGCTCTATTCCATCTCTTCTAATTTGCTGGGTTGTTATGAATTCGATTCTGGCTTTGTCTGCATATTTCAGCTCCTCCCTGCAGACAGCCCTTGTGCCAACCTCCAAAATTTTGGCTGGTTTCAACTGCTCATTTAGTCTCCGCATGAAAGTTGTATGGGAAAGCCTCAAACCCATAAACTCTTCCCTCAAATCAAGATGAGCATCAAAACTCAAAACAGCCGTATTGAAAGCCTTTTTGCCAAAACCTTTTAAAACACCCAGCGTGACCGTGTGCTCCCCGCCAATGGTAACGGGCGTTTTCCCAACCTCCAAGACTTCGTCAACAACCTTCGCAAGCCTTTTAAGGGTTTGCTCCGTGTCTGTGGAAACATGCAAGTCGCCCAAATCATGAATCCGCAGTTCTTCAACGTCTAAGCCGCTGCGGAAACTGTAGGTTTCAATGTTTAGGGAAGCCTCCCTTATGGCGTTGGGTCCAAACCTTGCCCCAGTCCGATAAGTGCTTGTAACATCGAAAGGCACGCCTAAAACTACGTAGTCGGCTTCCTCGAAAGTTTTTTGAAACCCGCTAAAAACTGTGGAATGCGAAACATACAAGTCGCGGTAACTCATTCTCTGCTCCCTCTTTGAAGCGAACGGCTAAAACAGTTTAGCCTATGAAGTTCTAAACTCTTTCGCTTTATATGTGAAATTAGAGACGCTTTAGCGCAAGAGGAATGTCAACGGCTAAAGACTTGTGATGGCAAAATAGTTGCTGGTGGGACCGCGCTTCCTTTTCCTGATATAATAGGCTGTTAAAACCAGAGCAGCAAAGATGGCTAGGATTATCAGTACCAGCCAGTGCAATGGGAAACCCTCAGCGCTTGGGGTGACGCCCTCCCCGCCTGGAACAGCCTTGACAATATAGTAGTTTTCCATCGTTTTTGCGACGTTTCCAGCGTTGTCAAAGCATTCCACATAAAACGTTATTATTGCATCTTTCGGGTATCCTGTAATGGTGCCCGTCCAGTTTCCATTCTCCAAGTTCATTGATAGTTTTTGCCACTCGCCGCCCAAAAGCCTAAACCACAAGGTTACATTTTTTATTCCGCTTCCATTATCAACGATTTTGGCTGAAACTTTAACTGGCTCGTTTTCTTTTGGCTCTGTGGGCGTCCATGAAGAGCCAATCACGGTGGGAGCTGTGTTATCAACAGTTACGGTTATGGTGTTTTCAGCCTTGTTTCCAGCCTTGTCAAACACTGTTAGAGTAATATTATAGGCGCCGTCGACATAGCCACTTGTGTCCCAAACATGGGTTTGGTCTTTTATCTCCCAAATGTGGATTTCTTCGCCTATTTTCAGCTCTATTCTATCAAAGTTTGTGTCTTCAGCGTGGAGCCTAACAAGTACTATGCCATGCAGAAAACTACCATTAAGTGGTGACCAGATTTCAGCATTTGGCAGCGTATTGTCAACTGTTACGGCAACCTTGTGTTTGGCTATGTTTCCAGCCTTGTCAATGGTTTCCAGCGCCAAAGCGTGAAGTCCGTCATCCAGCGTTGTGGTGTCCAATTGGTGGGTGTATTGCCCAGTCGTGTTCCATTCAGCTAAAAGTGTTTCATCAATCATAAGCTTGGCATTCAGTAGATTGTCGTCTTGCACGTGAACTGTGACGGTTATGTTCCCAGCGATATGGCTTCCATTGTTGGGTGTTGAAATTGTGGCTATTGGCGGGAAGCGGTCAACAACAGAATACGAGTAAACATCGAGAGTTGCTATGTTTCCAGCCCTGTCAACTGCCGATACGCGGTAATTTATTGTTGTCCCGTACGGGTATGCTGGTATCTTCGCAATATATAATGTGCCGTTGAAATCCATTCTTATAATCTCCCAGCCCGTTCCATTACTGTAAGACAGCAATAGCTCTTTTACGCCACTGGCTAGAGGTGGCTCTGTTGCACTCGCAATTATTAAGACGGTTTCGTTGTAGTTTGGTTGGGCTGGTACCCGCTCGATATATGTTATGACTGGTGAGTGAACATCGCCCACGATGTACGTGTACTCTCTTGAGCATGCTTTATTTCCAGCCTTGTCATAAGCGCAAACCACATAGGTGACTGTGGAGTTATAGCGTTTTGGCGGAATTTCTGCAAAATACAAATAGCCAGTCCTATTCATTTTCAGCCTAACTTCTTGGTTGTCAACTCTGTAGCATAAGGTTGCATTGGCTACCCCGCTTTTAGAATCCGTTATGTATGCCAAAACAAGCACACTGTCCTCGTATTCCGGCTCTGTTGGATACTGGTAAACGTAATGAATTTTTGGAGGCTTTTGGTCTCTGCGGTGGCACCCGCTTGCCGTAAAAATTTGGGCAAGACTTATGGTTAGAATTAAAAAGGTTATGAACAAGAAGATAGCCGCTTTTCTCGTTTGCATTCTCCTTTCTCCACAAGAAGCAGCATCATTTTCCTATAAAAAGGGTGTTTCGAAATGGAAATATCCATGGGTTTAGGGCATGCTTGGGATAAAAAATGGGCTGTTTAAAGCATATGATTTATTAACCATATGTGTTCCAATTTAATGCATTAATTTCAGAAGGTAACCGCCATGGGATTCAAGTTAAGGCTTAAAACTGAAAACATAGGATTACTTTTAGCCTCAATTTTCTACACTGCGGCTAGCGTCGTCTGCTTTATTGTAGTAGCCACAATAGATTATGAGCTAGTCCATATAGGCTTGATTGGCATAATAAGCCTAGCTACAGCCTACGGCTTGTTTAGACGGAGGCGCTGGGCTCTATGGAGTGCTTTCGTCCTTTTCTTCACAAACACGGCGTTTGCCGTTTCCATGCTCTACTACACGATGGGCGGTGACATTATCGTTGACACGGCTATGATTTTATACCTTGCCTTGACTTGGATCGCTACAATTTATTTAGCTGTGAGAAGAAAGAAGCTTGTATCTTAAACGCCAATGTTCTCCAAATTTTTGAAAAGGTGAACTGTGACCTCCTCTTCCACGTCAACAAACTGCTGGTTTTCTGGAATTTCGATGAAACCATCAGCCCTTAATAGGGTTGTTATTGCCCCGGAAAGCCCAACCGGGACGGGTTCCGCAATGAACCGTTGTTTCTTGTCTCTTTTTAGTTTCACCATGATGAATGTGCGTCTTCCCCTAGCTGGGAACATTCGTGTTGAAGCCAAAGCCTTAACAGTAGCGGCCTCCACCGTTTTTCTTCCAGCCATACGTTCTATTATTGGACGCGCCAGCAAGTGGAAGATCAACAGCGCAGAGGTTGGGTGTCCGGGAAGAGCGAAAATGAGCTTGCCATTCACAACAGCGATGGTTGTTGGCTTTCCCGGTTTTGTGGCTATTCCGCAAACAATTACTCCGGGTTTTCCAAGAGGGTTGAGCGTTTTAGGAATGACATCTTTTGGTCCAACTGAAACTCCGCCCGAAGTCACAACCATGTCTGCTGCCATTAAAGCCCTTTTTAATGCTTTTTCGAGTTCGTTTTGGTCGTCTGGAAAAACCCCCAAATAAATTGGCTTTCCGCCGCTTTCCGTCACGGCTATGCTTAGGCTGTAAGCGTTAATGTCGTAGATTTTTCCCGGGGCTAGTGGTTTGCCGGGTTCGGTTATTTCTGCGCCAGTGGATAGAACTGCCACTCGTGGAACCTTGTAAACTTTGACTTTTGATAGTCCAACCGCTGCTATGGCGCCGATTTCTCGTGCGCCTAAAAGCTGTCCTTGCTTGGCGACTGTTTCGCCACTTTTTATGTCCGCCCCCGTCTTCATTACGTTTTCATCTTTTGCCACTGCAGCATAAACGTAAATGTCGTTGTTTTTTCGCTCGGTGTTTTCAGCCATGACAACAGCGTCCGCGCCTTCTGGGATAGGGGCACCGGTCATTATTTCTGCTGCTGTTCCGCGCTCCACCTTTATTTTTGGCATTTCACCGGCGTTTACTGTTCCGCAAAGCTTCAACTTTACTGGTCTATTTTCGTCTGCGCCGAAAGTGTCTTCGGCTTTTACAGCGTAGCCGTCCACTGTTGAGCGGTTGAAAGGTGGAATATTCAATGGAGCCGTCACGTCTTCTGCTAGAACGCGGTTGCAAGCCTCTAAAAGCGAAACTTCTTCTACGCCTAACGGTTTAGCCTCAAAATGCTTTTCAATAGCCTTCTTTGCCTCTTCAAAGGTGAAGAGTTTCCTAAACATTTTCGCTGAAAACCTCCAATGCATCAAAGAGGTGAACTTGGACAGCCTCGCCTTCCTCTAGTCCTTCACGGTTTTCTGGTACAACAACATAGCCGTTAGCCTTGGTCAATGTTGAAATTATGCCGGAACCTCGGGCGCTTATGGGTTCAGCGTAAAATTCTCCATTTCGCTTGAAGATGCGGACACGGACAAAAGTTTTTCTTCCAAGGGCTGTTGACGTTCGCCTCGCAAGCCTTGCCATCACAACAGGTCTGGTTTCGTTTTCGATGCCTAACATTTTGAGGATTAAGGGTCTAGCGAAAACCTCAAACCCAAAAAAGGCTGCAACCGGATTGCCTGAAAGCACTATTACCGGCTTGCCATCTACAATGGCTAGGGCTGTGGGCATGGCTGGGCGCATAGCAACACCATGGACAAGAACACCGGGCTTGCCAAGCCTGTTTATGGCTGTTGGAACTAAGTCTGATGCTCCAACACTTGTCCCGCCAGTCGTTACCACAATATCCGCCTTCGTCAGTCCATGCCTGAGCCTTTCTGAAATTTCATTAACGTCGTCTTTGGCTATTCCCAAATCTATGGGTTCGGCGCCTAGTTCATGGCATAGGGATGCAAGCATAACCCTATTCGTTTCATAGATTTGGTCTTCCCGCGGCTTTTCTCCAGCTTTGACAAGCTCGTTTCCCGTAGCCAAAATCGCCACTTTAGGCTTTTCAAAAACACGCACTTCGCTCTTGCCAAGTGCTGATATAAGGGCTAGATGGTGCGGTTTTAGGCGTGTTCCGGCTTTTACTGCGACCTCGCCTTTAGCTATGTCTTCTCCCCGCTTTGAAACATTCTCGCCCGGCGTGACAGCAGTCCAAACCTCTATTCGGCTGTCGCTGGCAAGCTTAACATTTTCCAGCATTAAAACGGCGTCTGCCCCGCTTGGAAGGGGGTTTCCAGTCCAAACCTGTTTTGCTTCGTCCTTTTTCACTTCGCTTGAACTTGTCAGTTTTAGGTCTTTGGGCTTAAACTGGGAAGCCCCAAAAGTGTCTTCGGCTTTAACGGCGTAGCCGTCAACCGCGGAGCGGTCAAATCTTGGTAGGTCTTCCTCTGCGATAAGGTTTTCTGCCAAAACACGGTTAAGCGCTTCCCACACCGGAACCACTTCGGTTCTATGCCGCCTAAATCTGAGGCTGTTGAAAAACAGTTTTTCCGCTTCCTCAATTGTTGCGAGTTTTTGGAAGCCCCTTAGCCTAACCAAAACCTAGGCACCCATAAACAGCACACAAACTTTATAGAAAAAGGTATCGCACAGAGGCATTGGAATGCTAGGTTTTCATCTCTTTTTTTAGGATGTCCCGCATTTTTATAGCGTCCGCGTCCAAGACCGGGCTCTCGCTTATTATGACGGGGTTCAACCTAAAATCGGCTATGACCTTTGCAAGCATTTCAAAATCTGGTCCATAACCAGCCTCGTCCATGGTGTGGTGACGTTTCTCCCCCTTATCAGTAAATTCGACCTTTGTGAAGTGGCAATGCATGTTTTTGACGGCTTCTGTTCCTAAACGCCTCTCTATCTCTTCAACAACCATGCGGAAGTCATCAACGGTTTTGAAGCGCCCGCTGTCCCTCGCATGCAGGTGCGCCCAGTCTATTACAGGCTGGGTTTGTTCAACCTGTTCGCATAAAGCCAAAACCTCTTCTAAACTGCCAAACTGGGTCGGCTTCCCCATGGTTTCCGGACCAAGCCGCACATTTCTTATGCCAAGAACCCTCAATCTCTTGACAACGTCTTTCATGGCTTCTAAACATGTTTCAAAAACCTCTTTCGGAGATTTTCTGCCATAAAACCCCGGGTGGAAAACAACGGTCTGGGAGTGCATCCACTGGGACGCCGTGGCACACGCAATAAGTCGGTCTTTGCTAGCTTCAACAGTTTCTTTCTCACTGCACAAGTTTATGAAGTAGGAGCCGTGGAGGCTTAAAAGAACATCGTTTTCTTTAGCCTCCAATCCCAGTTTTTCGGCTTCTTCCCTTCGAATTTGAGGTTTTCCACCCCAACGCACAGCTTGATATTCAAAAGCGTCTAACCCTTCTTCCCGCAAAAGGCGCGGAACATCTGTTAAGGAGGCTTTCATAGCCCTAAAACTTGGCGGAACCCCCGCTGGACCAAATCTTGGACGGTCAGCCATCTTAGGAGCCTCTAACCTCTCTTTGCCTTCCTAAAGCGATAACCTTTTCGCGTTAAAAATCCGTATGAGAATACTGCCAAGGCTGAAACCCAAGCCGCCACATTTTGAAAAACAATATATTTACCTACAGGAGGCAAATCCGCAAGAGGCTTTACCAAACCACCAAGAGCTGAAACAAAACCTCTTAAGGCTGGCGCCGAGGATATTATTGCATTATTTATTAATGAGCAAAGCCAACCAATGGGACCGAGAGCCTCAACAAAGCCCTTCAAAGCGTTGTTCACAGATTTTACAAATTCAAGAAGAGAAGGATTCCCACCGTACATGTTTGAAAAAGTTCTATATATTAGCCCGGGATAGGCGATAACTGAAACTAGTAGGATTAGGGCTGAAAAAACCAGAATCGTTGTTAGTGCGCTTTTTATCGTTGCCCTTGCAAAGCTGACTTTCCCCCAAATGTAGGAGACCCCCTTTATCCGCAAAAGTCCAGACTTTATCCTTCTGAAAAATTTCCTTACGATGCCACTTATTCTGGAGGTGAGCTTTTTTTCCTCTGTTTTTTTGGCTTGTTCCTTCTTATGTGGTTTAGCTTTGGGTTTTCCTTCGGGAGGCTTTTGAGGATGCATAGCCGCATATTTTGTCATGCAAATCCAGCTGAAAACAAGGACAATAATAACAGATAATGGAACAAGGTGGAAAAGCGGGCTTACAACAATCGTTATTGTCCAATTTGTGCCTGGAAACTGAAAACTTCCCTGCAAGGGGTTTTCTTCTCTAACTCCAAGGGAAATGGCATAAGCAACAACGGCGTACTCGATTAGGACGGCTATTATGAGGAATAGGATTATCGCCATTAAACCCTTAAGGGTTGCCCATCGAAGTATCAGACGCTTAGACAACCAACCACCACTGGCGCATTACCCTTGTAAATTTTGCTCTAGGAATATGGAAAACCCAGTTAAAAAACATGACTGTTAAAAACTTGCTCCGCCACACAGTTTCCGCCTACCGTAATGGGAATTCATGTCCGCATTTTGGGCATTTTGCGTAACCGCACTGCACTGTTGAGGGGCACCCTGAACATGCAAAGGCTCTCCCATAGGATATGTCAAATGTGAAGCCGCACTTGGGACAGCGTACAAGCTTTTTAGCTTGAGAGCTCAATTTTCGGTGCATCCTTCAAAACGACAAGCACGGCAAGCCTTTAAAACCTTTCGAGAAAAACGCGCCTTATGGAAAGTTTTAACAGCAACAAATTTTATATAATAAGGTCTGAGCCTTTAAATGCTAGTTTAATGGTTGCCGCATGGGAAATTGATGCTACAAACAGGAAAACTTGAGAGGGTAAAGCTGTATAAGGACTCAAATGTTCAGGTTTTCTTAAGTAAATTTTTAAGCGGTGAAATAAGTGAGCTTAAGCCCACCTTCGACCCGAAGTTTGGCTACAGGTATGCCGAAGTTGAGGCAATCTTGGGGAATGCCTCTAAAGTTGAAGATTTTCTGAACAAGCTTTATGAGGCAAAGGTGATTGAAAGGAAGCTTTACGACAAAATATTATATTGTCCAAGTTGTGGTTCGCAGAATGTCTCAACTCACTATTGTTGCCCCTACTGCAAATCCTTCAACATACAGAAAGGCTCCTTAGTCGAGCATGTCAAGTGCGGCTACATGGACGTTGAAGAAAACTTCAGAAAAGGCGGGAAACTGGTTTGTCCAAAATGCCATGAAGAGTTGAAGAAACTGGAAGTTGACTATAGGAAGGCTGGAATATGGTGCACGTGTAAGGACTGCGGCAAAAGCTTTGACATACCAGTTACAAGGCATTTCTGCCGGGAATGTCAAGCAGACTTCACTTTTGAGGATGTGGAAATTCGAGACGTCTATTCCTATACGCTGAATGAAGAAGTGAGAAGTGAAATAACAGCCGGATGGATTTTTGTTGCGCCCATAAAGGAGTTTCTCGTTGAAAGCGGATTCGAAGTTGAAGCTCCAGCTTTTCTGAAGGGCAAGTCTGGCGCTAACCACATGTTTGACATAGCCGCCTACAGAAAGGAAATCACTAAGAAAGTAGCCGTTATGGATGTGGCAACCGCAACAGAAAACGCAGTTTCAGAACAGCCAGTAATAGCCCTCTTCGCAAAAATATATGATGTGGCGCCGGACAGCGCCTTTCTTATAGCTATTCCAAAGTTAAATGATAACGCGAGAAAGATGGCTGAACTATACAACATTAGGGTTATCGAGGCTAGGGATTCAAAGGAAGTTATGAAGGCGCTTAAAGAGAAACTGGGCAAGAAGTAGGCTCGCCTAAAAAGTGTCTATGTTTCCCCTCTCGGTGACGATTTTAACTGTGAAGTTGCCAGCGGGAGGAGCTATGTCCACCCTTATGTAAATTGCGTTTTCTCCCGAATTTATGAAGAAGTCCACGTCATAACGCATGTGGTGGGTTGCGTTAATAATCCATAAGGAGACTATGTGGGCTGTTGTGGCACCACTGTTCTTCATTTCTAGACGTATGCCATTAAGAACAACGCGGACGCCTATAAAATCGATGTGGACGAGCGTTTGGTTTTCGCTTGCACCCTCGTCACAGAACATTATCTGAACGGCGCCATCGCCTCGTATGTAGCGCGTCCAATTTTCGTTTATGCTTATGGCGTAATCGTTCCACTCGTTAGCTGCTGGCTGATTTCCCTCAGTGGTGTTAAAGCCTATGTCAATGAAGCTTCCAGAAGCCCAATCATACGCCTTTATAAACCAGTCTTCAGCCGCTTCGGAAACGTTGTATCTTACTATTATTTCGACGCCATACACGTGGTCCAATGAGTATGTTGACAAGTCAATTGTGAAAAGGTTAGAGGTCTCAAGTCTGTAAACGTTTGATAATGTTATTTTAAGTTCTATCCAGTCAACTTTAAGGTTGAATGGTGCTGCTGTCATCTTTGTTCCTGTTATTTTCATTCTCCAGTTGCCGTTAGCATCTCTAAAGCGTGTCGGGTTAGTTATTACTGTCTGTGTTTTTGTTTCATCCATGTTCGGCGTTTCGCTTGAAGCGTACGAGATATAGCCATCTCCACTCGTTGAATATTGTCCTAGCTGATAGTCGAATAGTTGCAGTGTCACCTCTACAGAACCATCGGTGAAGCAGCTATTAACCGTCCAAGCAAGTTGTGTCCAGTCTTCAGTATTCGACGTCCCTGTAAACTCAACCTCGCATGCGAACTCGCTTGGTAAGAAAATGTTAATTGCTCTTGTTTGGTCCGCGATTGCTAGAGTTTGGTCGTCTATTCTGAGGTAAAATGTCACTTTCTTGCTGGTTTGGTGAACGTAAAAGTCTATTTCTAAATAGTCTGTTTCATCCACAACTGTGTATTCCGGAAAGCTGTAGGTGCCATTGGCCGTCGCCCATGAAGTCGTTAAACTTCCAGAAGAAGCAACGTCTGTAGCAATCGTGGTTCTTACAGTTCCATCAGCTTTTCTTATCAACACATTAACATCATAATGCGCTGATGTGAGGCTTCCACCCGGTCCAATTTCATAGCGTTGCCTATAATAGATGATCCATGTGCTTGCTGGAATGCTTGTTATGCCGGACAGTGGAAAAAGGAATCGCCCAAACAATCTACGCGTGTTAGTCTCGCCTCCTGATGCTGATGTGTATATAAGGTTTATTCCTGTCTCGTCCGCACTACCGTTTTTGAGAAGATAGTAGGTTGCTCCAGCGATTGTTATTGTTTCACGGTGAGCGTACAATGTTTGTGGCGACGTTGCACTCACATAACTTCTAAAAGTCATGTGTACACCATCATCTTTTGTTAGATTTTCTATTGAACCAGAAACAAACCTCGTGAACCCGCCTAAAGCGTAGTTGGAAGGATTATAGGGAACTGATGGGAACCCTTCCGTAAAAGTTTCATAGAAGCCGTCAACGCTTTTTGTATCTGCATAGGAACCGTTTATTCTGCTCCCCGTTATTGTCGAGAATTCGTTTTGGGCTGTAAACCATTGCGAGCGTGTTAGGCGGCTGGCGTTTGTTATGTTTATTGATTCGTGCATCCTTTCAATGTCGAGTTGGTTCATTTGATAGTTCCATAGCACCACGTTTGCGACTATAACTGTTATTAGAATTAGGCTTAGCATCACGACTAAGACGTTGCTCACGCCACGCTTGTCACGGCTTAGCCTTTTAAGGCGCTTTGTAAGAGCCTCCAGTACGGGTCCCCCTCATCGTTACAACATCTAAATGATATAGACTGTTTGAAGCCCAACTGTAAGTGATGTTAAGCCATCCATGATCGCCCAATCCTAAATCTAGGGTTGGCGATGGATAGCGCGTATGGTTTATATAAATCGCTGATATGCGGATTAGCACTTTTCCCACATTGCGGAGGTAAATGCTTATTTGGCGTGTTCCAGCCGCATTGTTGAACCAGACGTCTTCTATGATTAGGCGTTCTCCCATTGTTTCGCGAAGATTGGTTGTTATGACGTATGTGGTGGTGGCGGCTATTGACATGGCTGCGACGGCAACAACCATAAGCAATAAGTTGCTTAGCACTGGGGTTATGGCCCGTTTATCCGTGAAAAGCTTTAAAAGCCCATGTTTATTCACTGCGCAGTCACCTCATAGGAAGAGTTTTAGGGCTATGTAGCCGCACACCATCATTGCTAGGCTGTGCTTTAGCCCAGCGCTTATTGTGCCCTCACCCATTTTCCCAGCTACCAAACCGCCGAAGAAGCCTTGAAGGGCAGTCATGTGAAAGAACAAGCGTTTTATTTCCGCTGGAGCCATGACGGCTGTTCCAAGCATCGGCAAGCCTTGTATTTCCACAAAGAAGGATTTGAAAAGCAGTATTATGGTGAATAGGAAGACGAAGAAAGCCACATAAATTATGGCGATGTATGGTCTTGTACGGTTTCGCCGCTCCCTGTGAAGCATAAGGGTTGACTGGACAAACTTGCCCATTGGGTCGAAGACCTTCTCCACATGCCCGCCAGAACGGTTAGCCTCAATTATGAGCGGTATTGTTCTCTGCACAAGAACAGTGTTAACCCGCCTAGCAAATGCGATCAGGGCTTCTTCTAAAGTCATACCCCAAGAGATTTGGGCGTTCATCTTCCGCAGCTCACTTGTTAACGGTCCGAAATCTCTTTTCGCCGCTTCCTCCAATGCTCTGGGCAGCGTCATACCCGTTTCCTGCGCTTGCACTATGCTTCTGAAAAGGTCTGGCAAGTGCTCGTCTATGGCTCTCTTCCACCTGTAATCAATATAGTTCATAATTGTTGGTGGAGTGAAAACCGCAATAACCGCGAAAAAAACAAACTCGTCGAAAACTGTTGTGCCCCAAGCTGTGAGAAAACCGAAAACTATTATGGACATGGCTAAGATGGCTGACGAAACCCAAACGATTTTTTTGGCTGTTTTCCCAACTTTTGGCATTTGTGCTCTACCACTTTGGCGAAACTGCGTCCAATATTATAAGAAACATTATTGAGCCCATGGGAATCCCGATGTAAGTTAAGATGTTGAGCAAAAGGTCTGGACTTAAAAGTCCGAGACCGCCACCACCCATCATAGCCATAACAGCCAGCATGATTATGAGGAGCAATGGTCCAGTGACGAGTATTGCCACGTAAAACTCTGAAAGCATAGACAAAGTGTCGGAAAATTTGCGGAGGCTTATGCGCTTCAATTTCATGTGCTGCTTTGATTTCTCCCTCAGATAGGCGGCTAGGCTGCTTCCCGAATGAATTGTTGAAATGAAGCCTTCAACCATTTCCCGAAATCTTTCAGATGGCGTCCGCTTAGAGGCTTGCTCCAGAGACGAAATTATGTCTAAACCGAAGAGATTTACATCCCTAATAATGTTCTTTGCCTCTGCAGAAACCGCCAATGGAATGGGGAGATTTGAAAGCGAATGGAATATTTTCTCCGGTGGAACGCCGGCACTAGCCAAAATCGACATGTAACCAGTTGTAAAAGTCAACTCATCCTCAAGTTCTCTCTTAAACTTGTCAGCTCTGTAAACTGGGTAAATGTAAAATCCAAGGATTGAAAAGGCAACCGCGAAGAGGCTTCCACCTAAACCGAAGAGGAAAGCTGGGAAAATGGGTACATTAAACATGAAAACCAGCAAGCATGGAACCGCAAAAAAAGTGACAAGCGCAATTAGGAGGGTAGAAAAGACTGTTAGGCTTATGTAAACCCTAAAACCAGTTTTAAGCCCAGCCCTCTGCAAGTGCAAACTCAAATCTCCAAAGAGAGGTAAGAGGCAGTTGATTTTGCTGCCCACCAGCCTATAGGCAACGGATTGGATGCCTCTAGCCTTAGGTTTCTCGCTTTCACTCTCGTTTGAGGTTTTCGAAAAGCAAGTTTTTGATGTAAACTGTTTTAGCTTTGACAAGCAGTCTCTGTAAACTTTTTTGAAGGCTTCAGCGAGTTTTTGGTTTTTCATTTCATTCCCATCCTTGCCCTCTGGTAAACACGTGATGGGTTAGCATAGTATTCGCGGATTACATTAGCAACTTCTATGTGTCTGCGGATACCCCTCTTAACCATCCATTCCAAGACTGTTTTTCTGCGGTTCAGCTCTCGCCTAACATCTTCCTCACTTATATCTATCTTCTTCATGTGTTCTTCGAGGAGAGCGCTATGTCCCAAAAACTCGAATTTGTCCTCACCAGCTTTCCACTTGAAAATCTCCTCCGTCATCAACTCTTTTGTTTTAGTGTCTAAGCCAACAACCTCTGTGGCGGTAAGTGTTCTCCTGGCTGGTTTTCCCTCAATCTCGGTTCTAGCCATAACCATTACTACGTCAATCATGGCTATGAGAGACCTTGGAATATTCATGGGCTCTGATTCAAGACGATTTATTACCGCTTCAACGGATTCGGCGTGGATTGTGCACATGCCCAAGTGACCCGTTGCCATAGCTTGGAAAAGCGTGTAGGCTTCTTCCCCTCGAATTTCGCCAACAATTATGTAGTCTGGTCTTTGGCGTACGGCAGCCTTGAGAAGGTCAAACAATGTTATGCTTCCGCTTCCCTTGTCTTCATGTCCAAAACCAAGCCGGACAACTGAAGGAATCCAGTTTTCGTGGGGTAGGTTAAGCTCTTGCGTGTCTTCAACACTTACTATTTTCATTTCGGGTTTTATGAACATGGATAAACAGTTCAGCATTGTTGTCTTGCCTGCGGCTATGCCTCCGGCGACGAGCACTGAGGCCCTGTGCTCTATGATATACCATAGGTATGCAGCCATATCTGATGAAAGCGTGTTGAAGGCGATTAAGTCTGAGATGGTTAGTGGATCAACGCGGAAGCGGCGGATGGTGAACGTTGAACCTCTACGGGTAATCTCATTCCCATAGGTTAGTTGTATGCGGCTTCCATCCGGGAGCGAAGAGTCCAAAATTGGGGAAGCGATCGAAATGTTTTTTCCAGCCAAGTATGCTAGACGAATTATGAAGGAGTTTAGTTCCCCTTCATCCTTAAAGATTATGTTTGTTGGCAACGACTCATATACGCGGTGCCAAACGTAAATGGGTATGTTTACCCCGTCAGCCGATATATCCTCAATAAAGTGATCCTTCATTAGGGGGTCTATCTTCCCATATCCGATAAAATCCCTTATAATGTAGTAGAGGAGCTTGTCAACGGATTCCGGCGGAACTTTGATGTGGTATTTCTTAATTATTTGGGCTGCTTTTTCCCTCAAGTATTTTTCAGCTTTTTCTATTGTTTCAATCTCTTTTAGGTTTACATCTATCTCTTCCATGAGGAGGCTTTTAATCTCTTTTAGGAGGTTTTCGTCTTCTTTTTGCAGCGTCGGTTCTATCACTTCGTATTGGGTTTTCTGGGTTTCTGGGTCTTTTATTATGGCTGCATAGACGTAGGGCTCTTGTATTGGGTAGACTTCCCTGAAGACAGCTGGTTTTCTAGCTTTCCCTTCGATAATTATGCCTAGCTCTGTTTTTTCTTCGGTTTTTTGGGCTTTGGGCATTTAGTTTTCCCTTTTGTTGATGGTTTAGGGTGGTGACGTTTTTCCAACTAATATAATATCGCAAGTCTTAATAAGCTATATGCACGTCTAATCCTTAACAAACTTAACAACACAAAATCGTTACAAAAAGCCGCAACTACTTATATCGGGCTCTCCTCTTCTGCCGCTTCTTCTTCTGCCGCCTCATTCTCTTCTTTTTCCATTTAGCCCGGATTTCCAGCACTCTCCCATGAAAGCAATCATTCTATTGTGGCATGTCTACGCCTTAAATCTTCTTCAGTTCTCCCCATACGATGCATAAGCTCCACAATCAAACCGTCCAAGAAAACCATGCAGTTGTTTTCAAAAATGCTTCCAAGCGGGGTTAGAGGCTCCCTTTCACCCATAAGCTGCCTAGCCAAATAGTCCTCCTCTTTTGGCCAACCAGCCTTGGTCCTACCCTTAATCGTCACAACTAAGTCGGCTATTTGCCCTAAGGGAGATTCTGGAAAAGATGTTATTGCAACCACTGTTGCTCCGATTTCTTTTGCCGCCGTGCTCGCTGTTAAGACCATTTTTGTTGCTCCAGTTCCTGAAATGGCTATGAGGAGGTCTCCTTTTTCCGCTGCTGGTGTTATTGTTTCGCCCAGAAAGTAAACGTTGAAGCCCAAGTTCATTAAGCGAAGGGCGAAAGCTCTTCCCACAAAGCCGCTTCTTCCCATGCCGACAACAAATATTTTCTTGTTCTTCGCGCCTAGAAGTAGCTGTATGAGGCGTTCAACCTCGTTTGGGTTAAGCTCTTCAATGGAGCTTTTAATTCCTGAAATGATTTCCTCCGTTGCGGCTTTTAACCATTCCAAGTTTTTCAAGCTCCGAGAAACCCTTTACACGGAAGTCTATGTTAAAAGTCTTGCGGTTAAACCAAGCCCGCTACAATTTTTTCTAAACGTGGAATTTGAAGGTATAAGCGAGCCAGGACTGCGGCAACTAGAATGCTAACGGTTAGAAGGATAAAAATGTAATCGCTTTTGCGCAGTTTTAAAACATAGAGGTTTGTGCGCTTTTTGGTTGCACCCCAAGCGCGGGACTCCATAGCCTCAGCCAGTTCTAGGCTTCTGCGGATTGCGCTTACAATAAGCGGTATGAGAATTGGGATGTAGTTTCTGATTCTTTTTAGGAAGTTGCCCTTCTCAAGTTCTAAGCCTCTCGCTTTTTGGGCATCCATGATTGTTTGGGCTTCCTCGGCTAGGACTGGAACGAAGCGCACCGCCGTGGTGAAGGCGAAACAGAACTCGTAAGGCACATGAGACTGCTCCAGTGCCAAGCCAAGATGATCCGGCGACGTTGTCAAGAAGAATATGGAGAAAGATTCGACGAGAACTACGAAACGTAGTGTCATGGATAGGGCATGTTCCAAAGCTGATAGCGTAACTACGTAGCCGGAGCTTATAAAGGAGAATATGAAGTTAACGAGGAATATTATAGACGCCAAGAAGGCTGCGCCTCTCATGGAGCGAGCCCACTCTCGCTCGACACCAGCAGCAACAACAAAGGGAATCTGCAATAAGAAAAGCAAAATGAGCGGTAGTAGCTCCCAAAAAAGTATGGCGACAACGAAAATCACACATGCGTAAATGAACTTTATTCTTGGGTCAAGGTTGTGAATGGGAGAGCTAACCCTTCTAAAGCGCAGTCCATCAAAAAAGCTCACGCCTTATGCCTCCTTTGGAAGGCTTTAAGCAAAATTTCTCTAGCTTCATAAACGTCTATGACGTCTTTTGGGAAGCCCAAGTCTGATAGATTTATGAAAATTTGGGCTATTTGGGGCGGAACAATGGAGGCTTGCTCAAGTATTTCCGGATCTGTGAGGATTTTCCTTGCTTCTCCATCAGCAACTATTTTTCCGCCGCGCATAAGAACAACTCTTGGGTTGCATTCAGCCACAAACTCCACGTCATGCGTCACAATAACAACGGTTTTTCCTTGAGCCTTCATCTGTAAAATGAATTGGCGGAGCTTCTCCTTCTGCTGGTAATCCTGTCCAATGGTGGGCTCATCTAAAATTAAGATTTTCGGGTCCCATGCAAGTACAGAAGCCAGAGCCACCCTTTTTCTTTCGCCCCCGCTAAGCATGAAGGGCGAAGTCTTCCGGTATTGTGTCAAACCCAGAAGGTTAAGCGCCCACTCCACCCGCTTTTCTATAATATCTTGGCTGAAGCCGAAGTTTTTTAGGGCAAAGGCTATTTCCCCCTCAACGGTTTCGCTGAAAAGCTGGTGGTCTGGGTTTTGGAATACGAAGCCAACAGTTCTTGCCAGCGTTGCTACACTCACTTTGGTTGTTTCCACACCATTCACAAGCACTTTTCCCTTAGTGGGTTTTAGTAGTCCATTAAAATGTTTTACAAGGGTTGTTTTCCCAGCCCCGTTTTCGCCCATTATAGCTACAAATTCTCCGTCTTGAATTGTTAGGGAAACCCCTTTTAGTGCTTCCACGCCGCTTGGATATTTGAAGTAGACTTCTCGAACTTCAATCATAAGTGTTTAAGCGCCTCCCTAACTTTTTCAGCCATCTCTTCAGAAGACAGTGGAACTTTTCCGCCCAGCTTTATTCCGTCGCTTCGTAGTATTTGGTAAAGGCGTGTCGCCTTTGGAATTCCAACACCAATTAGGCGGGCTTCCTCAGAGTTTAAAATTTCATGGGGTTCCCCATCCAAAACAACTTTGCCCTCATCCATTATTATGATGTGGTCTGCGTATTTTGCTGTTAAATCCAGCCTATGCTCAACAAGCACTATGGTTACTCCAAGCTTCCTATTAAGCTCATAAATAACCTCAAAAATCTTCTTGGCGCCCAATGGGTCGAGAAAGGATGTCGGCTCATCGAGGACTATTACTTCGGGTTGCATGGCTAAAACCGAGGCTATGGCAACCCGCTGCTGCTGCCCGCCAGAAAGCTCTGTGGGTGCACGCTCTCTTAATTCATATATTCCAGTAAGCTTAAGCGCCCAGTCCACCCTCTTGCGAATTTCTTCTCTTGGGATTCCAAGGTTTTCAAGTCCAAAGGCCACATCCTTCTCCACGGATAGAGCGAAAAGCTGGTTTTCGGGATTTTGAAAAACCAAGCCTACGTGGGTTGCCAACTCGTATATTTGGTGTTCTGGAACCCTTAAACCAGCAACGGTTATTTCACCTTTCAATTCTCCTTGGTAAAAGTGGGGAATTAAACCGTTGAAGCATCTGCACAAAGTTGTTTTTCCACATCCGCTTGGACCAGTTATTAGTGCGAATTCGCCCTTCTCAATTTTTATGGAAACATCTCTAATTGACGGTTTTGCGGCGCCCGGATAAGTATATTCAAGGTTTTTTGTTTCGATTATCGCCATGCTTGGTTTTTCCACCACATCATAAGCCAAAAACTTATCATTTAAGAGTAACTACTCAAGTTTGAGTTTTCAGTTGCTGTGTTACCGCTATCTTTTCCTTCAAAAGCTTCAAACAACGCTTAAGCCCAGCCTCAAGCTCTCCAAAGCAATTCACACCAGCGGCTGTTGCATGTCCCCCGCCCATTCCGTTAAGATATTCGCCTAAAGGCTTGGCTATATCCCTTCCAAGATGAATACCCGTCTTTTCATGAAAATCCTTAGTGCAGCGGAGGCTAATCTCCAAACTCTCATTTTTCTGGCCAGCCACAACAGCTACATGAGCACCCAAGTCTATTATGGCTCTAGCTGCCGAGGCTTGATAAGCGCTAACATGCGAAAGGGCGATTATCCATTCGCCTATTTTGAAAAGTTTAGCCCTCTTACAAGCCTTAAGCCTAGCGACCCTCTCTGAAAAATCCATGGGTAAGGAGAGAATTGCCAATGCCTCTTGGGCGTTCACCCCAGTATCTATTAGCTCGGCTATTGTTTTCAGTGTTGAGGAGTTAGCCAAAACAAAGTGGCGGGTGTCAAAGGTTATTCCTAGGAAAAGTGCCTTAGCCTCGTTCTCCTCGACTTTCACACCGGACTGCTTGTAAAAATTGTAGACTATTTCGCATGTTGATGAGACATTTTCATCCGTAATGCAAAGCCGCGCTATCTTCTCTGTCTCTGGATGAGCCGCGTGATGGTCAATAACAATTATGGGTGCCTTTGAAGCCTTCACCTTTTCTGCAAGGTTGTTCAACTGCTGAATAGTGTTAGTGTCTAAAAGAATTATCAAGTCTGCCCCTTCCACCTTGGGCTGAGCTTCCACATTTATTGGCAAATATTT
>JAVZOA010000006.1:384-23231 GCA_038882535.1 Bathyarchaeia archaeon | reverse complement strand
TTATTTTTCTTCTGTTTGCGTAGGCTTTCGCGTGGTCGCTGAATTTCTCTCCCACAATGACGGGGTTAGGCAGGCCCACCTCTTCTGAGGCTTTGTCAAGGTTTATTACGATGTTTATGCCTATCGTTCTCTTCCAGTCTTTTATCCAAACACCTTGTGCTAGGCGACCTTTCTGGATTACTAAGTCAAAGTTGCGGGGTATCCCTCTGTAGCCCTCGAGGCTGACGTTCTCTTCTACTCTATAGCCTTTCTTTCTGAAGTATTGTATTACTGATTGTTTTAGGTTGGATGATTTTTCTGGCTTTGTCCCTTCGGTGCTCATTGGGATCCTCTTGCATTAAGCGTTATTTAGCAGTTTAGTGAAAAGGTTTTCGGAGTGGGCGCCCATTGACAAACTACATAATTGTCATTTGTGGTGAATGTGGAGGCTACCTACTGGCTAAAGGCAGTCAAAAATCAAGAACTTGCCCCTACTGTGGTTCAAGAGTTTCGCTGAAAAAGGCTAAGAAGGTCGCTTTTGCCGAAAAAGCTGATGAAGCATCAATGATACTGCGCAGGTTAAAAGAAAGAGCCGCCGCAAAACATGGTAAAGCTAAGCTTCAAAGGACATTTTAAGGAAAGCCATTAACCCTATTCCAAGAAAGATTACGATAAGCTGAATAATTGACTCACCAGCTTGTGGCTTTTTATGCAGTTCTGGCATAAGATCTGTAGCTGCTATATAAATGAAGCCGCCAGCAGCGAAAGGAACCAGCAGGGTCTCTATACTTCTTAGGTAGGCTAAAAAATATGTTGCCAATGCTCCTATGATAGCCGTCACAGCCGAAACGAAATTATAGGTTAATGCCTTTTTCCTGCTTAATCCCCCGTAAACCAACACACCAAAGTCGCCTATTTCTTGAGGAACTTCATGAAAAATTACAGCTAAAGTGGTGGCGAAGCCCAGCTCAAAGTTGATCATAAAGGTTGCTGCTATAACCATTCCATCGATGAAGTTGTGGATTCCGTCTCCGACAATGTTTAGGTAAACGAAAGTGTGAGTTGGGCATTCTTTTTCGTGGCAATGGCGCCAATAAAGAAACTTTTCTAATGCGAAAAACGAAACTATTCCGACTATTACATACCAGAAGATGGTTGTCGCGTCGTTTTCAGGTGTTAGAGATTCTGGGAGCAAGTGGAGAAATGCTCCACCTATGAGGGTGCCAGAGGCGAAGCCCACCAAAACCATTGTTAAGCGCTTTAGCTTCTCCTCTTTCAACCCTATGAAAATTATTCCTATGAAGGCGGTGAAGCTCACGGCTGTTACGGATGCCAAAATTGCAATTAAATCATTCATCAATCTTCAATGGTTAATGCCCTAAACTTATTAGAGTATCGGTTTCAGCCCCTAATTTTCTGGAGCATTTCACAAGCTTTGCATATCGTTTGCGTTGTTGGTTCACCGCATTCGTCGCATTCCTTTAAGGCTTCTGTCTTCTCGATTTTTTCTATAGCTGGTCTAAGTTTTTCCGCTGCCTTAAAAATCGTGTATTTTATGCCAGCATGTTTTTCCTCCATTCTGTTTAGAAACACACGCACGTCATTTCTCAGGGCTTCTGGAGCGTATGGGCATGGAGTGTTCTGGAACTTTATCTTCTTGATGTAAGCGTATAGCGCTGTTTCCTTTTCTGGAATTTCGCAAAAAGGTTTCACTCGCATCACAAGTTTTGGATGAGTTTCGTCCGTTACTGGTTTTTCCCTTGCTATTCTGTAAGGGTCGCCGTGCAGCATGTTGAGCAGAACTGTTTGGACTTCGTCATCCAGCGTGTGGGCGGTTGCAAGCTTATCCGCATCAACTTTCCTCGCAATTATGTTTAGCGCCTTCCTCCTCAAAACACCACAGTAAGCACACGGTGTTAATTCGCCTTCACCCCCCTTTTTTAGCTTTTTAACAAGTTCATCAAGCGTAAAGTCATAAAGTTCTTTAAAGGAAATTATGTGATGCTCCACGCCGAGTTTTCTGCAGTTTTCCCCGGCAATTTTTAGGGCTTCATCCCTGTACCCGGCGATTCCCTCATCCACAGAAACTGCAACAAGCGAAGCCTTCGGATAGCCACGCTCTATCTTGGACAAAATGTTTAGGAGGCTTACGCTGTCTTTTCCGCCTGAAACGGCTACGGCTATCCTATCGTCAAACTCAAACATGCCATATTTGGCGATGGTGGCTCTAACCTTGTTCTCAATTGATTTAACGAAGCAGCCTTTACATAGCCATTCCCCAGAGTACCTCCTAAAGAAAAAGGCTTCCTTTCGTTTACAAGCGCTGCATAGTGTTCCACCTCTAACATTCTCCACGTTTATCAGACTTCCAAGCACTGCACGTTAGCTAAGGAAATACTTTTCATGGTGAAATTTAATATTTCTTAAACATGGAAGAATTTTCAGATCGAATCGATACTTAAATGGATGAATGCTATGGTTAAGAAACCTTCAAGGCTTCCGGAGTTTCTAGAAGTCGTTTACAGTGCTGAACGTTGGGCGCTGCTTGAAAGGCTAAGGGCGAAGGCTTTAAGTTTGATGGAGACGCTTGCAAAGTTTAACATAGAAACCATTACTCATGGCAGCGTTGCAAGAGGAGATGTGACAGAAAAAAGTGATGTTGACATTTTCATACCGCATCCACCATCATCTTTTCTGATTGAAACAGCCCTTGAACAAGCAAGAATATCAATAAACAGGCGACTTATCGTGCAGGCAACACCAGCATACGCGATGAAAGGCTACATAGAAATTGATGAACGAACCAGCGTCACATTTCCATTGATGAACATGCGCAAGATTGAAAGGGAGTTTTATAAGTTCGGCGGTGAAGCAGCCCCTAAAACTTTGAAAACTGGAAAGCGGGTCGCCGGTGTCGATAAACGCTTAATGCTCATTGAACCCACCGAGAAAGGGCATAGGGAAAGCGGAGTTGTTGGTCAAGAGGAACACGTTGCCAAAATATTAAGAATCTCTGTGGAAACAGTCCTTGACAGGGTTCACGCCCTTCTAAGAAGGAACGAAGTGGGCAGAACCGGTGTTTTCCTTGAAAGAGAGTTAACGGAAGGCGAGACCTTTGAGTTAGCTTTAAAAAAATTGGCGGAAGAAAAACCAGCTGTTCGGAGAAGATTAAAAACTGTTTAGGCTCACTCCATTGGTAGTGCAAACCTTAGTAGGGCGGCTACTCCGCCCAAGGCGACAAGTTTTGCTCCAGCCTCATGTTCTGTGCTTATAACCATGACTTTTCCGCCTTTCTGTTCCACATCTTTCATCAAACGTTCTAAGGATAAGCGCTCTTTGTCCTCTGCTCCACGCAACCTCGTGTCAGCTAAAACAAGCATATCAACAGCTCCATACTCTGACGCTTTACGAACTTCACCTAAACCGTAAACTACCGTCCTCTCGCTTTTGCCAAGCCTTTTCAGAATTTCCTCAACAACTTCGGTTTCTTCGGCAACCCTCAAGTGCTTTATAGTTTTGGTAAGGATGCCGGAGCGTACAGCCTCATAAATACCAGCGACACCACTGTTATTCACACTTTTAACATCTGCAACCGATCTGGCTATTTCTGGAGCTTCTTTATCTAAGAACTTTACGAAGTCATTTTTTATGAAGCCTACACCAATTATCGCTATTGGGTTGTGGGTTTCGCTCCAGATCCGGCTCAAATTGTTTAACGCGTTTTGAAAAAACTCTTTGATCGCCGCACTTCTTTTTTCAGCTTCAAGTTTACCCGGAAGCCTTGCTCGTTCCTCCACTTTTACTTCAATGCCGTACTGAGTTGTTGTGGCTATTGCAAAGCCCTCGTCATCTATTGCCACGATAATTATGGGCTTTTCCGAAGTTTTTCTAGCTGTTTCCAGTCTTTCAAGCTGGTGGCTTGCCCACTCCTTTACAATTGTTACTGGCGAATTCAATGTAATATTTAATGTGTGATGTGCGCCGGTCGGAATTATTTCTGGTGCATGACATATCGTTCCGTGAACCCTAAGTCTTCCAAGAAGCTTGTCCCAAGCAACCTTTTCCACTTTAACACCCATGAAAACGGAAACTCTTTCGCCCCGCTTTCCCCTAGAGTATTTTTCATCTTGTTTTATCTCCCTTGACGTGTAGGCGTAAACCTCGTCGCCCCTATAGATGATGTTATAGAGATGCCACAAATCGTCAATGGTTTCCGGAACGACTTTCACAAAGCCCTTTTTTAGGTTCATCTCCAGAATCTTCAACAGATTTTCCTCTTCTATTAGTCGCGCTTAAATTAATACTTACGGCTATGAGGTCTTACAAGCTCCTCCAATATGCTTAGCATATCTGGAACCTTTGTTACAATGTCAGTGAATGTAATAATGCCCGCAAGTTTATCGCTATTTCTGGTGACGAGTAGACGTTTAATACCTTTCTTCGCCATTAACTTGGCAGCCTCATTTACGCTCGCATTCTCATCAATCGTTATTACCGGACTTGTCATAATCTGCCTGGCCGTTAATGTTTCTGGTGCCAAACAGGGCTCAACAATCCTCCTCAAAATATCCCTCTCAGTAATTATCCCAACCGGTCGCTCGCCCTGAACAACCACTATAGAGCCTATATCAAACTTGTTCATTGTGGCAACAACCTCCTTAGCACTTGAGTCGGGACGCACAACACGAACATTCTTCGACATAACATCCCTAACAAGAACAATTCCAGCCAACTTAGACAACCTCCAACGAAACTAAGGATACCGCCCAAGGTATTAAACTATTCCGACAGCAAAATCCTTAATAAACGTCTCGCGACGTTTACATTTTGGGCCGGTAGATCAGCCTGGAATGATCGCAGCGTTGGCATCGCTGAGGTCGCGGGTTCGAATCCCGCCCGGTCCACCAAGACCGCTTAATTACTTGTATATGTTGATAGCCTTCTCGAGAATCTTTAAGGCTTCTTTTATTTCATGTTCTTCCGGGTAGATGTTGCCTAATCCAAGCCTTATCCAGTCCGACTTCACAAGTTCGTACCCGTTTCTGAAAAGGAAGAAGGTTCCAGGAACTGTTGCTAAACTGTATTTTGGTATTGTATGCTTGTTTGTCCAGTTATAAGTGTCCTTTATTGGCAGTTTCACCCAATAAGTCACGCCAACATTGTTGGGAAAGTAGTTAAAGCCTTTTTCCATCAACCATTTTTCAGCTTCGCTTTTGATGGGGTTCCACCTCTTTTTGTGCGTTTCAAGCGCTTCTCTACCTTCTTTTAAAAGTTTGACTGCAATCATTTGAACCATGTTTGCAGCGTTGCCGACCGTGTTAACGGTGTCCACGTATAGCTCTTTCACGATTTTTTCGTTGGCTAACGCTATGCCCAGCTTTAATCCTCCTAAGCCATAAGCCTTTGTGAGGCTCGTTGTAGTTATGCCAAATTCTTCATCAACACAAAATATGGTCGGTATTGCTTCTCTATCAAATTCAGCGTATATCTCATCACATAGCACGTAAAAACCATATTCACGTGCAACCTTCATAACCCCTTTTAATTCGCCATTGTCCAACACGGCGCTGCTTGGCGCATGTGGATTCGTCAAAACTAACAGCGCAGTTTTACGCGAAGCTATTTTCTGTAAAAAGGCAGCATCAACTTTGAAAGCATTTTGCTCGTCTCTAACCAGCCTTTTGACGTGTGGGAAATATTCTTGAACAAGCCTTAATAGTGGCTCGTATGTAGGGTATTCAACTATGGCCTCACACTTTTCAGCGCTCCTTTCGGCAAGAAGCCTTATAATACGTGCATTCTGACCTGAAGCCCCTTCACTCGAGACGAACACATTTTCCGGTTGAACACGGTATCTTTGAGATAACAGCTTAACAGCCTCTGGATTTCCATAAGCATAATTAGCGCTTAAATCCACATCGTCAAGGTTCAAATTATACTTGAAATAGGCTATTCCACTCGAACGGAAATCATACTTCAGCTTCCGCAAGCTAGTATACCAGTCTAAATATACGGATTTATGCCTCATCATGAAACCTACTATTCTTGAAGCTTAAAGCGGAGGATAGCGGCAATTCCACCAAAGGAGTTTTTCAGCATCTGCCCCTCCTCAGTCTCGTCTGAAATTATTTCAACATCTGTATTCGTGTATTCAGCCAATTGGGCGAAGTTTTCTATCAATTCTTGTTTCTCGACTATACTTAGGGATGGAGCTTTACAACTTGGACACGGTTTCCCGATGAGACTTTGTTCAAAACTTGTCAGCATGGGCCCCTTAACAGTCTGCTGCTCCTCATAACCACATGCGCTGCACCTGACCTTCACACGTGCAATATCAAGCCCTTCTGAAAGCAGCAAAGTTTTAACGGCGCCTGTTTCTAGGGCTTTTCTAACGGCTTCTTCTCCATAAGTGGCGAGACCCGTGTCGTGACCTATCTCGTAAAGAAACTGCTGGACTATTTGCCGTTCTTCTATATAACGGATCTTTCTCATAATTTCTGGTGCTTTGTCCACGATTTCCTTTACCCCTTGCTCGTCAACATAGGCCGTGTCAACAGTGTCGATAATTTTCTCTTTCAGCTGGTAGTTTAGGTAATCGCCTTTTTCAAAGTCGTATTTGGTGGGGCCGGGTCCACCGATTATTATCCCCTTCAAATTTTCTATTGGGAGAAACACCTCGTTTGCGTGTTCGCCCACACGCCTAAAATACTCTTGGAGGCGCATTTCTCTAAGCCTTTCAAACCTTCTTGCGGACTGCCCGCCAGCACGCGTTTTCCCCGGAACACCAGATGTGACTTCTCTGACGATTTCGAGTCTTCTGCCTTGAAGAGTTGCGAGGGATGCGGCTGTCGCGTCGATAAGGAGTATGCCATAAATCTCTTTTTCCCTCAGAAGCTCTTGCAAATGCTCTGTATGAAAGCGTGAATCACATCTGTAAAGATATATGTTTATGGGCTCCGGCGGTATAATCACGTAAGTTTCGATTTTTTCACTTCCAGCACCATTTTGGGGAACTGCCCCGCAGAATATTACAAGCCCGTTTTCAGGGGTTTCCTTGAAAAGCTTTAGGCGCTGCTGAACCTTGACAATGGCGTCTTGAACGTTTTTGCGGGTTGTTGTGGACTTTATGTTGGAAGCAGTACCGTACTCCTCTCTAAGCATATTCATGACTTCGCTTATCTGCTTCCCTGGCGGAATGTAAAGTGAAATAAGCTCTGTTCCTCGTCCCTCCTTGTCGGCTAGCGTGTTCAATATCTTTTTTAGCCGAAAGAGTTCGAGGGACGTCCTCTTTTTAGGGGCGCTCAAATTTTTCACTCAAAGTTTAATGCTATAAAGCTACATGGCAACGAGCCAAATAAAAATATTGGACAAATAGAGGTTAGGACAAGCCTAAAACTTCTTTCAGAAAAGCCTTATACGGCCCAAGTTTTCCGCCATAGTTGCCAGCGGAAATTCGCAGAACACCAAGAACGTTTATAGCTGCTTTTATACCTTCGCCCATAGCCTTCTTGACGGATTCCACCGTTAAGCCGTTAATAACTATCTCGTATACGGAGTTAACGTCCTCCGGCAGCTGGGAATCTTCCACAACCTTTTTCAGCGTTGGGCAGAAGGGGTGGTTTGTTGAAGCCTTAAGCTTGTACTTTAGGGAGCCAGCCTTTGAGCCGGATCGGCAGACTCCGCCTGGAAATGGCATTATAATTCCGTTCGCGGCGCTTCTTATCGCTTTTACAGCTTCTTCTGCGGCTTGTAGTCCCGAGCTTTTGTCTTTTGCTAGTATAAGAAAGTTCCCTCCGGCAACAGCCTCTACAACGCCAAAGGAGTCTTCCACAATAAATTCACCTTCCATAACCGGGATTTTCCAAACCTTTCTGCCGCCAACAGTTCCTTTTCTTTGGAAGCCATCGCCAAAATAGCGAAGACTACGTCCAACCTTCATCCTTCTTTTTGCTTCTGGAAGGGCGTCAAAAGCCGCTGTTGTAGGACATGTCATTACGCACTGTCCAATGCGGAGAATCATCTGGTTTTTTAAGTCAAAACGGTTCCTATTGTAAATTTGAATTAATGCACCCGCTCTGCCATCTGGAGTTTTATCTTTGGGAACAATCCCCTCAACTCCAGCCTCCGCTGGAGCCATAATAACACTTGTGGCAAAGCCCGTTGCCACCTCAGCGGCGGTTAAAGCCCATTTTTCGCTGTCCGCCGTGATGAGCACTCTTCCAGCCCACAGGGGAAACATTTCAGCGAATGTATCTGAAACCTTTACGGTGTGCCCTCTCTGGGACTTTATTATGAGGCATGGGCCAAACTTGTCCTTTTCATCATAGCCGGCTATTTCAAGTTTGGTTTCACTTTGCATCATATTCAGACCTAGCTTTGAGGATAAGCATAATCTCATTTAAGACTTTTCGCTGGGCATTGCAAAAATACATGTTAATAACTCAAACAGCAAAAAGCCCAAATAGCCTTAAAAAGCCTAAACTATTTATTCCTTAATTCTATAAAGGTGCTGATCATGAAAACTGCTAAGGTTAGCTTTGAAGGGTCCATTGCTGAGGCGGTTATTAAAACTGGAAAATGTGTTGGCTGTGGCACATGCGTGCTTGTCTGTCCTTTTAACTGCCTCGAATACGTTGGAGAAAAGCCCAGCCTAGTAAAGGAGTGTAAAGTTTGCGGTATATGCGCACAAGCATGCCCACAATACGATTTTCCATTACCGAAAATTGAGAGTTTTGTGTTTGGAAGAGAACGGAAGACCGATGAAGCTTTTGGGATTTACAGAAGAGTTGCCTTGGCAAAGGCTACGGATAAACAAGTTTTAGAAAAGTGCCAAGACGGCGGGGCTGTAACAGCTTTACTCTTGTTCGCACTAAAAAATGGCACTATTGACGGTGCAATAGTTGCAAAAAGTGAGCGGGAAAAGCCATTCTATCCGCATCCAGAACTTGCCACAACTGTTGATGAGATCCTGCAGTCAGCTGGAACAAAGTACTTTTACTCGCCCAACATTCTTGCCATGGCAAAGGCTTTGGAACAAAAACTTGGAAAAATAGCGCTGGTTGGAACACCATGCCACATACGCGCAGCACGAAAAATGCAGTTTGCCGGGCTCAAGAAATATACCAATCCTTTAAAGCTTATAATCGGATTGGCATGCTCCGAATGCTTCATTTATGACGGACTCATGAAACAGCACATTGCCAGAAAGTTGGAAGTAGACCCAAACAGTATTAGAAAAGTCAACATTAAAGGCAAGATGCTGTTGACGCTGGAAACAAAAACGGTGGCAATACCACTTGCAGAGGCAAAACAGTACGCAAGAAAAAGCTGCCACTTCTGCGAAGACTTCAGCTCAGAGTTGGCGGACATCTCCGTGGGCGGACTTGGACTTGAAGGATGGACTTTTGTGATTATACGCACAGAGCAAGGCGAAGAGCTATTTTCCAGTGCAGAAAACGCCGGAGCCATTATGACCAAAGAGGCAAACTTAGAAGCAAATGCCCTAAACCTTCTGATTAAACTTTCTGAAAAAAAGAGAGCTACAGCCAAAGAAGCCGCCAAATAGTGCACGACTGGCCTTTTCTGAAATACTTATAAACATTGTTTTCTAAATATGGCTTCTAGCTCGATGCCAAGGTGCACCCCTTGAAGAAGGTCAAAATTGGCGTCTTCAAATGTGGCAACATTGGAACTGCGCCCTTGCTTGAACTTCTCTTCGACGAACTGGCAGATAGAGAGGACATAAGCGTTCGAACAATAACGACAGGGGCGAAAATGCTTGCAGAAGAAGTTGAAGAAGCCCTACCTAAAATCTTCGATTTTAGCCCAAACTTCATAATTTTCACTTCGCCAAACCCAGCGGTTCAAGGACCCCGAAAAGCCATGGAAATCCTTTCAGAAAAGAAAATGCCAAGCATATTCATTTCCGACGCTCCGGGAAAACGCCTCAAAGAGGAATTTGAAAAACAAGGCTTCGGCTACATCATAGTTATGGGAGACCCTCTTATAGGCGCTAGAAAAGAGTTTCTAGACCCAACTGAAATGGCGATTTTCAACTCGAACGTGATAAAAGTGCTGGCAATTACGGGCGTCTACAGAATGGTTTATCAAGAAATTGACCGCGTCATCCACTGCTGCAAGGAAGACATAGCGGTTGAGCTGCCACGGTTGATTATAGATACTGACAATATTAGGGATAACTCTGACTTTAGGAACCCATATGCCCTAGCCAAGGCTATGGCGGCGTATGAACTTACAAAGAAAATTGCGGAAATAAACACACGGGCATGTTTCATGGAAAAGGAGAAGGAGAAATATATCCCGTTGGTTGCATGTGCCCATGAAATTGCGCAAGTGGCAGCCAGTCTCGCTGAAGAGGCGCGGGAAATTGAGAAGTATGTGGATACTCTTGTTAGGAGACCCCATTCTAAGGAAGGGAGATTAAAGGTTAAGGATAAGTTGATGTTGCCTCCTACTTTTGATGAGGATATTTATCGGAAATGGCTTAAGACGTTGAAGCTGAGCGATAATACATAGCTTTGTATATACGCTATTGATACATATATATGATATTTCGAATAAGTATATATTTCCGTCTCTCTACTTAACTATTAAGGTGAAAATAAAATGAAAGCTCTTGAAATAACACCATTGGAAGGAAAAACATTAAGGGTCATAATAGTTGAAAAAGAATACAGCGAACCATTCTGGATCGCAGAACCCACAAACAATCACACACCCAAAAACATCCTCTCATCCAGATTTAAACCATCCATCGCCTTCTGCAACTTTTTCGAAAAACTAATTGATGAGATTAAACCAGACTTCATAACAGAAGAATTGGGAAACCGCTCAACCAAAGAATTCAATGAAGCAAATGTTCTCGCCCAAATAAGCCAGAAGGTGAAAATCCCATTCTTCGCCGTCGACATAGACGAAAATGCACGGGACTATGTGGCTTCCCTCATTGAAGAGAAGAGACAGCTTAGAGACAAAATATTGAAGGCGTTGGAAGGAATGCCTGAAAATAGTGCCGAAAAGGAGTATTTGATAGCTTATGGGCAGTGCTTGCAACAGGAAATTGAAGATTTAGAGCGCGAAGCGAAGTTTTCAGTTAGAGAAAGTTGGATAGCCATGGGCATTCTTGAAAACGCCAGAAGCTTGGAAAAAACAGAGATTACATGCTTGCACATATCAAGTCCAGAACATGTAGGCGGAGTAAAAAAGCTTTTAGAGTCTGTTGATGTTGATGTAGAGACAATTCAGCCGACAAAAAAGCTGATTCTCCCAAAGGAGAAAGCACCAATGGCTGAGATTGAGGATTTACTTAAATCCATGCAAATCCAAGTTAAACCAGTTATCAGAGCGTCATCAGAAGAGGCCCCTTACATTCTCTTCTTCCTAGACACAGACAAGCGAGCAAGCCCATTCGACATCTGTATGGCTTATGACGCTGGCTTTAGCGTTGTAGTTCCATATGAAAATGTGGCCACCGACGAAGCGAAGAAAATAGTGCAGGATGCCATCTTCTCGAGAGACCCAAAAGGGATTAAGCGCACATGCTTTTTCATAGGCGGAAAAGACATGGAAAAGGCCGAAGAAGTCTTAAAAGTTGTACGCGAAACCATGTTTCCACCATTCCAAGCCAACACTATAATTGACCCCGCTGGCGCTTACACGACGGCTGCAGCCATGGTGGCTAAAGTCGAAGATGCCATAACAAAAGCCAAGCTTGGAAACCTAAAGGATAAAAGAGTGGCGGTTTTTGGCACAGGAGCCGTTGGAAGGGTCGCAGCCATTCTTTTGGCTAAGCTTGGATGTGCTGTAAAAATTGTCAGTCCAAACCCTGACAGAAAAGATGGAGACGAATACGTTTCGAAACTGTCTGCTCTGCTCCGTGAAAGATACGGCGTGGATATTGAAGGCGTTTTTGCTCCAACACCGGAGAAAAAGATTGAGGTTATAAATGAAGCAGATGTTATTCTCTGCGCTTCTGTTGCAGGCATCCGCATAATAAACAAAGACATGCTGAACTCTGTAAAATTTGTCAAAGTTATAGCCGACGTCAATGCTGTTCCGCCGCTTGGAGTGGAAGGAATGAAACTTGACGACGACATGAGGGAATTCGCTTCTGGAATCTTCGGCATAGGCCCACTAACGATTGGTCGACTTAAGTACAAGCTTGAGCGCGAAATCTTAAGGGAAGCCAGAAGAAACGGCAAAGGAACAGTCTACAGCTATAACTACGCAATGGAGTTAGCGAGAAAAATACTTAAGGGCGAACTTCCAGCCGCCAAGCTTGCAGTAACTGTCAGCTATCCGCCAAAGGAACGAAAGTAAACCACAAAGCCGAAGGTTTAAGAAGGAACTTTAAAGGACTGGTTGATGGTAATCTCCGCGATGTCGGCTGAATACTCCGCTATGCGTTGAATACTGTCCCTTATAGAGCAGCACGCGCAAATAACCTCGGTATCTTTCTCCTTTAAAAATGCAAGAGATGCTATTTCCCTATCCAACCTCTCTATTTTAGCTTGATTCTCAATAACCTCATTCGCTGTTTTCACGTCTTTTGCGAAAAGAGCATTTACAGCATTGTCGTAAAGCATTAATGCGTCGCATCCAGCAGAATACATTTTTTCCAATAAAGGCTTTGAAACTTCTTTTCCGCCTCCCTCCATCATAATTACGTGTTTTGCCACATTAGCCGCTTGGTCTGAAACTTGCTCCACACGGTGAATAAGCGTTTGATAATCCAGGCAATCAATGGGTTCAACGGCAAGCTGGTTAGCCAACGCAGGATCGACGACTGCCCTTCGCACAAGCCTCAGCAAGAAGAAAGAGAAATGGTCAACCTCGTCGTCTATCATATAAACTGATTTCGCGAGAGCTGCATCTTGATCCTTGAGGGCGGTGAAGGCGTCCCGGCACATGGAACTTGATATTTTGTACATTCTGTTAATTCCAGTTTCAATGGACGCTTTAGACTCGTCTATGAGAGTTGCAATCTGCATTTCTTTAGTGTCCGCTTCCATTATCCGCATATAAAGCATCTGCACTATCTTCCGAATAGCTTTCTGTTGAGGCACTGTGAAAAATTTGTCTGAAACAAGTCTAATGTTGGAGTAGCCATTCAAGTAACATGAAATTATGCCACGAATGACAAAGGATACATCCTTCTCCGTTTCAACGTGAAGAGTTATTTTTGCGGGTTCCCTCTCCTTCCGCGCACCAGGAAAAACGACTAGAGAACGGTCTCTATTCATTGCGATGGAGACAACATCCCCACCTTTAAGTTCGTTTAACTCAGTCCAGTATTTTGGAAGCGAAATAACAAGTGAAGAGCGCCCAAGAGACATTATTTTACGTTGCTCCATACAAACTTTCACCACTAAACATTAACAAGAAACTTCAAATATATATTTCTATAGACAATATAGGCATCTAAAGCTTTTCTCGATTCGAACAGCTTAAATAATTAAAACGGGGATTTCCATCGGTGATGCTAATAATGTTGACGGGGGTGAAAAAGTTTGACGGAAGTTGTTGAGAAAGGTTTGAAGAAGATAGGGATAACAGTTTCTAAACCAGTATTAGCCATCATATGCATAATCTTTGGCATAATGGTTATAGCTTGGAAAGAATCTCTAAACTTAATAGTCGGCATATTTCTCATAATTGAAGGCATCTTAATGATAACAGAATATCTAGAGCTTAAAAAACAGCAGCCACCCCCACCACCATAGTTTTATTTCTAACCTCTCAGCAGAAGTGGAGCAAGAAAACTGTTGACAACCACTAAAGTTCATAAACTCTTGGTTATTGGCGTAGACACAGCTTTTATCGCTTCATCTGCGAAAAGTGCTGGCTACAACGTTTATGCAGTTGACTATTTTGACGACGTTGACTTACGATGGGTTTGTGACGATTACAAGTCTGCAATAGAGCACTACAAAGGTGAAGACTACAAGGGCAAGAGCACCTTCTTTAACCCACATGTACTCTTGGAAATGACGAAAAAATTTATGGAGAAGCGTCACGTGGATGCTGTGTTGCTATCTTCAGGTCTTGATGACCATATCGACATCCTTTACGAACTGAATAGCATAGCGCCGATATTAGGGAATCCCCCAAGCGTTATTAGAAATGTTCGCGAAAAGCAGAGATTCTTTAATAAACTTAAAGCACTGGGAATAGCTTATCCCAAAACGGTTGTTGTTAAAAGCATTTTTGAAGCAAAAGAAGCAGCCGCTAGTATAGGGTACCCAGTTGTCCTTAAACCAGAGGGCGGCTTTGGAGGGATAGGAATAAGAGTAGCCTCAACTCCTTCAGAAATATTAGAGGCTTTTTCCTCAGCGTCAAAGATGGTTGACAAAGTTGTTGTCCAAAAGTTGATTAAGGGCTTTCATGCAAGCATATCGGTTCTGGCTGGCAAAAAAGACGTCAAGGTTTTATCCATAAATGAACAATTATTAGGGCTGCCATCAGTTTATCAAAATGAGCCTTTCGGCTATTGCGGCAATATTGTGCCTTTTCAGGTGGCAGAGTCGCTTTTCGAAAAATGCCATCGTACAGCAGAAAAAATAGCTTTAAATTTTGGTCTTATGGGCTCTAATGGCATTGACATCGTCATTTCAGAGGATGAAATGCCCTATGTGATAGAGGTTAACCCGCGGTTTCAAGGAACTTTGGGCTGTGTGGAAAAGGTTTTAGGAATTAACCTTGTCGACGCTCATGTCAAAGCTTGCTTGTACAATCAACTACCAACAATAAAGTCTCCTTCAAAATTTTGCACCCGCCTCATCTTATATGCTCCTAGCCGCGTCATTGTTCCAGACCTTACACCTTTACAAGGAGTGCGGAATATCCCTCCTCCACACAGCATAATTGAAAAGGGAGAACCTTTATGCTCTGTTTTAGCTGAAGGAGAAAATCGCGAAATATCCCTCCAGAAAGCTAACAACCTAGCCAAGGCTATTTATAGCAAGCTTCAACCACTCTAAACGAGTAATTTCAGTTTGCGTACAGCATCAATTACCGGTGGACCCACTATGGATGTTATAATGGCGGATAAACCCACTTTTATTGGGGTTTCAACGGCGCCTAATGCCCATATGGCTTGGAGAACTTCAACTCTGTAACCATAAAATAGATTGTAGGTTTGGCAAGGCACAAAAATGAAGATACGAAAAAGAACATCCGCCTCTAAGCCGATAAACACGCTTAGAGCGAGAATATAGATTAAACGTTTTTTCGATTTTGTATCCCACAAACTTTTACACTTTGTTGTGGTAACAGCCAAAAAGAGTAGGGTGGCAAAAGCCAAATAGACATCCCACATTCCCCAAGGAGGAAGTTGCCAAGAAACTGGTGCGGCAAAAAAGCCTCCTAAGAGGGCAAAATAATATGTTAAAACTATGTTCCATCTTCTTCTGAAAGCGAGCGCTGAAATCATAGCTCCAAGAGGGGCACCGAGGGTGAAAAGAAACTCGTATGCATCAATATAATTTATGAAGTGCCCAATCATAACCCCGATAAAGTTCGAAAAGAAACCAGCCCATGGCCCAAGCAATATCCCAGTTATTGATTCAGATATGAAAATCCAACTGTACCAAACCCCGGAATAGGGGAGCGGAGCAACTAATGAGTCACAAATTACATTGAAGGCAGCGCAAACCGAAATTAACGCAATAAAGGTAGACTTCTCAGGTCTTTCCAACTAAATCCCTTTTTGCTGTCTTATCTCTCCAAACTAAACATGCTTATACTTAATAATTTTTAACATCAGCCTAGAAACAGCTGGACAAGGAATATGAACAGTGCTGTTAATGCGCCTACCGTGATCATTGCTATGCCGTAGAGCCACCCATTCTCTTTCGCTATTTTGCCCAAGTATATGCCTAAAAAGAAGAGAACCGCCAAAGAAAGCGGTATTGAAGCAAAGTAAGCGTTAGACATGGGGATTATTCTCGTGGATGCTAGAATGAAGGGTGCCAGCGAGATTGTGGCTGTTAAAGCTGGTGATAGCCCATCTATTAGCGCCACATAACATATTACAAAGCGGGCGGCTTCATAATGTACTGGGTCTACATGATTTTTTGTTGCTTCCTCCAATTCCTTTAAGTGGCGCTCCCTTTCGGCTTTCTCAGCCATAAAAGCTCCAAAAAACCCTGAAACTCCCATGGCAAGGCATGCACCAAAACCAGCGAGTAAAATGACCTCTGGTTTTGCCACTCCAGCCATCCATGAGCCCAAAATTATGCCGAAAATGGTCATGGCGCCATCAAAACCGTTCATTACAAAGTATCTTCTAGCTAATCCACTTGCCTTGGTTATATGGAGGTAAACCCTAATTTTTCTGAAGAGGTTCCGGAGAGAATTACCCAATTGTTGACTTTTCACCTTTTGGGGGGAGAGATTTAAAGCCCATGTTTCAAACGCAGTTTTAATACCACAACCGTTTAATATAAAGCTTTAGAATTCTCACTCAACTCTTTAAAGGAGGAAAACAATGTGACTCTCGCAGAAACTTTGGAAAAGCTTTCAAACGCTTGTGGAGTAGCTGGACGAGAAGAAGAGGTTAGAAGCTTGATGAAAAATATGCTAAAGTCCCATGTAGATGAAGTTAGAGAAGACAAACTTGGAAACGTTATAGGCGTTAGAAAGGGCAAAAAAGACGCACCTAAAGTTATGTTGGCAGCCCACATGGATGAAATCGGACTCTTTGTCAAGACAATTTCAAAAGAAGGCTTCCTGCAGTTCACAAAAATTGGCGGCATAGACGACCGCATACTGCTCGCTCAAAAAGTGATAGTGCATACGGAAAAAGGCCCTTTACATGGTATAATAGGCTCCAAACCCCCTCACATACAAAAAGAGGAAGAACGCAAAAAGGTCATGAGCTACGACGAACTTTTCATAGACATCGGAGCGGAAAACCAGGAAGAAGCCAAAAAGATGGGTGTAAAAATTGGAGACCCAGTAAGCTTTGACATAAAATTCGCCAAGATAAGCGATGATATAGTTATTGGAAAAGCCTTCGACGACCGTGTCGGCTGTGCAGTTATGGTTGAAACAATGAAAAAACTCAAAGAGACAGAATGCACAGTTTACACTGTCGGAACAGTGCAGGAAGAAGTAGGCTTAAGGGGAGCGACAACTGCAGCTTTTGGCATATACCCGGACGTGGGTATAGCCCTCGACGTGACAATAGCTGGAGACGTCCCGGGTGTAAAGGAAGTGGAGGCCCCAGTAAAGCTACGGAAAGGCCCATCAATAACCGTTGCCGACTATGGGCTTATAACCCATCCAAAAGTTTTGCGGCTGCTGGTTGACGTGGCTGAAGAAAATAAGATTCCATATCAGCTTGAAACTGGTTTGCAAGGCTCAACGGATGCTGCCCGCATATCCCTAACTAGGGAAGGAGTCCCCAGCGGTGTAATATCGGTGCCGACACGCTACATCCACAGTCCAGCATCCCTACTAAGCCTAAAAGACGCTGAAAGTGCCGTCAAGCTAACAGTGGCAGCCATCCAGAAAATCCCAAAACACATCTAAAGGCTTCTTCTCTAAAATCGCAATTCCCGTTTGCCAAACATAAAACAATTTAAAATCATAAAGACCTTTACTATAACGACAAGGCTATGTCGGAGAAAGGAAACTTTGAATTTCTTGAACACACGGCAGACGTATATATTGCCGCCCACGGAAGAAACCTAGCTGAAGCCTTTGAAAACGCTGCCGCCGCCATGTTTGAAGTAATGACAGACATTAAAAAGGTCAACCCAGAAGTTGAGGATTACGTTGAAGTTGAAGCAGCGGATGAATATGCTCTACTTTATAATTGGCTTGAAGAACTTCTCGTTAAATCGGAGATTAATGAAATGATGTATTCAAGGTTTAAAATATTCGAAGTGACTAAAACGGCAAACGGTTTTAGGCTTAAAGCCAAAATATGGGGGGAGAGGTTCAACCCGGAAAAGCACCTTCAGAAGGTTGGCGTAAAAGCCGTTACTTATCACCAAATGGAGATAATAAAGGAAAAAGATAAAACAACGGTTAAGTTTATACTTGATATTTAAGCCAAGTTAAGTCTCTTCAAACCCTTCAATATTTCTTGGACGATGACGTCTGGCGGTGTTTCCAGTTTTTCACATTTGACCTCTACAAACGGAACCTTCTTCTCCCTATAATATTTCAGTAGGGGTTGTGTTTGTTTTTCATAAACCATTATACGCCGTTTAATTACCTCCGGTGTGTCGTCGGAACGCTGATACAAAGGTCCGCCACAGTTATCACAAACCATGTCGTTTTTGGGCTTTAAAAAAAGCAGGTTATAAATCGCCCCACAGTTTTTACATATCCTCCTAGAAGACAAGCGCTCAATGATTATCCAGTCGGGCACTATGAGATGTATTATGGCGTCTATTTTGGCTATTTCATCAAGAGCTTTGGCTTGCTCAATTGTTCTAGGATAGCCATCTAAAATGAAGCCTTTGTCCCTTGGAATTTTAGCCAAGCTTCCTTTTAAAACTCCAAGAGTTATGTCGTCTGGCACAAGCAAACCTTTCTCTACATAAGCTTTTACTTTCCTTCCTAAAGGCGTATTCTCTTTTATCATTTCCCGGAAGAGGTCTCCTGTGGCGATGGCTGCGATGTCAAGTATTTCCTTAAGCCTTGAGGCATACGTCCCCTTCCCGGAGCCCGGTGCCCCAAAGATTACCAGATTGACCACTGCTTCACATCCCCGATTTTGGCACTCTTGTAAGTTTAAAGATAAAGTTAAAAATGTTTGCCGGAGTTAACGGATAACGAAAGATACCTCTTTTACAAGTGTTTCTGGGATTATTGCTTTACCCTTCTTTTTGCTTAACTTGACAAAGTCCATCCTTTTGAGGACTTGCAAGTCTTGATAAACGTTCTTCACATCGCGCCTCAATTTTTTAGCTAAATCATTTATAGATTCAACCCTTGATGTTGCCAGCCGATATAACAGCTCAATTCTTTTCGGCGTGAGAGCTTCCGCTTGCTCTGGTTTAAGGTCTTTTACTTCCTCAACTGTGTAGTCTAGGGTTCCCTCTTCCAAGTATCCCTTATAACTATCTATGAGTTCAGCCCACTCAAAAAGGTTCTAGCAAATTTTGCGTTAAGTCTCCCTTTAAGGAATAATTCTTCAAATTTTTCAAAGTTCATTCCAAACTCGAGTTCAAAATTCTTAATCCTTTCAGCAACTCTTCCGGTGTTAGGTTTTGAACAATTCTGATAAGCATGAATAATCAAAGGGAAATAGAACGTTTACTTTCTTAAATTTTCACGCAAAACGTTTAAGGCAAGCAGCATAAACTTTAACTTCACAATGAATGGAACGTGGAAAGAGTGAATGTATTAAGGTTAGACGAGCACATTTTTATGATTGACGTCAAGGTGGCTGGAATACAGCGTTTTATCGCCAGCTACGTCTTAATAGGCGAAAAAGTAGCCATAGTTGAGACTGGCCCCACGTCCTCCATTCAAAATCTTGTTCATGGCTTAACGCGTTTGGGCATAAAGCCCGATGACGTTTCCTATATTGCTGTTTCACACATTCACCTAGACCACGGTGGAGGCGTTGGCACTCTTGCAAGACATTTTCCAAGAGCAAAGGTCATAGTTCACGAAAAGGGGGCACCGCATCTCGCAAACCCTGAAAAGCTTTGGCAGCAGTCAAAGATGGTTCTAGGAGACGTGGCTGAAATATATGGTAAACCAGAATCGGTTTCAGCGGATCGGATTATAGCCGCTAAAAATGACATGACCTTTGAAATTGGAAAGGGCATAGCGTTAAAGGTTGTGGAAACCCTTGGACACGCCTCCCACCACCTAAGCTATTATGAACCGCTAAGCAATGGCATATTCGTTGGAGATGCCGCAGGAATTTATTTGGATGATATAGACGTTATAGTTCCAACAACACCCTCGCCTTTCAGATTGGACATAGCTTTAGCATCCTTAAAAAAGTTGGCAAATCTAAAACCTTCAGTCCTATATTACACGCATTTTGGCATGGCGAAAAACGCCATGGAAAAACTTCAAGCATATGCTGATCAACTTAGGCTTTGGGCTAACATTGCAAAGCACTCATTAGACGAAGGAGAAGATTTAGAGGAAATCAGCCGTAAAATTGCAGAAAAGGACGAAGCGGTTAAAAAGGCAGTGGAGTATGTTAAAGTGCATAGGGTTTTGGGTGAAACCGTTCTTAAAACAAGCGTTTTGGGCGTAGTGGAGTTCGTGAAGAATTTTGGACTCCCAACCTAGTTTTACTGGTTTATATGCCAAAATACTTTATATTTAGCGCTTACTGAGAAAGGCTTAGGTGAAAGTGTTATGGGCGAAGAAGGAGAGGCAAGACCTCCCTCTGAAAAAGTGCCCCTTGAAAAGGTGAACGATTACACTTGGCGTATCCCAAAATATAAACCTGGGATGCGGGTTCCGGGCATAATTTTTGCGGATAAAGTGTTGCTAGAAAAAATGCAGACGGACAGAACCCTTGAACAGTGCGCTAATGTTGCCCATCTGCCCGGCATATATAAGTATTCCATTACATTGCCGGATGGGCATGAGGGATACGGTTTTCCAATCGGTGGTGTGGCGGCAACAGACTATAACGAAGGCGTAATAAGTCCGGGCGGAGTGGGTTACGACATAAACTGTGGTGTGCGCCTCTTAACAACAAACCTTTCGGAGCAAGATCTTAAACCCAAACTTGTTCAGTTGACAAACGCCATCTTTGAGAATGTTCCATGCGGTCTTGGAAGTCGCCGGAAAGACTTCAGAGTAACAATCCACGACTTGGACAGGCTTGCAATGGAAGGTGTCCAGTGGGTTATAGACCAAGGTTTAGGTTGGGATGAAGACGCGGAGCACTGCGAAGAGCATGGCTACATGAAGAATGCTAACCCAGACAAGGTTTCAACAACAGCCAAAAACCGGGGCTTAACACAAATAGGCACGCTTGGCTCTGGAAATCACTTCCTAGAAATTCAAAAGGTTGACAAAATCTATGATGAGCGAACAGCCAAAGCCTTCGGGATCGAACATGAGGGACAAGTAACCGTCATGATTCACTGCGGCTCCAGAGGTTTCGGACACCAAATATGCTCTGACTACTTGCGGGTTATGGAAAGGGCTATCCACAAATACAAAATAATTTTGCCAGATAGAGAACTTGCATGCGCACCAGGAAACAGCAATGAAGCTGAAGACTATTATGGGGCTATGGCATGTGCTGTGAACTACGCCTTCGCAAATAGGCAATCAATAATGCACTGGGTCCGCCAAAGCTTCCAGCAAGTCTTCAAAGAAGACCCCGAAAAATTCGGCTTAAAACTCGTTTATGACGTGGCACACAACATTGCAAAAATAGAAAACCACAAGGTCAACGGCGAACAGCGAAAAGTCTGGGTTCACAGAAAAGGTGCCACAAGAGCCTTTCCGCCCGGACACTCAGAAATACCAGCAGACTACCGAAGCGTCGGCCAACCAGTAATAATACCAGGAAGCATGGGAACAAGCTCATGGGTTCTAGTAGGCACTGAAAAAGCCATGGAAATAAGCTTCGGCTCAACAGCCCACGGAGCAGGCAGAATGCTAAGCCGAGCAGCCGCAAAGCGCAGATTCTACGGCGGAGATGTAAAAAGAGCCCTTGAACAGCGGGGCATAGCAGTCAGAGCCGCAAGTGCAGTCGTGCTAGCAGAAGAGGCAGATCCAGCATACAAAAACGTTGACTTGGTAGCCGATGTCAGCCACAAAGTCGGCATAGCAACAAAAGTCGCCAGACTCATACCACTAGCGGTTGTAAAAGGCTAAAACTAACGACCTTTTTACAAAAGTACACTTCTATAAGATAAGTCTGATGCCTCAGTTAGAATAGCTGGTTTTCAGAATAAGGGATACCTTGGGTTCTTTTGTGGGGTATGGCACGTAGACAAGCATTTAAAATGCTTTGCCTTAAACTATCTCAGAGAAAGCGCGGTGAAACATGAAACTCTTTCAAGTTAACGTTGCTTTCTTTGCATCATTTTTAGTCCTAATTGTTATGAGCTGCATGGCCCTAATTTTTTCCATGTTATTATACTTAAAAACCCGTGCTATAAGAAAACTTTCAAAGGATTTATCTATCAAAGTTTTTAACAAAACCTTCAATATCTTTGACCCGTATCCCGACAGAAGAAAAATAATTCACAATTTAATCTCCCTAATTCCAATTTTTGCTACAGCAGGCTCTCTAACGCTTGTTTTCATCATGACAGTCACGGTCTTTGAAATGGGTCTTCTATTGAGCCTCATTATATTTATTATCTGTGTTAATTTAATTGCGCTTGACGAAGCCTCTGATGTTTACAAATACGCAGGAATTTTCATAAGGGCCGCCAGAAACAAGGCATCCTTTGGTAAGGGCGACTTAGCTGCTTTTTATCTAATAAGAGAGAGCCTTCCAAGATTAACAATGTATTACTTCTTTCTGGCAATAACATTCCTTATTTTATCTATAATATTGCCTTATATTGTGCCAGCATCATTATCAGCTCTTGCTACATTCTTTTTAATGTTTGAGTTTATGGCATCTATAGAAACCCTAACCACCTTGGCGCCATATTTTATCGTACTCTTATTTGTTGCGATTAGCATAATCATGGTTCATGTAGTTGTTAAAAAAGTCAAGAGCAAGATTGTTGGTTTTCCTATTCCAGAAAGCGCGCCAGTGCTTGACCTTGAGGCCATCAAAGATAAGCTGGCCTTAGGTCACGGTGCTCTCTTAGCTGGAGCCGACGAAAAAGTAGAAAAGGAATAAGGAATCTTAAATCCTTTCAATGAAACGGGCGGGGTGGGATTTG
>JAVZOA010000006.1:0-374 GCA_038882535.1 Bathyarchaeia archaeon | reverse complement strand
AATCTACACCCCTTCCACTGCCCGGGGGGGGGGGGCACTTGAACCAATCAAAAGCGTGGCGAAAACTCCCGCAAATCCCTCTCTTTTTCCTTTTAGATGCTCAACATAATTGAGCATTTATAAGGAACGTTGAGCAGACTCTGCTCAATATTATTGAGCATTTATATAGATCATTGAGCAAGTTCTTATGGGTGAACATATGTCTGGTGTTAAGGATATCTTTGCGCCTAAATCTTCTAGGATTTTGCGGGTGTTATTGGTGAATTTTGGTAGGGATTGGAATGAAAGGGAGCTTGCTGCTGAAGCTGGGGTTTCGAATGGGTTGGCTCATTATGTTTGTAGAACGCTTGTGGGGTTGGGGTTTGCTGCTCGTA
>JAVZOA010000005.1:0-23996 GCA_038882535.1 Bathyarchaeia archaeon | reverse complement strand
ACCATTTACGCGGTTTCCTCTGCCGACTTGCCCAGAGTCTCCACTGTCTGCGCTGGTCCCCAAAACTGTTAAATATACGCCATCAATTCCTCTACCGTGCACATCCAACGTGTTCAATTGAACATTTATTTTTTCGAAATCTGTGTTTGTTCTGACAAATCTGTTGATTTCCTCAAGGATTTTTGCCTTTTTCTCAAAATAGTCCTCCTCACTATTTATGAAGCGGTCCACAAAAGCCATGGATACCGTCAAGTTCAGGTTATTATTGTTCCGTGAACCCATAACCTTTATGTCTTCGCCGGACTCAGGGTGCCGCTGCTTAAATTCTTTAGAATTCAAGAATTGCTCTGTGTTTAGCACTATTTTCTCGGTCCTTGTCATTGGTGCATATCCGACGGCGGCGGATGTGTCGTTAGCCCCTAAAACTTTCCCCTTACGCTTGAAAATGTCAATTAATCCAGCTGAACCTGGCTTAAGCTCCACTTGATATTTTATGTGTTTGTTTGGGTCTACAAATCGCATATTTTTCTTAAACCATTCCTTTGCAACGCTTATGGCAATTTCTTCAACGTTTATTTTTATGCCGCCAAACTCTGTGGTGGCCCTGTCGCCGAAAACGAATAGCATCGGTTGCTTTACGAGGCCTCCTCCAAATTTGAGTTCAGACTGCCCAGCCACAAGTAGCGATTTATCCACATTATGATGAAGTATTGTACCAGCTTTCTTCAAGTACTCTTTGCTTAGGCGTAGGGATATTTGCTCCATAACAGCGTCACAAATGTAGTCTGGGTGCCCCAAGCCTTTCCTTTCCACAATTTCTAGTCTTTGCTTTTCAAGGGGAGTCTGCCTCAACCTTTCAACTATTATGTTTCGCAAGTTAATCCTCCATGAGTACACGTGAAGTTTCGGTTTATGTATAAAAGAAAATATATATTTTGCTGTATTAACTTTGCATTTAGGATAACTGGTGGTTATTATTGATAATAACGGGCTCCATGCTTAGGAAACTGCGAGTGGAGGCTAAGCTAACTCAGAAAAAGCTGGCGGAACTCGTTGGAGTTTCACAAGCGCATATTGCGAAAATTGAACAGGAGAAAGTTGACCCCAGGCTATCAACAGTTAACAAAATCTTGAAAGTCTTAACTGAGGGAAAAGAAGTGAAGTGTAAGGACTTAATGACGGGGGGTGTGATTTTTGCAAGACCTGAAGACAACGTATTGAAGGTTAGCGAAATAATGGTTAGACACGCCATTTCCCAAATTCCAGTGATTGATGGACACAAGGTTGTTGGGACGATAACTGAAGAGAGCATCATTAGAAAACTGGGTTCAAACATTGCAAACGAGAAGGTTAAAAATGTGATGGATCCGCCGCTGCCAATAGTTTCAGAAGAAACAAGCATCAGCGCTGTTCGCCCACTGCTCGAGAGGCGGCAAGGGGTCTTGGTGGCAAGGGGCAAAAGGGTTATTGGAATAATGACCCGTTCAGATCTCTTAAAGACCATTGGTTAGAGGCCTCTAAAATGTCATTGCAAGATTTTGACCACTACACCGCAAGTGTAATCTCAATTTTAAGGAAAGAAGCGCCAAAAGAAGCTGTTATTATTCATCATGATGATGCTGATGGCTTGTGTTCAGCAGCAATAACCCAAAAGGCTCTGGAGAGGGAAGGAATAAAAACAGAGACTTTCTGTTTGGAAAAGGTCTACGCAGAAGTGATTGAGGACGTACACTCAAAGTCTGGGCAAACGATTTTTTATGTGGATATAGGTTCATCGCATGCGGACCTAATATCTGAATGCAATAAGGGACGAAACCTGACCATAATATTAGATCATCACGACCCAAAAATTTCCAAAGACCCCAAAGTTTTAGATTTAAACCTTGAAAATTTCGGCTTTAAGGGCGAGACAGACTTTTCAGGGGCCACATGCTGCTACCTTTTTGTAAAGGCTCTAAATAGAAACAATTTTGACCTGGGATACTTGGCTCTCGTGGGAAGCTACGAAATTCCAGAAGGTTTTAAGTCAATCAATGAGATTGTTTTGGAGGAAACCTTAAAAACCGGGATAATTCAGAAAAAGGGGAAGGGTTTTGAAATTACAAGGTTGAAGGTTAATGTGGATGCTTTGTTTTCGAAACTCCAAATTTTGGGCGCTGTTGGCTATTACGAAGACGGCCCTGATCTGGGTATAAAGGCGTGCCTGGAAGGAATAAGCCCGGAAATAGATGAAAGAATTAACGCCTTGGAGGAGAAGCGAAAAGAGGCTAATCGCAAGCTTTTGGGGATATTATATCGTGAGAGGCTTAGGGAAACGGAGCACATCCAATGGTTTGATGCTGGAAACTTGTATGCGGGTATGGGAACAAAGGTCATTGGGCAGTTCTGCTCCTTCATATCTTATCAGTCACGATTAATAAAGCCCAACAAGTACATACTGGGCTTTGTCAACGTGCCGCCGGAAATACCGAAATGGGGAAGACTTAAGGAAAACCTTGCAAAGGCGTCTGTGCGGGTGCCAAAACCCATGCAACAACTAATCGACAGTGGAAAACTGCCAGGGGCTGTTAACCTTCTAGAAAGAGCTTCTAAAAGTTTTGGGATGGCTGATGGGCATCAGTACGCTGCAAATGTCGTCCTACCAGCGATTAGAAAAATGGAGCTTCTAGAAAATGCAGAGAAGATTATAAAATAGACTAAAAATGCTTTTAGAATCCTGCTCTGATTGGGTTGCGGGGCTTCATAAGTTCTCTTAGGAACACTGTGGCATATGATCCACGATGTAGGGTAAAGCTTACCTTTACCATGTTCTTTTTGGGGTTAGCAGAGTCTCTTGATGTTTCTTTTACTCTGAAATCTTTTAATGTTGTTAAGGCTGTGCGCAAACTGCCTTTTAGACTTAGTTCCGGCATACCTTTTACTTTAAAGTTTTCGAGGGCTATACCTTCTTCCTTAAGAATCTGTTTTTCAATTTCGCCTTGAGTACCCTCTGACAGTCGATGTCTAAAGCCGGCTAAGGGTATTGCTAAGCGCATTTTCCCAGAGGCTATGGCGCTGTTTATTTTAGACAGTTTCTCTTGGCTTGCGATTTCGCGTAGTCTTTCGCTCGGCAACCCGGCAGCCTCAATTTTGACAATGTAGTCTCCAACTTCTGCGGCGTTTAATGGAAGCCCTAATGCTATTCTTCTGCTTAAAAATCTGTTAAAGAGGTAGGCTTGATAGGCTTGAGGGAAAAGTATGCACAGTTTTATGGGCAGTCTTTTGAAGGCGCCTTTGAAGTCCTTCGGTTTCTTTGCCAAGTGTTTAAGCATTAAACGCTCGTAATACAAGTGTTTTGGAAAGGCTTTCCAGGCTTTCTTGAAGTCTTGCGTACGGTGAAGTTCTTCCCGGGCGGTTCTCGACTCTGGATGTTCAAGGGAGTAGGATTTAGCGAGAAAAAGCATTGCTGCTTTGCGAAAATCGCCTTTAACAATTGCTTTTCCAACAAGGTGGGTTATTGGGCGGATTGTGCCAAAGCGTTGATGCCCAAAAAAGTTTGGCACTCCGCCCAACGCTTCAATTTCCTTAACAACCTTTTCTATTCTTTGCTTTATTGTTGCTTTTGTGTGGCTTATAGCTCGTATCACTATTTTGAAGGAGTTTCCAAGCAAGTAATAGGGCGAAAGTTTGGTTTTAAAATAGCCCAATGGAACTATTTTTATGTCCTTGATGCTTACATTTTTAACGTCTTCCGGCTTAACGTCTCTTATTGTTATGTGTTGGGCGGTGACGGCTTTTGCGTCCTTTATTCCAGCAATTTGGATTTTTTGAGGGCTTATACCTAGCTGTTCTGCGATAACCTCAAGAGCTTGGAAAGTATCCCAGTTTCGCTTAATTAAAACACAAAGCAAGTAACGGCTGGTTAAGGGCTGTTCATGGATTGGCGGTAATATATCAGAAGTGTGTACTTCCGCTTTTGAGCCGTTTAAGAGTAATTCTTCGACGATGAAGTCTTCACATGACTGCCTTATCACGCCTCCAATGCCCGGAGAACTTGTAGCGTAAACCTCAATTCCAATGCTTTTTTCAAGCCTTGAAACGCGCAATTTTAAACCTCAATCATAAGAGCGGAAGATTTCCGGTAATTTTGTCAATCTTTTCGGTTGGGGCTGGACCTATTCCCAAACATGTTATTGTCCCGGGAGGGATTTCTGTCAATCCCCTGTCAATGATTAAGGCGCAAGGTAAAGCCATTTCTTTCGCCTGTTTCTCCAGCGCTAGGAGTTCTGCTTCGCCTTTGACTTTCACAACAACCTTGCACTGTCCCTCCTTTAACCAAGCTTCCCACCATTCCCTCCAATGTTTGCGGGCCTCCTCAGCCGCGGAAACTGCAGCGTGTCCAGCTTGAGCTGCCACTTTCCCCTTGCTAAGCTTTAGGTCTGAACGAAAAACGATGACTTGCTTGTAACGGAACTCGCTCATAGGAGGTTCAGCCACTGCTACATTGCCAAAGTCTAGTTTTAAGGTTTCCCTAATAAGTAATTGAGAAAGAGAAGGGCAAGCACCGTTAAAGCCTTTGGGCTCTGTGCCAATTTGAGGAGTGCTCTCCCCTGGAAGTCTATCTCCTTTAAATCCTTCAAAGCCTCATTTAGTCGTATTTTTTCACAGAGGCTTATGATGGCGTCTAATTTTTCGTCTGAAAAATTGTCCAAAATTTCCCTAACCTTAAGCATAGCTTTAATGTCAAAGCCAAACATTTTCGTGAAACGCTTCTGATATGCGCTTAAAAATTCTGCCGAAAAATCACTTTTCTCCAGCGCCTCCGCAATAACGCCAGCGGCAATCCTTACGCAGTTCAAGCCAAATATTATCCCGCCACCAGTTGTAGGTTTCACTTGTGAAGCTGCATCGCCAACCACAAGAAAGCCGTTTGAGTATGCTTTTGCTATTGGTCCACCCAATGTTATTGGATGATAAGATTCTTTGATTACTTTTGCATTTTGCAATTTCGCTGAGACCGCTGGATGTTTACGCATTAGCCTTCGCAGAAACGCCCTCGGGTCTCCGGTTTTGGTTGCCAAACCAATTTTTGCTTCCTCTTCGTTTTTTGGGATAACCCAAGCATAAAATCCCGGTGCATAACGGCTACCAAGGATTACTTCGACCATGTCCGTTTCAACATTTTTAACATTTTCAACTTCAACCTGGGCTCCTTTGACAATTTTTTCGCTTTCAGGCGGTAGCAACGACGCTTGTCTCAAAATTCTTGCAGATATTCCCTCAGCATCCAAAACTATCTTGCCAAAAAATTTAGAAGATTTGCCACACCTTTTAATAACAACGCCTTTCACAAATCCGTCTGCAAATGCTAAAGATTCAACTCTTGCGTTCATGCTATAGTTTGCACCAGCTTTTTGGGCTAGCTCTGCAATGTGCTTGTCAAATAAGATGCGGTTAACTGTACAGGTTATCGGTTTAGCTAACCGAAAAGTAAGCACTTTGCCGCTTGGAGAATGAACCTTCGCTCCAAAAAATGTGTTCTCAACAATTCCTTTAGGAAGCGGGTAAAGTCCAAGATTTTTTAAGCCGTTAATGCTTACATGCCCGGCGCAGTGGCATGGAACACCGATTTCGCCGTGTTCTTCGAAGACTTTTACGTTAAAGCCTCTTTTTGAAAGGTGTAGGGCACTGAAGGAACCGCATGGACCACCTCCAACGACTACCACGTCTGAAAAATTTTCCATTTGTTTACACGTTTACAGTTCCAAAAGTGTTTTGAAAATTTTAGGTTATGAGTTCGACTCTTTTCTTTCCGTGGACAAGGGATGTTGTGCGTATTTTTCCGCCTATTTCAAGCTGCATGAGTGCTTTGTTGAAGTCTTTGTACCCGATGTCTTTGAATTCCTCGCTTAAGTATTCGAAAAGCTCGGTATCCGTCATGGCGCCTTTCTTTTTTAGGATTTCAAGCAGCGCATGATAAATGGGTTGGGTTTTCCACAGTTTTGTTGGCATGCGATTTTCCTCTTAGGCTACTGGTGTTGCTGGCTTTTGCACTTGCCGGACTTGCTGCATGAAACTCTTGTACCATTTCTCCATGTCTGGCGTTATGGAAGGCCCAATTCGCTTTAAAGCCTCTTCAAAATCTTTCATTGTAACTTCTTTTGCGTTTATGTCCCTTCTTAGAGCTTGCATGGCGGCTTCTCTGCAGACAGCTTCAATGTCTGCGCCGGAATAGTTCTTTGTTATTGTCGCCAAAGTTTCTAGGCTTACGTCTTTGGCGAGGGGCATGTTCCTGATGTAAATTTTGAGTATTTGTAGGCGGCTTTTCTCGTCTGGTTCCGGCACATATATAAGCCTATCAAACCTTCCAGGGCGAAGCACTGCTGGGTCAACGATGTCGGGCCTGTTTGTAGCAGCAATCACAACAATGTCTTCTAGAGTGACTATGCCATCCATTTCTGTTAGAAGTTGGCTTATTACACGTTCTGTTACACCGCTATCTGCAAATCCTAATCCGCGACGAGGTACAAGTGAATCAATTTCGTCGAAGAATATGACTGCTGGTGCCGCCATTCGCGCTTTTCTGAAAACTTCCCTTATGGCTTTTTCAGATTCGCCAACCCATTTGGAGAAAACTTCTGGTCCCTTAATTGTTATGAAGTTAGCTTCACTTTCTGTTGCCACAGCTCTAGCAAGTAAAGTTTTGCCACAACCAGGCGGTCCGTAGAGTAGTATGCCCTTAGGAGGCTTTATCCCCATCCGCTTGAAGATGTCTGGATGCTTTAAAGGCCATTCAACGGCCTCTCTGAGCTCCTGTTTAACCTCGTCTAGTCCTCCTATGTCTTCCCAGTGAACCGCTGGAACTTCAACATACACTTCTCGCATGGCTGTGGGCGTAACTTCCTTGTAGGCGTTTAAGAAGTCTTCCATCTTAACCTCCATTTTTTCCAGAACTTCTGGTGGTATGCGCTCCTCTTCAAGGTTTATCTGTGGCAAGTAGCGTCTTAGCGCTTTCATAGCTGTCTCTCTGCAAAGTGCTGCCAAGTCTGCGCCAGTATAACCATGAGTCATTTCAGCGAGCTTTTTAAGGTCCACATCTTCGGCCAGCGGCATTCCTCGCGTGTGAATCTGGAGAATCTCGTATCTCCCTTGTTTGTCAGGTACGCCTATCTCGATTTCTCTATCAAATCTTCCAGGCCTGCGGAGAGCTGGGTCAAGAGCGTTAGGCCTGTTGGTTGCGCCTATTACTATGACATTTCCCCTTCCAGATAAGCCGTCCATTAAGGCTAAGAGTTGCGCCACGACACGCCTTTCAACCTCACCTGTTACCTCTTCCCGTTTAGGCGCTATAGCATCCAGTTCGTCGATGAATATTATGCTTGGAGCATTTTGCTGAGCTTGTTGGAAAATTTCTCTAAGTCGTGCTTCAGACTCGCCATAAAATTTGCTCATTATTTCTGGTCCGTTTATAGAGAAGAAGTTGGCCTCTGACTCGTTTGCCACAGCTCTAGCTAGCAAAGTCTTACCACAGCCAGGCGGTCCATGCAGCAACACTCCTTTTGGCGGTTCTATGCCTAGTCTCTGGAAGAGCTCAGGATGCCTTAATGGAAGCTCCACCATCTCCCGCACTCTTTGAATTTCCTCATGTAATCCGCCGATATCTTCGTAGGTTGTTCTTGGTACTCCTTTTCCTTCGGGGGCTGGTTCGCTGAGAATTGTTAATTTGGTTTCTGGGGTCACTTTGACAATCCCGTGGGGACGGGTCTTCGTTACAACAAAGGGTATGGCATGGCCAAGCATCATAACAAGCGTGGTATCTCCCTCAACTAGGGTTCTTTCCATTAAGCGGTTTTTGACAAAGTTTGTGAAGTCTTCGTCCACGTTTAGGCGCATGTCCACCGGCGCAAGTGTGACGTTTAGTGCTTCTTTGACTTTTGCTGGTCTTACTATGACGTATTCGTTTATGGCCACTCCGGCGTTTTTGCGGGTGAATCCGTCTATGCGTATTATGTCGCGGTTCTGGTCTTCACTATAGGCTGGCCATGCTATGGCTGAAGTTGTCCTTTTGCCGACTATTTCTATTACGTCGCCAGCGCTTATGCCGAGCTTCTGCATTGTTCGCTGGTCTATTCTAGCTATGCCTCTGCCAACGTCTCTCTGCCTTGCATCTCCGACTCGAAGCTGAACTTCGCTCACTTAAAACCCTTCCGTAAATATTGGTTGCTCTGCTTCGAAACACGTTAAATTTCTATATAAAGGTTTAACCTTATCTGCTTATCCTTCTCACCATTATTGTTTGTATCTGGCTTATTTCACTTATCTGTTCAAACCTTTTCTCCAGTTCCTCAAGCACTCCGCTTTTGTCTTCTGGAATTTTGATGGCGCAAATTAAAGCGTTCAAGCCAAAAGCTATAGGCTCTTCGCCGTAACCATAAATGGTGGCAAACTCCGGCAGAGAAGCCTCAATCTTCTTCTTCAAATTCTCAAAGTTCACAGTTATATCGGTCGGAAAAATTTTGTAAGAGATTATAACACTTCCCAAAAATTTTACACCTCCTACGGTCCAATAAAACCGCATTTTGGACACTTGTATTGGCGTCCAAACTTTCGGCATTTTGTGCAGCGTCTAATTATGATTTCTCCACAGTTTGGGCAGAGAAACTTTGTTGACCCTGCTCCGGGCGGGATGGGCTTGCCACAGCTTGTACATGTGACCAATGTTATTGTCGTTGTCTTTTCAGCCATTTCCATTCCTCAACGGTGATGGTTGTAATTGTTAAGCTTCCTTATAAAATGTGCTGTACCGGGAGTATTCGCAAATTTATTATCTCACTTTAACTTATGCACTATTCAGCGGGAACCATTTTGGGAGTGAACCTTCGCGACATTGTCCCGAAAACGGTCGTAAGACTTGAGGATTTAAGTGGAAAAGTTATAGCCATAGACGCCTACAATGCTCTATACCAGTTTTTGGCCATAATCCGACAGCCAGACGGCACACCATTAAAGGATAGCAGTGGGCGCATCACAAGCCATCTGAGTGGCCTCCTTTACAGAACAAGCAACCTCGTAGAGTTGGGAATCAAACCCATTTACGTCTTCGATGGAGTGCCGCTAACCCTGAAAGAGGTTGAAATTAAGAGGCGTATGAAGGCTAAGGAAGAAGCTCTGATAAAGTATGAGCAAGCCGTAAGGGAAGGTAGAATTGAAGAAGCCAGAATGTATGCTCAAGCAACTTCAAGCCTTAAAGATTACATGGCTGAGGACAGCAAACGCCTCTTGGATTTGATGGGCATCCCATGGATTCAAGCTCCAAGCGAAGGCGAGGCCCAAGCCGCTCACGTGGTTAAGCGGGGAGACGCCGACTATTGCGCAAGCCAAGACTATGACAGCTTACTTTTTGGCGCACCCCGCCTTGTTAGAAATGTGACAATTTCTGGAAAGCGAAAGCTTCCTGGAAAAAATGTTTACATTGAAGTTGAGCCCGAAGTCATTGAACTTGAGCAGGTTTTGAAAGAATGTGGAATAACTCATGAACAGTTAATTGACGTGGGAATCTTGGTGGGAACAGACTTTAATCCCGAAGGCATAAAGGGGCTTGGACCGAAAACCGCTTTAAAACTTATAAAAGAGTATGGGAGTCTAGAAAATGCTTTGCCTCACATTAAAAATGCTGAGTTTCCGGTTGAACCGGAAAAAATTAAGGAGATTTTTCTGTATCCAAAAGTGACAGACAACTATAAAATAGAGTGGCGGGAGCCTGAAGTAGAAGGGATTGTAGACTTTATCTGCCGCCAAAGGGACTTTTCTGAAGACCGTGTTAGAAAAGCTTTGGAAAAAATGCAAAAGGGAATATCTAAGCTTAAGGGTAAAACAACGCTTGAAAGATGGTTTGGATAGGATGCACATAGGAAATCTTTAATCCATCTTGCACTGAATAGAACAGTCTCTCATAGAGGTGAAAGGAGGGTGCGCAGCCAAATTTCGCTTCCAGTAGACGAGCTTCCAACAAAGTGGTATAACATCCTGCCGGACTTACCCGAGCCGCTTCCACCCCCGAAAGAGCCGGAAATCGGGCCGTCACGAATGGAGTTTTTGGCTAAGACCATGGTTGAGGAGTGTTTAAGGCAAGAGATGTCAAGTGAGCGGTGGATCCCAATTCCGGAAGAAATACGTGAACTTTACCTTCACATGGGTAGACCTAGACCTCTCTATCGTGCGATGAGATTGGAAAAATATTTGGGGCTTAAGAAGGTTAGGCTTTATTATAAGCGCGAGGATTTGTCTCCAACAGGTTCTCATAAAACCAACACGGCGGTTGCTCAAGCCTACTACGCCATGAAAGAAGGAAAAACGACTCTCACAACGGAAACTGGTGCTGGACAGTGGGGAACAGCCCTCTCTTATGCTGCAAGGCTTTTAGGTTTGGATTGTGTGGTTTTTTGGGTTAAATCTGTCTATGACTGGAAGACTGATAGAAGAACATTAATGAAGCTTCTGGGCGCAAAGGTTTACGCTTCGCCAAGTCAGCAGACAAAGATTGGCAAGGAAGTTCTTTTAAAAAATTCTGAGCATCCTGGCTCGCTGGGAATAGCAATTTCTGAAGGCCTAGAGTATGCTGAGACTCATGAGGACGCTGTTTACTGTTTGGGCTCTGTTCTTAACCACGTGCTAATGCACCAGTCCATAATAGGGTTAGAAACCATAAGACAATTTGATCTCGTAGATGAAAAACCGGACTTGATAATCGGCTGCCTTGGAGGAGGCTCAAATTTTGGAGGTATAGCCCTACCTTTCATAGGCGAAGTTTTAAGGGGGAAAAGGGAATGCGAGTTTTTGGCAGCTCAATCACTTGCTGCACCAAACCTTGTTATGGGCGAATATCGCTATGACTTCTGCGACGTGGCTGAATATACACCGCTTCTGAAAGTTTACACTTTAGGACATAAAGTTGAGATGCCGCCGATAAAAGCCGATGGCTTGCGGTATCATGCAGCTGCTCCAATAATAAGCCTTTTAAGGCATCATGGCCTAGTGAAAGCGGTGGCTTATCCTGCAGATGAAAAGGTTATTTTTGAAGCTGCAAAGATTTTCCTACAAAGCGAGGGATGGTTACCGGCTCCAGAATCCAGCTACGCCATCCGAGCCGGAATAGATGAAGCACTAAAAGCCGAAAAAGCTGGGGTTGAAAAAGTAATCTGCATGAATATAAGCGGACACGGTTTTCTTGATTTAACGGCGTATAAAGAAAAACTCGAAATTGGCTAGAATAAAGCTAGAGTTTATGTCCATAGCGCCCGGTTAAGGGTACAAAAGCCACGCCACCGAGATTTTCTTGCCTAATTTTTCCATCAGCGCTTTTCACAACTTTTATCAAGCTTTGGAATAGGTGCATGCTTCCAATGGGGATAAGCATTACTCCGCCATTTTTCAGCTGTTCAACTAGTGGTTTTGGTATGTCTGGGGCTGCTGCTGTAACAACTATTCTGTCATATGGCGCTTTTTCTGGGTATCCTATAGAACCGTCTGCACAGATTATTGTGACTCGGTCGCCGTAACCCGCCTTCATGATGTTTCTTCTCGCGAATTCCGCCAGTCCCTCAATTATTTCGACCGTGTAGACGTGCCCCCACTCGCTTCTAGGTGCCTCACTTGGCGCCACTATTTCGGCTATCGTGGCGGCGTGCCATCCTGACCCTGCGCCCACCTCGAGGACTTTGTTGCCTACTTCCAATTGGAGGGCTTCATTCATTATTGCAACCATGTTTCGCCTAGCCAAGGCTGAGGCCAAGGCTATGTGGCGCTGAAACTGTCTGCCCAAAGCCGATTGGAAGTGGCGTGTCCACGGCGCTGTAGGATTGCATGTTTTCTGGCAGAAACTTTGCTCTTGGCACTTTACGCATTGCCTTAATCACTTTTGGGGAGCGGAGCACACCCTCCTTTATCAGATTTTCAGTTAGCCGTTCCCAGTCTCTCTCCAAATTTTGCACCATATCAAGATAGAGGGATTGGGACATTTAACTGATTTGCATTACAAGTTTGAATGCGCTACTTTACGGTTACAGACTTAGCTAAGTTTCTTGGCTTGTCGGGGTCGTATCCCCTTTCAACAGCCATATAATATGCTAGAAGCTGCAGTGGAACAACGAATGGTATGGGCGACAAAATATCTGGTATGCCCTTTGGCACTTCAATGTAATAATCTGCAAGCCTTTTTACTTCTGTGTCACCTTCTTCGATGATGGCTATTATTGAGGCACCTCTGGCTTTCATCTCCATAATATTCCCTATAATGGTCTTGTGGGTATCGTCTTCGGGGCATATGAAAACTACCGGGAACCCCTCTTCAATCAGGCTTATCGGTCCGTGTTTGCTTTCGCCAGCTGGAAATGCTATTGACGGAATGTAAGCGATTTCCATAAGTTTAAGTCTGCCCTCATAGGCTGTGGCTGTGCTTATACCACGCCCTAAAAAGAAGAAAACCTTTGCATCCTTGTACTTTTTCGCTATGGCTTTAACTTTCTCCTCTTGTGTAGTAATTACTGTTTCCACAATGTCTGGAAGCTTCTTTAACTTAGCCTCTATAAAGTCCATTTCATCCTGCGAAACTTTGCCCCTCTTTTTTGCAAGCCTAAGGGCAAGCTGGGCGAGAACCGAAAGTTGTGAAGTAAAAGTCTTGGTTGCAGCCACGCCAATTTCTGGTCCAGACTGTTGGCTGATGTAGACTCGTGAAACCCTTGTTAGTGTTGAGCCAATAACATTTGTAAGTCCGAGAACCGTTGCTGCTCTTTGGCGGGCGACGTTTACCGCAGCAAGCGTATCCGCCGTTTCGCCTGATTGGCTCACAGCCAATATTGTGCTGTCGATGTTTACTGATTTGCCGTGCTGCTCTATGAATTCTGAGGCTATGACTGGATATGTGGCTAGAAAGGCGAGTTTAGAAAACATATATGAAGCTGCTAAACACGCGTGATATGATGTGCCACAAGCCACTAGGAACACTTCTTTGGCACGGTCCAAGAACGTTGCCATCAAATCAAGATAATGTTCCTGTAGCCTCAAAGTGTTCCGTAGGCATGCGGGCTGCTCATGAATCTCCTTCAACATAAAGTGGGTGAAGCCTTGCTTAACAGCCATTTCAGGAGTCCAATCGATAAACTTTGGCTCTCGGATGACGGGGCTTAAATCTGCAATTTTTCTAATTTCAACACCTTCAAAAGATAGGATCGCTAGCTCTCCGTCTTCTATTATTACCGCCTTGTTAGTTAGTGGCAAAAAGGCTGGAATGTCTGATGCGCAGTAAAAAGCGTTTTCTCCGATTCCTATTACAAGCGGGCTTTCGTGTCTGGCGCAAACTATTTTATCTGGTTCTTTTGGTGAGATTACTGCAATCGCGTAGGAACCGTCAAGCCTCCGCACAGCCTCAAGAACGGCGTTCACAAGCCCAAAAGAAGGATTTGTTTTAAATGCTTCTTCAATAAGGTGGGCTATCACTTCAGTATCCGTTCTAGACTGGAAGACGTGGCCTTTTCCTTCAAGTTCAAGCTTAAGCTCCGCAAAGTTCTCAATAATCCCATTATGGACAACAGCTATTTGACCGCTACAATCAACATGGGGGTGCGCATTAACCATTAAAGGTGCCCCATGCGTAGCCCACCTTGTGTGGCCTATGCCTATGGAACCTGGCAAGTCGTCAAGATTATGGATTTTGTGAACCTCGTCTATTTTCCCAGCATCTTTTTTGATGTGAAGTTTTCCATCATGGATTGTTGCTTCACCTACGGAGTCATAGCCGCGGTATTCAAGCCTTTTAAGGGCTTTACGTATTAATGGTGCGGCAGCACCTTCCTTCAAAATGCAGCCGAATATTCCACACATACTTGTTGCGCCGTTCCTTTGCTGGTTTTGCAGCCATATGTAGGGGGCTGTTTATGGTAATAAGCATTTTTAAGAGAAAAATTTCAGCTCTAAAAATTTTTTATAGGCTTTTCCGTTTCTTATTTGCCGTTAAGGGGCTGATTTTCAATTAATTTTTTGATGGCGTTGTTAAAAATTTTATAATTGTTTGCTTTAAGCCAAAATCTCTCTCGCCAGCTCGGCGCCTAAAACCATGTTTTCCAATTTAACAAAGCTTACTTCCCATGTTCTAGTTCTTAATCCACAGTCAGTGCTCACAAATATTCTGCTGGGGTCTCCAACGATTTTGGCGGCGTGAAGTATTCTATCCCTTACAAGTTCTGGTGGTTCAATAAAGTCTGTGTGAACGTCTATGACGCCTAAGCCATAATTTCCTTTGAAGCCATAATCCTCGAAGAGTTTCAGTTCCCTATAGCCTATTCGAACTTTGCCAGTTCCTATTTGTCTACCGTCCCTATTGGCGAATTCAAGGGCTAGTTGGCTACAGTTTCGCAGCTGGCCTGCATATTTTGCCAGCACTTCATAATTGCTGTAGCAGTTATGGAGACTGAAGGTGCAGTTGAACCCTTTAACGGTCTTGTTGAAAGCGTCCACAAATAACTCCATTTCTTCAGCTGACGGGTTCGTGGTTGCTGCTGGCTCGTCTATCTGAATCCATTTGGCTCCAGCATCTACAAGTTTGCTAATCTCTGGCCTCACAACCTCCTTTATCAAATCGAAGAGAAACTCCTTACGAGCTTCAAATTTCCTACGTTTAAAACTTTTGATTTTGCCGCTGAGCTTTTTCTCATAATATTCGTTAAATGTCCAGTCGACAAGCGTGTAAGGACCCGTGAAGGGCACCTTAACCTCTCTGTTAGTGTTTTTTCGTGTAAACGTGAATTCTTCAACATAGAAAGGTTTTACATATTTTGGCTTGAATATGCATGCAGCCTTGTTAAAGTATCTATAGTCGAAGGATTTTACATATCCTAGAAATTTGAAGCCTTCCACGTTTCTAATAACATGCTCGTACATTTCTGAGCGCCATTGTTCCCCATCAAAAAGTATGTCGAGTCCCGCCTTTTCAAAGAAGCGGATGACAAACTTCGCCGACCATTCAAGAATTGCTCTTTTATCCTTTGGCGTCCTTTCCTTGCTTTTCAAAATCTTCACAAGCTCGTCTACACCCTCTATTCCTAGCCTCCGACTCCATTCTATGGCTTCGACTATTTCGCTTTCAGAAAGGGGTTCGCCTCTGTACCCCTTGACTCTCCATGCTGGTTTGGCAAGGCTTCCTATTTCTTGTGTTGGGAAAAGCTTATTCATGAATGCCCAACTCCGCCCTTAGGCGCTTGGTTACGCGGCTCATAACTCTCATTTTTTCTTCCGCTCTTTCCCAAGGTAGAAAATCCAAATCGCAGTTTGGACAAATGAGGACGTCGCGGATCTTTGATGAGTAGATTGATTGAATAAGCTCTTTAGCCACCGTGGCAAGCTCGTTTTCATCTTCTACTAGGGAACCGCGGGCGTCCACAAGCCCCAAGGCAACACCTTTATCGAATTCGTATCCCTTCAGTTTTTCCAAACTTGTTTCGTAGAGGTCTATCCCTAAGTCATCGACTGGAAAGTCTAAGGCTTCCGGCATAATTTGTGAAAAATCTCCGAAAAATGTTTGAAGACAAATTTTCGCGTCTGTACCTTTCACAGTTTTTTTTAGAGCTTCCTTAACGTCGGTAAGCATGTCCTTAGAAATTGTCTCTTTTGATGGGTTGTAGACAAGGGCTGGGTCGCTTAGCTGAATGTATTTGAAACCCTTTTTTGCTAGGCTTTCGATTTCGGCTTTTAGGATTTCGGCGTAGCTGAACATTAGTTCCCTTTCATTTTTGTAAAACTTGTTTTCTGAAAGCCTTGCCAACGTGTAGGGTGCTGGCAATATGGCTTTCCATGGAATTTTTCTTGGTAGATATTCTATGTAGGCTAGTTTTGTGACTATATCCTTTTTATGTTTGATTTCGCCTTGAACTATGGGCTTTCTATAGAAGGTGTTGTTGTTGAACCATCTTGCAAGGGCTCCAGCTTTTAAGCCTTCAAGATTTTCAGTGAAAGGCCTCAGCAAATCTTGCCATTTGAGCATTCCGTCCGTGACATAACTTAGCCCAGCAGATACTTGTGCCTCTATAGCTTTTATTGTTGCTACTTTGAAGGCTTTTTCCAGCTCTTCAGCGCTTATTTTCCGTCTTTCATAGACTCTTGTGGCCTCAACCAGCTCCTTTGGCCTTGGAAGTATGCCCGTCACGTAGCAGCCAATCATTTTTATCCTTCTTTTATTGGCTTGTGTGGTTATCTCTTTCGTTCACCGTAATAAAAATTTTAATAATAGAGCACGACTATGCATATGGAAAAGTCATGGGTAAAAAACTGCTGCTGCATGATGATGGCAAAACGCAGATGGTTAAGGAGATTAAGGTTTTCGAAGATCCGCAGAAGCTTAAGCTCATTTTGAATAGGCTTAGTTGGAAAATTTTAGTTATGCTTTCTGAGAGGGCGATGTACCCCCTTGAAATTGCAAAGGAGTTGGGAATTCACGAGCAGAAGGTTTACTATCACATACGGAAGTTGATTAGGGCTGGAGCTATAACCATTGCAAGGCAAGAAGAGAAGAAGGGAGCCATAGCCAAATATTACACGGCAGCCTCTCCCGCCTTTGGGGTAGAGCTACCAAAAGGATACAAAACTGTGGAGAAACTTCCGCTGGTTAGTGTCGGTGAGCAAGTCCAAAGGTTTTTTGGCGAGTTCATTCGCAGAGACGGATGTTTTGATGGCAAAATTGTTGTAGGCAGTCCGACACCTCATGGACCCTTTAAAACAAGCGCTCGGGACGGACACTATGCTTCTCATTTAGCTTTCTTTCTTGGACAATTTACGAGAATGCCGGGAGATTTTGCTGTGAAACTTGACGTGGATGTTAAGGCTGAAAAGGAGGAGAAGAACAATCTGATTCTTGTGGGTGGACCTGGAACAAATCTATTGACGCAAGAGTTGAATGAGTATCTACCTTTAAAGTTTAATATGCAGCCGTCTGAGCAGGGTTTCTTGTTTGGTGGTTTGGTTTCAACTAAGACTGGGCAGGTTTATACGGCTGATGCTGTTGGGCTTGTGGCTAAGATTGTTAATCCGTGGGACAAGAGCAAGCGGGTTGTGGTTTTGGCTGGGAATAAGGCTGTTGGTACTAAGGCTTGTGTTTTGGCTTTGACAAACTTTCATAATAAGACGTTGGGGAATTATAGGGGCGAGGACGCCTTTGCCAAGGTGATTCAAGGCTTTGATTTGGACGGTGATGGTAAAGTGGACTCAATAGAGGTTTTGGAGTAAAATGCCAAAAATTCGTATGGCAAAACTTGAAGATCTGCCAAAAATAATAGAGCTAATTAAGAGGAATAAAGAGCCCTTAAACGAGGATTTAGAGGCTATCTTCAATTTTGAAAGCCCCAATGAGAAGTGCAGATTCTTTGTCGCTGAGGAAGGCGGCGACGTTGTAGGTTTTTCTAGGGTACATGTTTATAGGTGGAATAGAAGCGCTTATGTGATAAGCCTTCTCGTTGATGCTGGTTATAGGCGCAGAGGGATAGGCTCCCTTTTACTGAGTGCTATGGAGGATTTTGCAAGAGAAAACGGCGCGAGGGTTATCATGTTTGACACCGCAATAGACAACATTCCAGCCTTAAACCTTTATTTTAAGAACGGCTTCAAAATCTGCGGCTACAATGAAAAGCTCTATGATAATGCCAAAACTGCGCTATATCTTGCGAAGGAACTGTAATAAGGGCGCTTTTATGAAAGTAGCCGAGGTTATAACGGCGTTTGGACATGAGAACATAAGAGCGTCTCACACCACCACGCTTGAGATAACTAAGGGGAAAGAGCTAACCGTTAGAGGCGACTGTATTGTTGCGGTTTCAGCTGATAAAAGCTTATTGGACTTAAAACCAGAGTTTAGGAATTTTCTCCGTAAAAGGGACGCGAGACTGACAATTTTTATAGATGCTGGTGGTGTTGTTGATGTGGTGAGGGCTTTTGGAAGTCCGATGCTGATTTTGTCGCATCCGACAGACATGGTTGTGAGAAAAAGTGGATACATTTGCGGTAGAACTTTGGCAATAAATGCGGATAAGGCAGCCTGCGACTTGTCAAGGGTTCTCGTGAGGAAGCTTCAAAACCCAGAACAAAGGGTTAGGATAACCTTAACAGTAGAGGTTTAGCTAATTTTGGCGTCTATGACGGCTTGCCAGTGGTATGGGGCTGTTTCGCGAACAGTTCTTGAGTGGAGAATTTTCGTCACCGTTCTCCCGAATTTTTTAACCTCTTCTTTAAATCGTAGTTCCAATTTTTCTAATGGTTCCTCTGCCGTAATAAAGCCATAGAAGTGTACGATGCCCCCCTCGGGTTTCAGCGCTTCACATGCGGCTTCTACAAACTCTATGGCTTTTTCTGGCAAGTTCATTATGACACGGTTTGCTTGTTCGCGAAGTTTTTGTTTAACAATTTGCTTTGCGTCGCCTAGGATTGGGTGGACTTTTCCCTCAACCCTATTCAGCCTAACATTCTTTTCGAGTAAAGCTATTGCTTCTGGGTTTATGTCTATGGCGTAAACCTTAACACGCTCATGGGTTTTTGCTGTGAGGATTGAGAATGGTCCGACTCCTGCGAACATGTCTACAATTGTTTCGCCCTCTTTGACCATTGATGCCACGCGTTTGTGTTCATGGGACAGGCGTGGTGAGAAGTAGGCTTTGGCTAGGTCGACATGGTATAGGCAGCCGTGCTCTTTATGTATGGTTTCTGTTTTAGGTTCCCCAACTACTATCATGTATTCTCTTGTGCGGTATTCGCCTTTTACTGCTCCGGCCTTTGCAAGAACTGTCCGCAAGTTTTTGTGGGCTTGTAGGATTGCATTTCCAATTTCTGTTTTATAGTTTTCAAGTTCTGGTGGGATTTCAATTACGGCTATGTCGCCGATAATGTCCATGGCTCGCGGAACACAAGCCAACAAGTATGGTGGAAGTTTGTCCTCTAAAAATTCCATAGATGTTTTTAGACGCTTTTTCATTTCTGGAAAAATTTGGGTTGTGATTTCAAGGTGTACGGTTTGTTTTTGGAGAGCTTGGATTTCTTCTTGCGAGGGGCTTTTTGCGAGGGGGATATAAATGTAATTGTTGTCTCTTTGTACTTTCAGTTCCTTGTTAACTAGTTTTAGTTTATGGGCTGTTGTTATGGCTTTTTCTCCATTAATTTTTGGAACTTTGAGGCAGGGTGCTTCCTTCGGCATAAAATTGCCTAATATTTTACTTGATTATTTTGAAGAAGTCCCTTTCGGTTATTATTCCAACAAGCTTCTCGTTTTGGACTACTGGTAAGGCGCCGAGGTTTTTCTCCCGCATGATTTTTGCTGCTTGTCCAACATCTGCGTCTGGCGTGATTGTTGTGACTTCCTTTGTGGCTATTTCAAGGGCTGGGGTGTTCAAAACCTGCGTTATTATTCCTGATTTTAGATGTTTGAAGACTTCGCCTGAGCCGAAGAAGCGTATTATGTCCATGGATGTTACTATGCCTACGACTTTTCCGTCTGAAACTATTGGGAGCCTTCTGAAGCCTTGTCCAATCATGGTTTTCTCCGCTTCGAAGATTGTTGTCTTAGGCAGCGCTGTTACAACTTTTTCAGTCATAAGCTGTGAAACTTTTATTCCGCTTATTCTATCTGCGAACATGCGAGCTACATCCCTCTCGGTAACTATTGCCTTGACATGGTTTTCTTCATCCACAACTGGCAAGCCGCCAACATTCTTCTCCTTCATAAGCTGGATTGCCTCACTTATGTCCGCTGAGGTTTTAACTGTGAAAACTTTCTGGTTCATTATGAGTTTTATGGGCTCGTTTATCGCTTTGAAGATGTTTCCTGAAAACTTCTGCTGGACTATCTCGAACTTTTTGCCTCCGCCAAGGTAGTCAACTATGTCGGTGGCTGTTACTATGCCAACCAAGGTTTTTGTGCCTGGGTCGGCTATGGGGATTCTTCGGAATCCCTCTTTTGCCATTATTTTTATGGCGTCGTGTATGGGTGTTGTTGGAGCCATTGTTATGACGGGGCTTTTTGCTATGTGCATCACGTCGCCTTCGCGTTTCTTGGCTGCTGAGCCCTTTAATGAGACTGGTCCTTTGCCCCTCAATGTTCTCCTGAAAGTTTCTCTACTCATTTTTCCATTCCCTTCTCACTTGATTATGAGCCTTGCTATGTCTTCTCGGTCCACTATGCCTATTAGTCTTCCCTCTTTGTCTACTACTGGAACTCGCCCAATATCTTTTGAAACCATCACTTTTGCAACCCTTATAGCCTTTACCGATGGCTGAACGGCTATCACGTTTGTCTTCATAACGGCTGAAATTTTCGTTGAAGCTTTGAACCTTCCTTTGTGCGACTCAAATGTTGGCATGAGTGCTCCGCTTTCAAGAAGGTCTTTCTGCGTAACAATACCCACAAGCTTGTTTTTGGCAACAACAGGAAACCCAGCTAAAGATTTGTTTTGCATCAGACGCCAGACATCGTCAACCTCTTCGTCTGGAGAACACGTTAGAAGGTTTGTCGTCATTATTTCTGAAATTGGTTTTGCAAGTTTTTCAGGGCTCGTTTTAATTACGTTTTCTATGAAATTTTCTAAGCCTAAAACTCCTTCCAATAGGTTTTCTGTTCGGTTATTTACAACTGGTGTACACCATTCGTCTACACGCAACATAGCCCTAACTGTTTCGAAGGCGTCATCTTCTATTGTGGCGACATGCTTTGGTTTTGTCATTATACCCTTCACCTTTATTGGGGAAATAGACGAGGATATCGTCATAACTGCACCGCGGGAAACCATCCCCAAAAGTTTTCTTTCTCTATTTGTGACGGGTAGAATTCTTAGGGAGAAGTCGCGGATGAGGGCGCGGGCTTTTGTTGCAAGCTCATCATCATAAATGAAGGGGTGCTTATCATTCAATATTTCTTTGACACGCAAAAAATCGCCCCTTTAAACTCTTTTCATTCGCTTTCCAATTCGGCTCTGCAGTCTTCGCAGAGGAATTCTCCATCCACCTCTTTAAGGTTTTCAGACCATCCGCCACAGCGGTCGCAGTACCCAGCCAAAGAGGACGTTTCTTCCTCTTCTGTTATGGTTGTTTGGGCTAGGTTTTCTCCTTCTATTAGGGCTCTCTCCTGTATTGTTTCAATGAGTTCTGGCATGACGGCCAATATGTCCTTGCTGGAGAGAATTCCAATGAGTTGTCCCTTGTAGATGACGCCCAACCTTCTGATGTTTAACCTGCTCATTTTTCTGGCGGCTTCACTTATTGTTTCGTCCGGCTCTATTGTTATTAGGGGGGTTGTCATGACGTCCTTTGCCTTTAAAGCATCGGGTTTGACGTTTTTTGCAAGAACTCTTGTGACAAGGTCTCTTTCAGTTATAATCCCGATGGGTTTTCCTTCTTTGCTAGTCACTATTATGCATCCTAATTCATGCCTTTCCATTAGCTCTGCAACACGATTTGCTGTTGCATCTTCATCTACGGTTATCACTGGGCTGCTCATGACGTCTCTAACCAGCATTCTTGACCTTAAACCAATCTCAGCCATCTGTTTCGCCACTGGCTAGTTTTGTGTGGTTTCTGTTCACTCAACTCAAAATAGGAAGAGGCATTTAAGACTTGTTATGTTCTAGGCGATTACATCAATTTTAGGGGAAACTTATTATCCAAGACCCGTGTTGACTTTATTCCGTCGAGGAGAAAAGCCATGTTAAGGACAAATGTTGACAAACTGGTTAAGATATCTGTTGTTGGTGAGGTTGCAAGCCCAATTTATGGAAGGGGCATATACAATATTTCCGCTGAGGGAGTGCCTATGGTCTTGCCTGGCGTGGGCGGAATAACCTACAATGTGAGGGTTGGCGACCCGGCTTGCGGCTGGGAAGCAGACCATGTTGAACCCGGTGTGAGTATAGAGAACAAGGAGAATGATCCCGCCTTTGGTCGTGGTGCCAACACAGCCCTAAACGTGCTTTCATGTGTTGGAAACGAGGCTGTTGTGGTTTCTGGCGACGCTAAAGGCGCGAAAGGCGTCGTTACTGGCAAGCATGGCGGGATAGAGCATGTGCTTGTGGATTTTCAGCCTGAAACCCTTGAGAAGCTTATGTTGGGCGACAAGGTACTGGTGAAGGCTTTAGGCGTCGGCTTGAAACTTTTAGATTTTCCAGACATTAAGGTTATGAATGTGGACCCTCGTTTTCTGGAGGCTTTAGACCCGAAGCCTACTGGTGACAAGTTGGAGGTTCCGGTGACGCATGTTATTCCTGCAGCGATTATGGGTTCTGGTTTAGGCGCCAACCAAACTTATTCTGGTGATTATGACATACAGCTTTTTGATGAAGCCGCACGGAAGGAGTATGGGCTTGACGATTTGAGGCTCGGCGACTTGGTAGCCATATTAGATGCGGATCATTCTTATGGACGAATCTACCGTAAAGGCGCTGTTTCAGTGGGGATAGTCGTCCACACAAACTGCGTCACTTCTGGGCATGGTCCAGGCGTAGCAACCTTGTTTACTTCGTCTACGGGGAAGATCGTTCCCAGAATTGATTCTAGGGCTAACATAGCTTGCATTTTGAAATTGAGAACAGATATATAGTTGTGCATGGCTATATCATGCATAGAATCGCTAGTGGGTTGTGTTATGCCATACAAAAGAAAAAGCCGCGGAAGGTCAAAAGGTGGTAAAGGTAGAAGCGGTTTTGTTCAATGCGCCAACTGTGGGGAGCTGGTGCCGCGGGATAAAGCCAAAAAAGTGACGCGGAGGCTTTCTCTGGTGGACCCAGCCTTAGCCAAGGAGTTACGTCAAAAAGGTGCTTATATTTCTGCGCCTGTTGACACAAAATATTATTGTGTTTCATGCGCTGTCCATTATGGTATTGTGAAGGTTCGCGCCAGAGAAGAGCGCAAACTTCGCATTGGCAGAAGGTTTTAGCCTTCAGTTTCTCCCTTCTTCTTTAACATCTTGTAGGCGTATAGGCTTCTCTGAAGTACTGTTAGGTTTGTAAGCACGGCCAACAATATCATGCTGGCTTCCATTATGCCTACAAAGAATATTTCGGCTATGCTTGCAGCTGCAATTATGATTATGCGTTCAGCCCTTTCAGCCAAGCCAACAGTCTCCATTTTTATGCCTGCTGCTTCTGCTCTGGCACGGGAATAGCTCACCAGTAAAGAGCCTATAAGGGCTATAAGCCCCCACGAAGCTGAGCATAGTCCGCCCAATATTATGCCCACATAGACCGCCGAGTCCGCATACCTATCAAGAAGGGAGTCCAAGAAGCCGCCGAAGGGTGTTTCTTTTTCGCATAGCCTTGCCAAGGCTCCATCCAGTATGTCGCAGTATCCCGAAAGAAGCAGCAGAACAATGGCTAAAGTCAATGTTATTGTTTGGCGTCCAATGGCGTAGGCTATTGCTGAGAGTAGAGCTAAAATTATGCCTATGGCGCTAATAGTGTTTGGCGTTAAGCCTAACTTGTTGGCTATTTGTGCTTGTGTTTTTATGGCTGACTGCACTTTGGCTTTTAACTTTGTCAGCATGGTTTTCGCTTCTTCTGTGTGGCAATTCTTATTTAAAAATTACAACACAACCTATAGGCTGGGGCTGGTGAAAGCTTTGATAAGTGTTGCTCAGGTTAAGGTAGGCGAGAAAACATGTTTAGGCGTTAGGGTTGAGCTTCCAGATTCGCCGCCGCTACTGCTGGTTGTGGCGGAGAAGGGCTTCGTTATGTGCGGCTTCCTAAACATTGAGGCTGCAGAACGCTTAGGAGTGGCTGCCGCCATGGTAAGCGGAGTAAAAACCTTCGAGGATGTTTTAAATGCCGAGATTAAAGCCGCCACAACAAAGGCTAAAGGGTTAGGCGTTCAGCTTGGAATGCGGGGCGCAGAAGCCTTAAAGCATATGCTTTAAATGTCAATTTTGCAGAGGGTGGCGAACTGCAAAATTGATAGCCCCTCTCTATAGATTTTGGCTATCGGGAAAATGGTTGTTGAAAACTGTT
>JAVZOA010000004.1:0-25611 GCA_038882535.1 Bathyarchaeia archaeon | reverse complement strand
GGAGACTTGGCTACGGAGTTATGCGGAAAGACCTAGCTGAAAAAATCACGCAACTAATGATTAATTCGAACTCTTGCACATGTGCCTTCGTCCAAATGGCTGGAGTTGAAGCCCTGAAAGGTCCACAAGACTCTGTTGACAAAATGGTTGAAGAGTTTAGGAAAAGAAGAGAGGTCATAGTTTCAGGCTTAAACAACATTAAGGGCATAACATGTAGGAAGCCTAAAGGCGCCTTCTACGTCTTCCCAAACATAAAGGGCACAAGAAAGAAATCCAAGGAATTTTCAGATTACTTGCTCAACGAGGCTGGTGTGGCGGTTCTACCTGGTACTTCCTTCGGAAAGTACGGTGAGGGTTATCTGCGTATATCCTTTGCAAACTCTGTTGAAAATATTAAGAAGGCTTTAGACCGTATAAGCAAGGCTGTTGAAAAGCTGAAAAGTTAAGGGCTGAAAAGCCTTAATCTTCCACTTTTTCTCCTATCATTGTTTCAACGATTTCTGAGGCTAGCTGTATTAGGCTGTCTGCTTGCTTTACGGCTTTTTCCTCGTTAACCTCTTCTAGCTGTGCCATTTGCTGCATCATCCCCTCAATTTCCACTAAGCACCTCAAAACTGGGTCGTTTCCAAACTGCATTTTCTCAACAGCCTCTCTCACAACATTTTCTATGAAGGCTGGTTCTCCTAGACTGTAGTATATGGCGTTTCTAGCCTTTCTTATGGCTTCTAAAACCAGGCTTGGAGCCATGTAGGGCATTTTCTTTGCGGCTTCCAGTTCTGCTTTTGCCTCGCGTAAATATCTTAAAGCCCATCCACGCCTATATTGGTCTATCATAAGCTTACAGCCTTACTTGCCTTTTCTAAAATGGAAGGCTGTCTAATAAAGTTACTCACCTTCCTCTTGACTTTCGTTGGATGCTGGTGTTTCCATACCGGAATAAATGCGGGTTATGTATCCAGCAATCTGGTTTCGCACCCGCGTTGTTGTTCCTTGCAAAAGCATGGTGACAGTACGTTTGTTCTCTTCAAAGTTACTGGAAAACTTGTTGGGGAAACGCCTAATGAGTTCTTTGGCTATGCGTTTAATGTATTCTGTGCGAACTTTTCCCAAGCAGCTTCTCACCCATTAGCGTTTCACACTACGCCGGTTTAAAGTGAAACATTCATAACAAAAAGGCTAAATTTAAATTTACGCGTCGCTAACCCTTTAATTTATCTTCACTCCGAAAAATTCCTCAAAATTCTTAACTATTTGGTCTGCAGCTTCCTCAACACTTATCCCTTTAATTTCAGCTATCGCACCGACAACTATTGGAATAAAGGCTGGTGTTGTCATTTTCCCGTTAAAGGGACCTTTAAAGTAGCGCACTGGACCATCAGTTTCTGTTAAAAGATTTGTTAACGGTATCCTTTTTACGACTTCGCGTATACCGTTTGAGTAGGCTGCAGGTGGTCCTTCGCTGATGTAGTATCCTCTTTCAATGGCTTTTGGCAATGCACTTATGGGGTTGCTAAACCAGTGCAGAAGAACCTTTTTCAAGTTGTAGGATGGAAGCATGTCAACGATTTGCGCGGTGGTTCCGCGAGAGTGAATTATTGCTGGCAGGTTTAGTTTTTCAGCTAGGCGTAGCATTTCATCAAAAACCCTTAACTGTTTTTCCCATATTTTCTCGTGCTTGTAGTCTAAGCCAACTTCACCTATGGCTATTAGGGCTTTATTCCGCCTCTGCTTCATTGTAAGCTCCGTTATTTGTTGCAGTTCTTCTTCGGTTAGTGTGTTTACATTCCATGGGTGAATCCCCAAAGCGGCATAAACCATTCCGTCATGGCGTTTGGCAAGCTCGAGGCTTTTTATACTTGTCTCCAAGTTCATGGAGTTTGAAACTAGCGCCACCACGTTGGAGTTTTTTGCGTCTAAAATGATTTCTTCAATTTTCTCGGCATATTCCTCATCTGATAGGTGAATGTGGGCGTCGGCAAACTTTAAGAGCTTCATAGGGATGCACTTTGAGCGTAAAACTACAAGCCTAGGCATTTTTATAATTTCCTCTCTTAAATAAAGAAGGTTTGATTTAAATGCCAAATTTTGGAAGATAGGATGCAATAAACGTTAAATATTGCTTTAAATAGAGAAAGAGGCTACGGAGGAGTCTTTATGGCAGATTTAGAGTTGGCAATTGCTCCCATGCACAGATTGTGTAAAAAGGCTGGAGCTGACCGTGTAAGCGAGGCAGCCGCAAGAGAGCTTGCAAAAGCCCTAGAAGAGATAGGGATAAAAATAGCCAAAGAAGCCCTAGACTTTGCAATGCACACTGGAAGAAAGACTATAAAAGCCGAAGACATCGAAATTGCCGCCAGAAAAGTTATGGGCAGATAACAAACGCTTCCCCTTCTTTCTTTTTAAATATGCCGTTACAGTTAGCAATGTATATAAGAAGCGAAACCGGAATCTATCCATAGCAAAACCATTTAAGGAGATGCCAATTAATGGGTGGGAAAAAGAAGCTCAGCTTGAAACAGATGGAACGCATGCAGACGCGGAAGGATGAGGAAGAGAAAAAGAAGAAGGAGAAAGAAAAAGCGGCAACCAAGGAAAAAAAGCCAGCTGGGATATTTGTACCAGATGTTAGGGGCGAAAAAATTCTCGACGAATTAAAGAAGATGCGGGTTTTAACGCCCTATACTGTGGCAACCCGTTTCAACATAAGAATAAGCGCGGCGAAAGATTTTCTTGAACAGCTTGAAGAAGACGGTTTGGTTCAGCTAATTTCCGGAAATCACGACATCAAGATATACAAGGCTGTAGACTAAACTATTTTGTGTAACGCGTCCGCTTATCTAAACTCTTACGGCTGGAATCTGTTTGGCTTATCCAAAAAGAGTATACACCACCAATGAAGTTAAGGAGGCCAAAAAACTTGTTAAGAGAGGCTATAGGCACCGCCTAACAATCAATGGAAGCCCAGATTTTAAAAAAAAGGTTAGAGCCGCATTGGCGCTTGTTAAGACTGCGAGATACTATGACTTTTTGAGGTCGTATATCAAAAGTATAACCGAAATCGACGGTTTTACACAGCTTCGGGAGTCTGAAGCCTCTATTTGGGCGAATAAGTATGCGGTGGCAAATCCCGTTGACGCTGCAAGCCTCTTTGTGCAGAAGGCACACCACATGAAGGAGTATCTTGAAGGAAAGCTGTATTATGGCGGAGAAGCCGAAAGGCGTTCGGTGGAGAAACGTATAGAGTTTCTCGAGAAATTGAAAAAGAAGACACGCAAAAAAGATGTCAAAGAAGAATGTGAAAAGCTTTTGAAAAGTTGGAACGAAAGCGTATATCTATAATTTTTCAATTTTGATGGTTGTTCCACTTTTAACCTTGCTGAAAACTTCAAGATTTTTGGTGACCTTGCCTAAAACGTTGACTGGGCTGTATGGTTGGGACTCGCCGAAAAATATGCATAGGGCGCTTCCCATAGGCCAGAAAGCTATTGTGCCTTTTTCAACAGTGCTTTTCGCTTTTTCTTCGCCCATTTTCACCGGGATTTCGAAGTAGACTTCCTCTTTCCATAGGGCTGCTCTTCCCTCTATTGGTAGTTTTCGGACTATCATATCCACTGTTCTTGGGGCTAGGTGGCGGACAAGCTCGCCCTCGGCTTCGCCCAAGCCCTCAATGATGAATTTTATTTTTACTCTTGAGATTTCGCCCTCTTCAATTCCCATGCTTCTGCACTTTCCCAAGAAAGTCTTCTAAAATTTGTTCTAGGGACAATGGCCCCAGAACCTTGAGCTCGTATCTCACCCTCACCGTCGGTTTGTTAATTTCCATAACCCTTCTCAGGTCTACGGGCGTTCCGATAACCACAACGTCGCACGGCGTACGCACAATTGTTTCATTAAGCTCTTCAATCTGTTTTTCTCCATAGCCCAAGGCTGGCAGAACTGCTCCAAGGTGGGGGTACTTTTCATAAGCCTCTTTTATTGAGCCTACAGCGTATGGTCTTGGGTCGGCTAATTCGCTGGCTCCAAGCTGTTTTGCTACTATTGTTGCAGCACCGTAGGGCATGTTTCCATGAGTTAATGTTGGGCCGTCTTCGATTACAAGTGCCCGCTTGCCCTTAATCAGCCCTGAATTGTCAGCTGTTATTGGCGACGAAGCCTCAAGTATAATGGCATTGGGATTAACCTTCCTTATGTTCTCCTTAACGCTGTTAACGTTTCTGGGGTCTGCCGTGTCAACCTTGTTTATTACCACCACATTTGCCATTCTAAGGTTGGCTTCCCCGGGATGATATGTGACTTCGTGTCCTGCCCTGTGGGGGTCTGCCACAACTATGTGGAGGTCTGGCTTGTAGAAGGGTATGTCGTTGTTTCCCCCATCCCAAACGATGATGTCAGCCTCTTTTTCCGCCTTCCTTAAAATTTTTTCATAGTCAACTCCAGCGTATACAACCACGCCATTATCTATGTGGGGTTCGTATTCCTCTCTTTCCTCAATGGTGCACTCGTATCGGTCAAGGTCCTCGTATGAGGCAAAACGTTGGCAGACTTGCTTGCGCAAGTCGCCGTAGGGCATTGGATGCCTGATAACCACCACGTTTAAGCCTTTGCCCTTCAAGATTTTAGCCACTTGCCGTGAAGTTTGACTTTTTCCAGAACCAGTTCTCACAGCGCCCACGGAAATTACTGGAACCTTAGCCTTAAGCATTGTTGTCTTAGGTCCCATAAGTCTGAAGTCTGCGCCGCTTGCCAGCGCTATTGACGCCTTGTGCATGACGTATTCGTGAGAGACGTCACTGTAAGCAAAAACAACCTGGTCAACGTCAAAGTCCTTTATCAGTCTTGCAAGTTCCTCTTCTGGATAAATTGGTATGCCCTTCGGGTAATTTTTTCCAGCCAGTTCTGGTGGGTATACCCTTCCCTCTATGCCTGGAATTTGGGTGGCTGTGAAAGCCACAACTTCATAGGCATCGTTATCCCTAAAATAAACATTGAAATTATGAAAGTCCCTTCCAGCTGCGCCCATTATAATAACTCTTGTCTTTGTCATAAGGCGGGTTCCCCGCAAAACCACCAAATTCGGTGAAGGCACTATACTAGCCAGCATAAATATAAAAACCTAGCTGTCTCAACCTCGCCTAACCAGACGAGAAACAGCCTCACCTATAAAATCTATCTGCTCTGCAGTGACGCCCGGATGAACTGGCAAGGAAAGCACCTGCTCTGAGGCTTTCTCCGTTTCTGGAAGCTTCACTCTTCCAAATTTACGGTAGTATGGCATTAGGTGGATGGGCCACGGATAGTAGACTTCTGCGCCTATGCCCTCCTTCCTTAACTTTTCAACAATGGTGTCTCGCTTTGCTCTGTCCGCGTCTTTAACTCTTACAGTGTAGAGGTACCAACTGTTTCTGCAGCCTTTAGGTTCACATGGCAGCTGAAGATTTTTAACGCCACAAAGTTTTGCTGCAAGCCTCTCGGCGTTTGCCCTTCGCTTAGCTAGAAAACTGGGCAGTTTTTTAAGCTGTGCGATGCCTATTGCCGCTTCGATTTCTGGCATGCGGTAATTGTGCCCCAAAAGAATGGACCTGTACTTTTCTTTCTCGCCGTGGCTCCTAATAAACCTCAAAGTTTCGGCAACCTCATCATCGTTTGTGGTTATCATGCCGCCTTCGCCTGTTGTCATGTTTTTGCTCGCATAAAAACTCCAGCATGCAACGTCTGCGTATGTACCCACTGGTTTTCCTTTGTAAACTGCGCCATGAGCTTGGGCTGCATCCTCAATAACCTTCAACCCATGTTTGTCGGCTATCTCCCTTACTGGTTTTAGGTCTGCTGGCGAACCATAGAGGTCTACAGCAATCACTGCCTTAGTCTTCTTTGTCAGTGACTTTTCAATGGCTTCTGGCGAAACATTGTAGGTTTCCTGGTCTATGTCTACAAAAACTGGTTTCGCCCCAGCTATCACAACGGTTTCGGCTGTTGCCACAAAAGTGAAGCTTGGCAAAATCACCTCGTCGCCCCGTTTTACGCCAGCCCCAACAACAGCCATGTGCAAGGCTGCTGTTCCACTGTTTACGGCTATGGCGTGTTTTGCCTCAACAAACCTTGCAAACTCCTCCTCAAAGCGTTTAACCGCCGGTCCAGCGCCAAGTGCATGGGTTAGGATGCCGCTTTTCAAAATCTTTACAACAGCCTCAACTTCCTCTTCTCCAATTTGTGGCGCGTTTATGGGTATCATGGCTTTGCCTCTGCTACTATGCAGTTTCCCGAAAATATAAAAGTAACACTGTAAAAAGCAAAGGCAGAAAGCCCATTTTTATCAGCGACTAACAGAATTACATCCCATGTTTAGGTTTTGTGCGGCAAATGAGTATCTCCGCTTGTTATAGACAGTTGCCTGTTTAAGAACTTGCTCATTATGATTATGTCTTTCTTTCCTTCATCTTGGCGGAGAAAACCTTCTTGAACGAAGTTAAGGCGCGCATAAAATTCAATTGCGTTATGGTTGTCTGCAAAAACTTCAAGCCTTGCCTTGTGACATCCTCTCTTCCTGAAACTATCTAATGTTTCGCCTATAAGCCTCTTCCCCACACCCTTTCTACGATAACGTGGTTTTACATAGATTCCTAAAATATGACCTACCCCTCTTCTCGCACGAGAATCAGCATAACCTGCAATTTCATCTCCAATCTGATAAACCAGAAGCAGATAGCCTTCCGGTGGGTTTTCAAATGCAAAATTTTTAAACTCTTCGACTGAAAGAACTATGGGATGGAAAACTCCCTCATCGGCAGCTGATCTTATCATGTCGACAATGAAAGGCACATCTTCGATGCGAGCTTCTCTAATCATATTATAAGCCATTTTTAACGAAGCGAAAATAAGTATTAAAAATAATTAAGATTTTCCTTTCAATAATTAAAATGATATGATGCGCCTTGTAAATCTGCCATATTTGTGGCTGAGAAGGCTTTGCAAATATCATACCCTCCCTCTATAGTTTTTCGCATTATTACGGAAAGTGTTGGCAAGGCGAACAAAGAGTTTAAGGATTATGGTTGTTTGCGTTAAGGTTTTTGATTCTGTTTATGAATTCCTCTCTTTCCTTCTCCACTTCCTCTATTCTCTGTTTTAGGAATTCAAGTTCTTCGGAGATTTCCTCAAGCCAGCCCTTTATGACTTTTCGGCTTTGTTCTGGCGTCATTTCTGCGAGATATTTTGATATGTCTTGTGGTTTACGCCTTTCCAGAGAGTTTAGTGGATAATTGATTTTGGGAGGTTTTAGGAAGGGGAAAAAGTGTCTTGTGGTTTTTGGTTCCATGAGTTTTCCGCTTAGGGCTGCCGTGACCACTTGCTCGGCTGTTATTGGCGGGTTTGAATTCCCAACGTATCGGTGGATGCGTCTCCCACCAATACGAATTTGGGGATTTCGGAAAACGTTAACGAGCAAAACTGGTATTTTAGTGTAGCCCAAACTTTTTAGTGCAAGCCAACGATGCATCCCATCAAGTATAACATTTGTCTTTTCATCGGCAATTATTGGATATTTTAGAACGTCATCCTTTAGAATCTCCTTTTTCAACATCTCCAAATACAATGGGGAGCCTTTCTCATGGGGCCTTAGAATATCAATTGACAAAATAACCACTTTAAACTTCTCTCTCCCCTCAGTTTTGGTTGCGGTTGTCACCTTAGCTGCCTCGCTTATGCCGTTTACAGGGTTATTTAACAATTGTCGGAACCTCGATTTTTTCCGGCTCGTAATCCACAAGTTTGCCAACCAAGAACTGTTCGTAGGCTCCCAAATCCAATAGTCCATGTCCGCTGTAGTTCATGGCAATAACCTTCTTTTCGCCTGTTTTCCTGCATTGTAAGGCCTCGTCTACGACGAATTTTAGGCTGTGGGCTGTCTCAGGCGCGATGATTAGTCCCTCTGTTTGAGCTAGTATTTGGGCGGCTTGGAAAACTTCGGTCTGATGGTAAGCGACTGAGCGCATGTACCCTTTATGGATAAGGTAAGATATTGAAGGCGCCATTCCGTGATACCTCAAACCTCCAGCGTGGATTGGCGGACAAACATAGCCATGCCCTATCGTGAGCATTTTGAGCAGTGGCGTCAATTGGGCTGTGTCTCCAAAGTCGTATGTGTAAACTCCCTTGGTTGTGTGTGGAACAGCCTTGGACTCGCAAGCCACAAACTCGGTTTCCGTTTTGCCCTTAAGCTTGTCCATCATGAATGGGTAGCAGAAACCAGCATAGTTTGAGCCTCCGCCAATACATCCGCAGATAACATCCGGGTACTCGCCAATAATCTCAAACTGCTTTTTTGCTTCCAAGCCTATAATGGTCTGGTGCAACAGCACATGGTTTAAAACTGAACCTAAAGAGTACCTTGTATCCTCATGTGTAATCGTGTCCTCAAGTGCCTCGCTTATAGCAATGCCTAAGGTTCCCGGATGGTTTGGGTTCTCCTTTAAGAGTTTTCTGCCAAAGTTTGTCTGGTCGCTTGGCGATGGAAACATTTCAGCACCATACAACTGCGCTATGGTTCTTCTTCCAGGCTTCTGCTGGTAGCTGACGCGAACCATGTATATGCGGCACTTTAAATCGAAAAGTGTGCATGCAAAGGCTAGGGCTGTGCCCCACTGTCCAGCACCAGTTTCTGTCACAAGCCTCCTTATGCCTTGTTCCTTGTTGTAGTAGGCTTGGGCTATGGCAGTGTTGGTTTTGTGGCTTCCAGTGGGACTGAAATTCTCGCATTTAAAGTAGATTTTCGCCGGAGTTTTCAGAAACCTTTCAAGCCTTATGGCTCTATAAAGCGGCGTTGGGCGGGGCAGTCGCAAATAGGCGTCTAAAACCTCCTCTGGAATCTTTATGAAACGCTCTGTGGAACCCTCTTGCCTAATCAGTTCTTTTGCGAATATTCTCTCCAAAAGTTTTGGGTCTATGGGTTTTAGGGTTGTAGGGTCCAATGGTGGCGGGAGCGGCTCTGGCAAGTCCGCTTGGATGTTGTACCATGCGGTTGGTATTTCATCCGCGTCTAGAACTGTGAAGTGTCCGCTTTTTTGAACTTTAAATCCCATTATAATACATCTCCGTACGTTTTAGTACATTTAAGCACATAATGGCACACTGAACATATTTATACTTTATTGCACAAAAAAGTACATTAGGCAAAAGGAAACATGTGGAACACAATAAAGAAGCACTTTGAAAACTATCCGGAACGTCTAAAAGTAGCTAGAATCCTCGTAGAAAACGGACTGTGTGTGAAAAATGGGAGAATATACTTGAACGAGATAGAGATTCCGCCAACTCGCATAGCAAGAGTGGCTGGCGTAGACAGAAGAACGGTAAACGAAACAATAAACACTATAAGGGCGAACCGCGAGCTACGCCTAATATTCGAAGGCTTAAGGTCGGCTGGGCATTCCCTAAAAGAAATAGCTAAACACTTGGAGCTCGGCGTTGTGGAAATAACCCCAGTGGACGCCAGAATACCGGGTATATTGGCGAACTCAGCCATGATACTGGCAAAAAAAGGTTTAAGCATAAGACAAGCGATAGTGGACGACCCGGAATTGTCGCCGGAGCCAAAGTTAACACTAATAGCTGAGAAGAAAATTCCAGGAGAGCTTATCCCAGAATTCTTAAAAGTTAAAGGCGTGGCAAAAGTCTCCATCTACTAACAAAACTCTTAATACGCTTAAGCTGCCCCTAAAGTCCAAAGGCAATGAAAAGTTTTGAATGGTGTTGAGATGAATATTAAAAATGAGACAAGAGCCTTTCTGCAAGGAAGCGAAGCATGTGTAGAGGCCGCATTAATTGCTGGTTGCAGGTTTTTCGCTGGTTACCCTATTTCACCAGCTAATGAAATTGCCGAGCATATGGCGGCGCGTCTTCCAAAGGTCGGCGGCATGTTCCTCCAAATGGAGGATGAGCTAGCCTCAATAGGGGCTGTTGTCGGCGCAAGCTGGTGTGGTGTTAAAACTATGACGGCCACTTCTGGTCCAGGATTCAGTTTAATGCAGGAAACCATCGGATGGGCTTTCATGACCGAAACGCCGTGCGTCATTGTTGATGTTCAGAGGGTTGGTCCTGGCACTGGACAAGCGACTAAGTGTGCACAAGGCGATGTTATGCAGGCGCGCTGGGGAACACATGGCGATTACACGGCTGTTTCACTTTGCCCAAACTCTGTCCAAGAAGTTTTTGAACTTACTATTAGAGCGTTTAACCTTGCAGAAAAATATCGCACACCAGTCACCATCTTAACAGACGAAACCACAGTTCATCTTCGAGAGCACTTGGTTATTCCGCCTTTAGAAAGTATAGAGATTATAAACCGCAAAAAGCCAAAGGCTGGAGAGCAAGTCTTCTTCGGCTTGGAAAGCGTGGCGCCCATGCCTTCCATAGGCGAGGGCTTTAATGTGGCTGTCACCGGCTCAACCCACGACGAGCGGGGGGTTAGGTTCACCGCCGACCCAGCGGTGCATAGGCGGGTGATAGAGGCTATTAACAACAAGATAAGGAAAAATGCAGACGACATTGTGGAGGTGGAAAGCAACAATATTGAAGACTGCAAAGTGGGCATAGTGGCCTACGGCATCGCTTCGCGGGCAATTTACGAGGCTGTTGAGGAAGCGAAAAAAAGAGGCGTAAAAGTTGGCTACGTCCGCTTGAAAACCCTTTGGCCTTTTCCAGAAAAACCAGTGCGAAGACTTGCGGAAAATGCTGAAAAAATAATTGTGCCAGAGATGAACCTTGGGCAAATGGTCAACGAAGTTAAGAGGGTTGCCAGCTGCACAAAGGTTGTTTCACTCAACAAGATAGGCGGAGGCGAACTAATCACCCCAGAGGAGATTTTAGAGGAGATTTTGAAGGAGGCGCAATGAAAGATGGGTGAAAGGACATTCTCGCCTACCAACTACTTGAGGCCGGGGTTACGTTTTCCCTTCTGTCCAGGCTGCGGGTTATACGCCCTCAGCGACGCCTTTCTAAGGGCTGTTTTTGAGCTTGGCTATGACGATTTTAGAAAGTTCTGTTTCGTCAGCGGGATTGGCTGCTCTTCATGGATACCTTCACCATATTATTTGGCGGATTCCGTCCACACGCTGCATGGGAGAAGCATACCAGTGGCCACAAGCATAAAACTTCTGAAGCCAGAACTCCACGTTGTCGTTTTCGGTGGAGACGGGGACATCGTCGGAATTGGTATGGGCCACTTCATACATGCTGCAAGAAGAAACACTGATATTCTCGTTATAATGGGCAACAACATGATTTATGGAATGACCGGCGGCCAAGTAGCCCCTACAACGCCTTTAAAGACGAGGACAACCACGACCCCTTATGGAAGTTTTGAGCACCCATTGGATGCCGCTAGACTTGCGGCTATGGCTGGAGCCAATTACGTGGCAAGGTGGACAACCGCCCACTCCAAAGAGCTTAAGGAATGCTTTAAAAAGGCGCTTCAAATGGACGGCTTCAGATTTGTCGAGGTTGTTACCCAATGTCCAACAGCCTATGGCAGAAGGGCTGGATTCAAAGACATTGGGGAAATGCTGAGGTGGTTTAGAGAGAACTCTGTTCCGGTGGCGGAGGCGGGAAAAATAGGCGAAGAGGAGCTTGAAGGTAAAATTGTTGTTGGTGAGTTCATCCATAGGAGAAGGCTGACCCTTGTGGAAAGTGTTTATGTGGTTTTGAAGGAGGCGCAGAAAAATGTCTAAAAGAATTGAAGTTATAATTGGCGGTCATGGCGGTCAAGGCGTTGTTTTAGCTGGGCAAATTTTAGGCAAGGCAGCTGCTTTTGAAGGGAAAAATGTTGTGCAGACGCAAAGTTATGGTGCAGAAGCTCGTGGAAGCCTAGCCAAAAGCGAAGTAATAATCTCAGAAAGCCGAATAGGCTTCCCAGCAGTCAGAAAGTGCGATGTGCTTGTGGCTATGAATCAAGAGTCTCTAGATAAGTACTTGCCCCTTTTGAAGGATGATGGTACACTAATAGTTGACAGCAGCGTTGAAAAATTCCCAGAGATGAAAGCCAAAACCTTCAAGGTGCCAGCCGTTGAAACAGCCAAAAAAGCCTTCGGAGAAAGCCTATTCGCCAACATGATTATCCTCGGGGCACTGGTGAAAATGACACAAGTTGTCAGCGTGGAATCCATGGAGAGGAGCATAAGGGAAAGCGTCTCAGAAAAAACTTTAGAGACGAATTTAAACGCTTTTAGGAAGGGCTTGCAGCTCGTCTAGTGCCATTGGAGAGTTTGCCAAACCTTCCAGACAAGTTTTATATGCCTTTAACTGTTTAGGTTAGGCTTAAAAGGTGAATGTTATGGTGGATTTCAGCTTCACCGAGGAACAAGAACTTTTCCGCAAGGCAGTCCGCGAATGGTGCCAAAAAGAACTGACGCTGGAGAAGGTTAGGGAGATGGACAGCAAAGGCGAAATTCCAAGGGAAATTATCAAGGGGTTGGCTGATTTAGGATTGCTGCTTATGACCGTGCCGGAGGAGCATGGCGGGGCAGGCGCCGACTGGGTTACGGCTTGCATTGCGGCTGAAGAGTTGGGCTATGCTGACATCAGCATTGCTGTGCCAGTGCTTTTCCTTGTTGAGGCTTCATGGGGTTTCGTAACCGACAAGTACTGCACAGAACAAGTCCGAGAAGAAGTGATAAGAAAAGCCGCTAGGGGCGAGGCCTTCATAGGCATAGCCTCAACTGAAGCGGGCGGAGGCTCAGATGTTGCAGCAATAAAGTCGACCGGCACAAAAGACGGAGACCATTGGATTTTGAACGGGGAGAAAACCTACATAAGCGGAACAGAAGAGGCAAAAAAATTGGGCGGAGGACACTTTACACTCGTTAGAACGGCGCCGCCGCCTCCCGGAGCATCCCATCGGGGCATGACAGCCTTCTATCTGCCAATAAATGCGCCCGGCGTGGAGGTTGGCAAACGCTTCGAGGAGATGGGGCGAATGGCAATTTCAACTGGAAGCATAGTTATGGACAATGCTAGGCTTTCAGATGCTTACCGCTTGGGCGAAGAGGGGAGGGGCTTCTATCTAACAATGGAAGGGTTTGACAACGCTAGGCTGCTGATAGGCGCAACTTGTTTGGGGGCTGCCCAAAGAGCCTTGGAGCTTGGAATGGATTATATTAAGGAGCGACAAGCCTTTGGAAACCCAATAGGCAAGTATGAGGGCATCCAGTTTGACTTGGCAGACATGTGGGCTGAGCTTGAGGCTTTAAGGTCTCTCGTTTACCGCACGGCTTGGATGAACGATGAAAAATATAAGCGGGGACGCTTTTCACCACTAGAAGTTACAAAGTATATTTCGGCTGTTAAGCTTAGGGTTCCGCCCTTCGCCTTCAAAGTTTTTGAGCATGTGCTCTTATGGATGGGGGCTTGGGGCTACACAAAAGACTGCCCACTAGAAATGGGGCTGCGGGGCATAATGTCCTACTACATTGGGGCTGAGGGCGCCATGAACATCCAAAGAATAATCATAGCCAGAGAACTACTTGGTAGGGACTACATACCATACAAATGATCCTTTTTTCATATCACTAGATTAAGGCTGCCTTTGATGAACTATGAAATAAAATGCACTGTTTGCGGACAAGAATCTCCAAGCCTAATAGACTATAAGTGCCGAAAATGCGGAAACCCACTGGATGTAAAGCTTAACATTTCTTTTAACATGGGAGACATACAAGCAGACATTTATGGCGTTTGGCGTTATGCAAAATTCTTCCCCTACGTGAAAACATCCGAAATTATCACTCTTGGTGAGGGCTGGACGCCGCTGGTTAGATTTTCAGAAAACCTCTACTTCAAGCTTGAAAATCTAAACCCGACGGGCTCTTTTAAGGATAGGGGCTCAACAGTGCTGATATCCGCAGTTCACAAGCATGTTAAAGACTGCGGAGGCTACATTGCCGAGGACTCTTCTGGAAATGCCGGAGCATCAATAGCGGCTTATGCTGCACGTGCGGGAATAAAAGCCAAAATATATGTGCCAGAGAACGTTTCTGGACCGAAATTCAACCAAATAATGTTTTATGGTGCAGATGTCGCCAAAGTTGCTGGTTCGAGAAGCCGTGTGGCTGATGAAGCCAAAAAGCCGGAAGCTGGAAAGTTTTATGTTGGGCACATTTTGCATCCCCTCTTCCGCGATGGAATAAGAAGTTTGGCATACGAAATAGCCGAACAGCTAAGGTGGGAGCCTCCTGAAAGGGTTTACCTTCCGGTCTCGGCTGGAACACTGCTTCTAGGCGTTATAAACGGTTTTAGACATTTGGAAGAAGCTGGCACAATCAAGGATATGCCAAAAATTGTGGCTTGTCAGACAAGGCAAGTCTCACCCTTATACCACTGCCTTAAAGGCTTGCCCTACCAACCTCCCAAAAAGATAGACTCGATTGCAGACGCGCTTGTAAGCACAAACCCTCCACTTTTGGGGCTTATGGTTAAAAGTTTAAGGGAGGTTGACGGCGACGCCATAATGGTTGAAGAGGAAGAAATCTATCAAGCTTTCAGAGAATTAGCTAGAATGGGATTCTTTGTGGAGCCAAGCTCAGCCGTGGCTTATGCAGCCTACCAAAAACAACTAAAGAAAGAGGCAAAGACCCGAAAAGAGAAAACAGTAATAATCCTAACTGGAACGGGACTAAAAACATCCATAAACCAAACTAAAACATCAGCCTATACGAGAGATTATCGCAAAAATGATGGATAAGTTTGCACGTGATAGGGCTATTCCGAGATTTTATGAAGTAGGAGTTCTTGGTACTCCGGGTTTACTTTTCCGTATTTTTCTTTGAGCATTGTGCTGATTTTATGCCAATCTTGGACCATTTTCGACCATAACTCACTGGTCATTAACTGTTTTGTTACGTATTCTTTTAATGGTTTTTCCCGTTTGATTGCTTTTTGGCGCCAGTCGAAGCTTATGAGCCCTGCGCGTTTCAAGAATTGGATTATGTGGCCTACTTGGTGGCGGTCGAATGGGTATCCCATGCTTCTTTCTAAGTCTTCTAGGAGGGAGTCAACTGTTATTTCGTCTTCTGGGCGTAGACAGACGGTAGCTATAACATTTTGGATGAGCTTTGTAGTCTTGGTGGGGTATATGCCAATCTTTTTGGGCGGGATAAGGGTTTGTTCTAAGCGGTAGCCATACCTTCTATAAAACCAGCTTTTGATGATTTCGGCTAGTGCTACATAGGCACCGAGGATTGCAGCCAAGGCTGCGAAGAAGGCTGCAGGAGGCTTTACAAATCTGAAAATTGCTCCTAATGGCGTGTATGGAAGTATCAACGCGAATGCTATTATTGCTATGCTGCTGAGGAGTAATAATCGACTCGGTTTGCTTTTCCAGAAGGGTGACTTCTTTGTTCTAACGGCAAAGATTACAAGAGTTTGCGATATTAGGGATTCGATGAACCAAGCCGTTTGGAACAGCGGTTCAGAAGCGCTAAAGATAAAAAGCATTATAAAGAATGTTAGGAAGTCAAAGAGGGAGCTGACAGGCCCAAGGCACACCATGAACCGTCTAATGAATTGCATGTCCCATCTTTTGGGTTTTTCAACATATTCTTGGTCAACTTCGTCTGTGGGTATTGTTGACTGGGAAAAGTCATAAAGTAGGTTGTTGAGCAGTATTTGTGTGGGTAACATCGGTAAGAAAGGCAGAAACAATGAAGCCCCGGCTACGCTGAACATGTTTCCAAAGTTTGAGCTCACACCCATCATAATATACTTCATGGTGTTACCGAAGGTTTTTCTGCCCTCTAAAACTCCATCATGAAGCACTGTCAAATCGTTCTGCAAAAGAATTATATCCGCAGATTCCTTGGCAATGTCGACAGCGTTTTCCACAGATACGCCAACATCCGCCGTTTTCAGCGAAGGCGCATCGTTTATTCCATCCCCCAAGAATCCAACAACGTGCCCATTGTTTTTTAAAGCGTTTATTATTCTGTCTTTTTGGGCTGGTGTAACTCTGCAGAAAACGTTGGCCTCTTCGACTACTCTTGCAAGGGCGTCGTCATGCATTTGGGCAATTTCGCTTCCGGTGACAACCCCTTTTATTTCGAAGCCTAAGTGCTCGCAAACCTTCCTTGTTACCAGTTCATTGTCGCCTGTGAGAATTTTTAACTCTATGCTGGCATTCTTTAGAAGCTGTAAGGCTTCTCTCGCAGTTTCTTTCGGCGGGTCGAGGAAAGCTATGAAGCCTAAAAACACCATTTCCGTTTCGTCGCCTGCTGTGTAAACGGGCTTGTCCTCCCTTAAACGCTTGTAGGCTACTGCTAGGATCCTGTAGCCCTCAGCGCTGAGCTCAACATATTTTTCCTCTATATTTCGGCGCACTTCGTCTGTTATGTCGGCTATAACTTCTCCAACTTCGTAAAAAGAGCAGACCTTAGCAACTTCTTCAGGAGCACCCTTAGTGATCATGAACCGTTGATTCTGATATTCAACAACGATGGAGAGGCGTTTACGAACAAAATCAAAGGGGACCTCATCAACTTTCCTATAATCCTTAACATCCACGTCCTTAAACCTTAGTATGGCCTCGTCTAAGGGGCTTTTAAGCCCAGTCTGATGATAGCTGTTAAGGTAGGAGCAAAGCAGAACCTTATCGCTTTCGTTGCCGTAGAGGTCCACGTGTAGGACAAGCGTTATCCTGTTTTCAGTCAAAGTTCCAGTTTTGTCCGTGCATAGAACGTCCATGCTTCCAAAATTTTGTATGGCTGCTAGGCGTTTCACGATGATGCCCTTCTTAGCCATCAACACCGCTCCCTTGGAGAGGTTCACCGAGATGATCATTGGCAGGAGCTCCGGCGTCAAGCCCACAGCCAAAGCTACAGCGAAAAGAAGTGAATCAAGAACGCTTCGCATGTAAAGCGCGTTAATGAAGAACACAAATATGACAAGCAGAAAAGTTACTTGCATTATCATGTAACCAAAACTACGGATACCCCTCTGGAACTCCGTTTCAGGCTCCCTTTCCACAAGCCTCTTCGCAATTTTTCCATACTCTGTATGGCTGCCGGTTTTCACGACAACGGCGGTTGCCGTTCCGCTGACAACAGAAGTGCCCATAAAAAGATAGTTGCTCCACTCCGTTATTGACGGATCATAAGATTTCAATGGTAAGCTGGCCTTCTCAACGGGGAAAGATTCACCAGTCAATGCAGACTGGTTCACGAACAAGTCTTTTGCACTTATGACTCGGGCGTCTGCAGGCACAATGTCGCCTGCTGAAAGATATATTATGTCTCCGGGGACAATCTCTGCGAGCCTAACCTCACTTTTGATGCCATCCCTCAAAACAGTGGCTGTTGTCGCCACCCTCTGCTTCAACATTTCAGCCGCCATTTCAGCCTTAGACTCCTGATAAAAATCCAAGACTACGCTGAACGTCACTATAACAAATATAATAGCCGTGTTCGCAACCTCTCCAAAAAAGCCTGAAATCATCCCAGCGATAAGAAGAATTATTATCAACGGACTTTTGAAATGAGAGAGAAAATTAATGACGGTTGCCCGTTTCTTCCTCCTAGCAAGCTCGTTATAGCCAAAAACTTCAAGACGCCTTTTCACTTCCTCGGAGGAAAGCCCGTCCATTGAGGACTTCAAACGTGAAAAGATCTCTTCAACAGGCAAAGTTAAAGCTTCTTCAGCGCTCGGCAGAGCCCAGCCTAAACCTTCGTTGGCACTTGACCCCTTTAAATCCTGAATTACCATCGACTCCACCATCCATTTCTCGTCAAACAGCCTCCGAAGCTGGGCTCCTCCATTTTACAAACACGCCATTCCATAAAATTCTTTCCACAAATTAACACTAACAACAATTTCTGTTGGGAGACATTAACAGGAATTGCTGTGAGTGTTGTAATAGAAGTTTTGGTTAGGTGTGTTTTGTTTTAGAAACGTGGTTAGTTGGGCGTAGCTGAGGAAAAATTTATATTGTAATGCTGTTTCTCATTGTGACGCATTAGGGGGTTGTTTGATTTGTCATCACCCGCATCAGCTGGAGTCCCGGTTCTCATATTAAAGGAAGGCTCAAGCCGTTCGAGGGGTAGGGAAGCCCAACACACAAATATTATGGCGGCTCGCATAATAGCCGAATCAGTGAAGAGCTCCCTCGGGCCGAAAGGCATGGATAAAATGCTTGTAGACAGTTTTGGCGACGTCACAATAACCAGCGACGGCCGCACAATTTTGGATGAAATGGATGTTCAGCACCCAGCTGCCAAAATGATGGTGGAAGTGGCTAAAACACAGGACAATGAGGCTGGAGATGGAACAACAACAGCCGTTATTTTAGCCGGAGAATTGCTGGCGAAGGCTGAGGAGCTTATTGGCAAGAACATTCATCCAACAATTATAATTGATGGTTATAAGAAAGCCTTGGATAAGTCCCTTGAAGTTTTGGAGGAAATAGCCATTCCCGTCGACCTAAAATCTCAAGAGTATTTGCGGAAGGCTGCCATGACTTCTATGGCGAGTAAGCTTGTCGCCGAGCATAGGGAGTACCTCGCCGATTTGGCTGTTAAGGCAATTCTGCAAGTTGCTGAAAGGGAAGGCAAAAAATACAAGGCGGATGTGGACGACGTCAAGGTTGAGAAGAAGCCAGGCGAATCTGTTAGGGACACAATGCTCATAAACGGCATAGTCTTAGACAAGGAAGTCGTCCATTCCGGCATGCCTAAACGTGTGGAAAACGCAAAAATCGCCTTGCTCGACTGCCCATTGGAAATTGAGAAGACGGAGTTTGATGCAAAAATCAACATTGAAAGCCCAGAGCAGATGGACGCCTTTCTAAGGCAAGAGGAAGCCATGCTAAAGGACATGGTGGAAAAGCTCGCCGCAGTAGGCGCCAATGTTGTGCTCTGCCAGAAGGGCATAGATGACATGGCGCAGCACTTCCTAGCCAGAAAAGGCATCTTAGCGGTGCGCCGCATCAAGAAGTCGGATATGGAGAAGCTTGCAAAAGCCACCGGAGGCAAAATAATAACCAATCTAGATGACGTGAGCTCCGCGGACTTGGGCTATGCAAGCCTTGTGGAAGAGCGTAAAATCGGCGACGACAAAATGACCTTCGTTGAAGGATGCAAACATCCACGGGCAGTCACCATCCTCATAAGAGGAGCAACAGAACGCATAGTAGAAGAAGCTGAACGCTCAGTGCATGACGCCCTATGCGTTGTCCGAGACATAGTCGAAGAACCAAAAGTTTTAGCTGGAGGAGGCGCCCCAGAACTAGAAATAGCCAAAGCCCTAAAGAAGTACGCCGAAACCCTCCCTGGAAGAGAGCAATTGGCCGTTAAAAGTTTCGCAGAAGCCTTGGAGGCTATACCGACAACGCTGACTGAGAACGCCGGTTTAGACCCAATAGACATACTCTCAGAGCTTAGGGCGAAACATGAGAAGGGCGAAACATGGGCTGGAATTGAAGTGCACTCTGGAAAGGTTCAAGACATGCGGGAAGCCGGAGTCTTCGAACCTATATCCGTCAAAAAGCAAGTGGTTAAGTCTGCAACTGAAGCCGCCTCGATGATTCTGAAAATCGATGACGTTATAGCCGCTGGAAAGGCTAAAACTCCCCCAATGCCGCCTAAGGGTCCACCTGAAGGCGAATATTAGGGGCGCTGGGGAGTTAGAACACGTCTGGAAAAGAGAAGAAAATCTTGATTGGTCCTCCGAGGCTTACCCGCTTCGAGAAAGCCAGAGTAGTCGGCGCAAGAGCCCTCCAAATATCCATGGGCGCTCCAATTCTCGTTGATGTTTCCGAAGGCTACTCAAGCCCAATAGACATAGCCCTAAAAGAGCTTGAAGTGGGCATACTGCCCATAACAATTAGGCGAACGCTTCCAGACGGCACCTACCAGGATATTCCGCTCAAATGGCTTCTAGAAGGAGAAAAGAAGTAAAGTTATAGTTGGAAGATTTTTCTATCAAAGTTTGTTAGGAACTCTGCCTTCCTTTTTCTTACATGAACCATATCCTCAACCCGCAGGTAATACTCGCCAGCATGCCATAATTTGGGTTCCAAGGCAATCACCATGTTTTCGCAGACAACCTCTTTGTACGCTGGACTAAGCCATGGAGGTTCGTGCACTTCAACGCCTATGCTGTGCCCAAGATTTTTGGTTGGTAGACGTGCCCGCAAATATTTTCCGTATCCAAGTCGGTCTAAAATGCTTTCCAAAAAAGGGAAGAGATCACAAGCGCGCATGCTTCCATCATGTATTTTGTCCACTGTTTCGAGAACTGCTTGTTGAAGTGCTTCGTAGCCCTTTGCAACTTCGGCTGTGGCGCTTCCAAAATAGAAGCTTCTTCCGAAATCAGAGCAGTAGCCATCCATCACGAAGCCGATATCAAATGCTATGGATGTGCCTTTAACCAGTCCCTTATTTTTTGGGTAGGTGAATGGAGTTGGCGAAATTTCAGAGCCAGATTTGACAAAGCCCACTGTGGGAGGAAATGACACGTGGGAGGCTCCGTAAAGTTTCCCATAAAACTCCACTTCAAGTTCTAGTTGGCGCTGGGTCACGCTCTCCCTAATTTTTGGTATTACCGCCTCTAACACTTTGTCGGTTAGTCTCGCCACATTCCTAAGTTTCTCAATTTCTTCGGGCTCTTTAATCATCCTTAAGTGATCCATGAAACCCTCAGCATTGACGAACTTAACACGCTTGACAAGGCGGGTGATTTCCGCTATAGTTGTTCCCCAAACGTGGTCGCCCAGCCCGATGACGCCGTTTTTAAAATTCAAGTCCAACAGAACTTTCTTGAGCAAATTCTCATAGCTCTCATTCTTCCCCAATATGCGGACATCTTTAATCCATGTTTCGCCTGCTTGGTCCAACCTGTCTTCTGCGAGGGTTAAAACAGGCTCACCTGTCCTCGACACAAAAACATTGTTTACATAACTTCCAAGATCTATGCCATTGCGCCAGTCAATTAAAAGCCCTGTCAAGTACTGGAAGTTTTGACATGAGCCGTAAACAACTAGGTCCACGTTTTCTTCATTCATTTTCTTTTGAAGTCCGAGAAGTCTTCTTCTAAAGTTCATTCGCCTTTCTCCCAAAACTCTATTCTGCCGGCTTGCTTTTAGTCAGTTCTTTAGCGTTTTCAAGGATTTTTCTTATTCTTGTCCAGTGGGCTCCCTGCCAATAGACTTGCCCACATTTTGGGCAATGCCAGAACTCGTTGTAGTAGGCGTATGTGGTTTCTTCAACCTTATCTCTAACGTTTTCCTTTGATGTTGGCTTTACTTGTGCGTTGCATTTTGGACAGCGCGAAACAGCCATGTTTATGTCTAGGCTTATGCCGAATTTTTTGGCTAGCTGCGCCAGCTTTTCTGCTTCTGTTTTGCCGTCTACGTAGAAGGCTTGGACGCCTTTTGTTGCGGCTTGCTGGTAAAGCTCCAAATCCCTTGTTAAGAGGATACGCTTCTCCTTCTTTGCTATGGCGATTAATTGTGCATCTTCCAACTTATTCGAGTATTTAACGTTGTGCCCCAGCATCCTAAGCCAACGCGTGAGTTTCCCAAGCATGCCATCGACAATGAATTTCAAGGCTGTTTTACTCTCCAGTTTTTGCTTTTGCCTTGATTACTTTTCCGCTTCCGGGTTTAGCCACTATTTCGCCTTCATCCATAACTAGTTTTCCACCTACAAAAGTTTTGACAACAGCGCCTTTGACAGTTTTGCCGTCAAAGGGTGAAAACTTCGCCTTAGAATGGAAACGTGAAGCGTCTATTTGGAACTGTTTTTTCAAGTCAACAGCCACCAAGTCGGCTCTAAAGCCTTCCTTTAGGCTTCCAAAACCCTTTAAACCGAAAATTCTAGCCGGATTTTCACTCATAAGCTTAACAATTTCTACTATGCTAAGCCTTCCAGCATCCACCTCCGTAAGAAGTAGTGGGAGTGTTGTTTCAAGTCCGGGGATACCAACCTTAACATCCCAGACGCTGTCGGAGTTTTTCTCCGCCAAAGTGTGGGGCGCATGGTCTGAGCCTACAACGTCAATCAAACCGTTTTTTAAGCCTTCCCATAAAGCTTTAATGTGGCTTTTGTCCCGCAGCGGTGGCATTGTTAGGGCTAATGTTCCCAAACGCTCCAGATCTTCAGCAGACAAGAACAAGTGGTGCGGCGTAACCTCACATGTTACTGGCAGCCCAGCCCTTTTCGCCTCAGCCACTAAGCTTAAGCCTTGCCTTGTGCTTATGTGGCAGAAGTGCACCCGCGTCCTTGTCCTTTCCGATATTTTTAGCACACGTTTCACTGCTTCGGCTTCAGCCCCTTCAGAATGCGCCTCAAGAAAAGCCGCGATATCCTTTTTTCCTTCATGCCTAAGTTTTTCTTCAACGTTTTTAATTATGCCCTTGTCTTCGGCATGCACAGCAATCGGGACTCTTAAAGCCACTTTTTTGAAGGCTTCTGCAATTGCGTTATCATCTTCTATGTCTAGTCCGCCCACTTTTTCGCTTAGGAAAAGCTTGAAAGCCACAGCACCAGCGCCAATTATCTCGTCTATTTCATGTAGGTTTTTTGGGAATTCGGAGTAGAAGCCAACGTTAACAAGAATCTCCTCCTCGGCTTTTTTCATTCTGTTCTTCAAGGTTTCAGCACTCATGGTGACTGGGATGTTGTTGGGCATATCCAAAACTGTTGTGAAGCCACCAGCCGCTGCAGCTGCCGTGCCGCTGTAAAAGTCTTCTTTATGGGCTTTACCTTCATCCCTCAAGTGCACATGAACGTCAATTAAGCCTGGCAAAACAAGAATCCCTTTGAGGCTAATTTCAGTTTCAGCCTTCGGCATTTGCTGCTCTTTTCCAATTTTTGCTACTTTTCCGTTTTCGATGGCTAAGCAGCACTCTGTAATTGCGCCGTTTATGTAGGCTTTCAAATCTTTTAGGACAAGTTCAGCCTTCAACTTTCCACGCTTAGCTGGAAAATAAAAGTTGAAAAGTTAAATAAATTTAATGAGCCTTAAAGAGTTTATTCCTTCTTTAATATGTCTGGTTTTATCTGTTTTATCCCCCAAACTTCAAAATCTTCACCATCCCATACTGGAAGTATCAATATAAATTTCTTCTTTTTTATTGTCGGTTCTATCTTACTAATTTCACCTATATTATAACGGCGTAATTGTTCAGCATAAGGATTATCAACACCCTTAACTTCCACTATCAAGCACTCAGTAGGAGTCTCATTTTCAATTTTCATAGCAATAATATCCGGAGTGCCATAAGACTCCCATGGTTGTTCAAAAACTTTGTAGCCCTTTTCTTTCAGCATTTCACAAGTAAACTTGTATAACTCTGGTTCACCTAATTTCGTTACTTCTCCTAAATACTCTTGTAATTTCATCGAAAACTTCTCTAATGTTTCCAATTTCTCGTCAAAGGGAAGCTTATCATATTTCTCTAAAATCTCTCCCAACATTTTCGATAATTCTTCTTTGCTCAACTTCAGCACCTCTCTTTTAAAATATAAGAGCAGCCAAATTTATCTTTTAAGTTCGCTAAATAAATTTAGCCGAAAGCTCTTCAACGAAGCCCTTTTCGGTTACCGCTGCAACGGTGCTTTTAACTTTCCCAAAAAGTGCTTCGCTCACAACGCCTTTTTCCAAGGCTTTTTCAAGCTTTTCCATATCCAAAACTTTTGTTTCGCCATTTGGGCGGATGCAAATGTCCACTTCTAAGTCTATGTAGCGCACCGCATCTGGGTAGACTTCCACCGGCGTGTTTATGTTTATGTAGGCGCCTTTCCACCTTCCATCCTTTGAGAAATAGTTAGTTGTTATATACCATTCGCCAAGCTTTGTTTCGCTTACCGCCTTGTCTCCAGCCTCTTTGGCTACGCCAAGCCCGTCGTAAAAGCCGTCAGCCCTAATGGTTCTGCTGTATTTTAATTCTTGGCTGTTTACGGCTTCTATTGTTGCTTGTCCAAGATGGAAGACTGCGCCGCTGAGCTTAACATGTTCCACATCAACCGTTATGCCTTCTACCGGGAATTCTGGCTGAACATGCACTCTGAAAAGTTTTTCAACCTCGCTTTTGCTTTGTCCCTTTTCTAGGAGCTTTTCAGTCATTTCTAGGGCTGCTGAAACCTTACCGCCGCAGCTTTTGTAAAAATGGTGTCCATCAATGGTTGGCGTAACGGCAGCCCTCAACGAGTCCAATCTCGCTTTTGAAAGACTTGGAAACTCGACATCCATAAAATGTAAGCCTTCAACAAGCATGGCTGGTGCATCAGTCGAAAGAGCAACTTCGTTTAAGGCTTTAATCTTTTCGCAGAGCCTTGCGACTTCATCTTCCAAAACCGTTTTTGGCGTGTGGGCGGCTGGTTCCCGCCAAATTATCCCCCAACCATCGGGCGCCAACTTTCTCCCAAGCGCATAAAGCTCAACCCTCTTGTTTATATCCCTAATTTTTAGGCTTACGCCGCCGTTACTTTTCTGCGCCAATATGGCATAGTCTCCAACAATTTTGGGCTGGGTTGTCAAAATCGGGGTTTTTCTTCCAATGCGTTTTCTTGCAACTTGGACTATTATGGCGTTTTTGTTTTGGTTTTTGTTTGGGGCTTCATGTTTGGGCAGCATCCCGACAACATCTTCGCCTATTTTGACTTGAAAGGAGTCGTTGCTTTCACCCATGATTACGCCTTTATATATGCCGTCCACGCTTACTTTCCACTTTCTTGTTATAGCATCTTCAAGCGAAAAGTGTAGAATCCCTTGGAACGCCTTTACTGCTTCTGGTGTGCCTAGTGCCACAACTCCTTGGAGGTCATGCCTATCCTTTATTTTTAGGTCTGGGGGCTCGTTGTTGTCGGGTATGCCAAAACGCGCCTTTATTGTTTGGGATGGCTGAACTATTTTGAAGCCGTTTTCTAAGAACAGTTTTGTTAGGGCTGTTGTGTATATCCCCCTAACCTTGGCTCTCAAGGCTAGCCAACCTTCTCAACCTTGTAAAGCCCGTTAAGGCGTTTAACATTGAATTTTACGCCTAGGAGGGTTTCAGCCAGCCAAATGTTTGTTTCTAAATGGTCTGAAAGGGCTCTTGTCAAGTAGGCTGATTTCCCCCTAGCTAAAGCCACATAAGGGATGAGCATGTCAGCCAAATGCACGTCAACAGTAGCCCTAGAAGAAATTTCAGCGTGAAGCTTTTCTGCGGCTTCAACCCCGACAGACTCACTTGTTTTTCCAAGCTCTCCAATGGAGTCTGCGCCGAGCACCGCGCCTCTATCAGTTTCAGCCCAAAGCACTAAGGAGCTCCCCTTCTGAAGAGGATTAGACCTGTCGTTCACGATTTGAATGTCAGCCTTTAACCCGTGTTTTTGGAGGTAATTGTTGGCGGCTGTTGCTTGGCGTTCAGCCACCCGCCTATCCGCTAGGAAAGTGCATACCGAAACACCTTTAACACCTTTTATTTTGCCAAAATTTTCTAGGCATATGGGTTTAAGCTCCCTGCAAGGCTCAACCGTTAGGGTTGTCTCTCCCATACCTTTTGGATAATAGCCATACTTGTGGACTGTTATTTCGGCGTTTACGCCCATTCGCCTCAAAACCGGTAGGAAAACGAACCGCATATAATTTATT
>JAVZOA010000003.1:0-26410 GCA_038882535.1 Bathyarchaeia archaeon | reverse complement strand
GCTGAACTGTTTCAAACCTTCGAGGGCAATTTCAACAGGGTCTTTGGCTTTTGGATCACCGTAAATTGGCACATTAATTCTGTTGGCAAGTTGCTGAAGCTGATCGAAGGCGCCCGGTCGGTAAGTGTCAGCGCATATCAAAGCGGATTTTAAGCCCCTTTTCTGAAAATATCTTGCCAGCTTAGCCGCGGCGGTGGTTTTTCCAGAACCTTGAATGCCAACAAGCATCAAAACCTTCCTTTTGCCAGGCTCAACCTTTAACGGAACAGGCTTTTCTCCTAGAAAGCGTGTTAATTCTTCATAAACAACTTTAATCACATGCTCGCGGCGTGAAATTCCGGGTGGAACCTTCTCTTTTAGGGCTCTTTCTTCTATGCGTTTCGAAATGTCCAAGACTAGTTGAACGTTCACGTCCGCTTGAAGTAACGCCCGCTGTACGTCCCTTACAAGCTCCTTGACGGCAGCCTCGTCGACAACAGCGGCTCTGAAAAGTTTTCTTAAAGCCTCGTGAAGCGAAGCGCCAAGCCTTTCTAAAGCCATGACATTCTCCAGATTTAAGACCATTTACACACTTAAATACATTTAAACATTCGCCATAATAGGGCTTGTGAAAGCGCACTATTGTTGTTCTAAGCCGGGATACTTTGTGTCTAAAACCTCGACTATGGCTTGAACAGTCTTCTCGCCTAAACCTTTAATGGATAGCAGTTCCCTTTTTGAGGCTTGGAAAACGCGGCGCACACTTCCAAATCGCTTTAGAAGTTCTTCTGCCCTTTCTGGACCTATCTTTGGCAGGCTTTGCACTGCAAGGAGTTGCCTCTGCGTTAGCGTGTAGGTTTTAGGCTTGTGTTTAACGGCTATCTTTCGTCTTTCCTCTTCCTGCAGTTTTTTGGCCAAGGCGTATAGGAACATGGCTGTGTGCGCCTCATTTGGAGTGAACACCACTGATATGCCATGATCAGCCATAACCTTAGAGAGTGCGCCCCAGAAAGCTTGTGGAGTGCGAACATACTTTACAGCGTTGACAAAGTCTCCCTCAACAATGAGGCAGGCGTTTTCATAGGTTTTTGCAAGCCTTTCAGCCTGCTCGAAAAGCCTACCGTCAAAGACTGAGCGGAAAAAGTCATGGAGCTCTTTCCTTTCCACGGCGTAGTCTTCAGCCACCACATAGTCCGCTGGAGCCAAAGCCTTCTCCACAACATCGCAGCCAAGCTCCTTCAAATGGTCTTTCACGTCAATGCTTTCGCGGACGTCTGCGAAAACTGTTGGTTTAAACTCATTTGACATTTCCCATAGCCTCAACCAAAGTGGTGGCTTTTGCAGAACTTAAACTTAACATCTCCGCCGCGCCTCGCCTCGTTGGGCAAACTTCTTTTACCGCGAAAGGCATTAGTGGATTAGTGAAGCCTCAAAGATGGAAACGGTTTACATTTGCCGCCGATGTGGGAAAACTTACTCCGCCAAGGAATATTTGAGGAGTCATTTCTGTGGAAGCTGTGGAACTTTTTTGACAAGGACAACTGCGCACCAAGCCGCAGTGGAAAAGGAAGCTGCTAAGGGTGAGGAAGGCTTTGAGGATTCGGTTAAGGAGTTCTTTCCGTATCAGAGTTTTCGTCCATTCCAGATTAAAGCCATAAAATTTGCCTACCAAGTGATTAAAGACGGAAAAATCGGTTTGCTCTGTTCCCCATGTGGCACAGGAAAATCCATTTCGGTTTTAACAGCCTTCTTCGTGGCTAAAGAACAAAATCCTTCCATTGGAAGGCTTGTAGCCCTAACTAGAACGAAAAATCAGCTTGAAATCTACTCAAGAGAGCTGAAAAACATAAAAGACCATAGTGGCGTAGGCTTTGCTGCATCAATTTTCAAGAGCAAGAAAGAGATGTGCCCCCAAGCCTTCGAAGACCCCAAGCTTAGGGATGTGGCTTACCGAGACTTTCTCTACTACTGCAAGGGCGTGAAGGAAGGCTTGTTTGGCAAAACATGCGAATACTATGAAAGAACGTATGATGGGTGGAAGCCAAGCTGGCAAGCCTATAATCTGGTGGGCAAGATAAAGAAGATTGGACCCCTCCTTCCAGATGAGACTTATGAAATATGCCATGACGCGGGTTTATGCCCCTACGAAGTTACAAAGATTCTGACGCGTTACGCCGACATCGTCATAGGCAATTACAACTACATCTTGGTGGATGCCATACGCGGCTCAATTTTAGGAAAGGCAGGGATACGCACAAAGGCGATTAACTGCGTCTTCGACGAGGCTCATAGCCTACCATACTATGCAAGCGGCATATTTTCAGAAGAGCTTTCATCAAGATCTGTTAGAAGAGCCTACAAAGAGGCGAAAAACTTTGATATTGACGATTTGGGCTTTTTAGAGGCTCTATATGGTGTCATGGTGAACCTTGGGAAAAAGGTTTATAGGAACTATGGGGTTGACGTTGAACACATAATTGATGGAGAGGAGCTAACCGAAACATTAGCCGAGAAACTTAAAGCCAACCATGAAAAGTTGGGCGAGTTGCTTCAAGAACTGGCTGATAAAGGCGAGCAAATCCGCGTCAAAAGAAGCGAGATGGGAAAAAGCCCAGTATCATATCTTTCACGTTGCGTGGAATTTCTCTCCAATTGGATGAGCTTGACTGGTTCAAGTTATGTGCGATATGTTAAGGTTGAAGTGGACAGAGACCAGAAAAAACGCGTGCGACTTGGAGTCAGGTGCCTCGACCCCTCATTAGCGGCTGGCATAATCAACGAGGTTCGCTCCACCATACTCATGTCAGGCACTTTATGGAATATGGGCTATTACGTGGATGTTTTAGGTCTTGATAGAAACCGTTGCCAAAGCCTAGAACTCCCAAGCCCCTTCCCACCAGAGAATAGGCTCATAATTGTGGATGAAGCGGTTACAACAAAGTTTGAGAAACGCAACGAAATACAATGGAAGCGGATAGCAGCCCACCTCAGCCAAATAATACAAAAAGTCGGCGGAAGAGTTGCCGTATACTTCCCATCATATGAGGTTATGCAGGAAATAGCCCAAATAGTCAAGCTCAAACAACCACTGCTGGTGGAGGAGAAGAGAACAAAGATTCTGGACGTCCTCAAATTCTTGCAAGAAAACAGAAGCTGCGTTGTTTTCGGCGTGGCGAGAGGAAAAATAAGCGAAGGTGTTGACATGACAATGGAGGGAAAAAGCCTACTCTCCGCGGTCATCATTGTTGGGCTACCATTCCCAAAGAAGACAGAGCTTCAAGAAGCCTTATACAACTATTTTAAGGAGAAATTTGGGGCAAAAGCCATGGAATACGCTAACAATATGCCGTGCCTAAACGCGTTAGCCCAGTCTGCCGGGAGACTTTTACGCAGTCCAGAAGATAAAGGTATAATAGTCATTATGGATAGACGTGCAGCTGGAAGATTCAAACGTAAGCTTCCTAAAGAGTGGCAAAACGAGATGAAGACTCATTTACAAATAGAGAAAATCCTCACAAGAATGGAGCAGTTTATGGCTAACAGCTCATAAAGCTTGTTACGGCTTTTTGTCCGCAAGGTTTTTACATCTTCCAAACAGAACATTTAAAGAGGGTTAGGTTTTGGACGAAGAAATCAAAATTATTGAGAAGAAGGAAATTCCAAAAGAGGCTGTCATGATTTTCGGCTTCCCAGACGTGGGATTAGTCGGAGTTATAGCAGCTTCCCACTTAATCTCAGAGTTGGAGTTGGAAGAGGTTGCCTACATGGATTCAAGGCTTCTGCCCCCAATAATAGTACTACATGAGGGGCTACCCCACTCGCCAATAAGGATTTTTGGAAACAGCCAAATCCTCCTAGCAGTTTCAGAAACAGCCCTACGGGAAGACCTCATCTACCCAATAATGCATGCACTAATCGACTGGGGAAAAGATAAAGGGGCTAAAATGATGATTTCGCTGAGCGGCATACCAGTTCAAGATAGACAAGACCTAGATGCGTTGAAGGTTTTCGCGGCAGCCTCAAGCCCAGAAATGCTGAAATTGGTTCAGGATAAGGGCTTGGAAATTTTGAGGGAGGGCTACATGGTTGGTCCCCAAGCAGTTATGCTTCAATACTGTGCCACCATTGGAGTGCCAGCCTTGACGCTTATGACACAGTGCTTCTTCAACTATCCAGACCCTGAGGCTGCAGCCAAAACACTGGAACAATTGGCAAATCTGACTGGTGTGAAAGTGGATGTTTCAAAACTTTTGGAAAAAGGTGAGGAAATACGCCTAAAAGCAAGGGACATGATGAAAAGGACACAGCACGAACTAGCCAAAATGCGGAAGACGCAGGAGTACGACATACCATTATACATTTCCTAGGGGGCTGATGAAAATGTCGAATTACAATCGCAGAAGACGCTCAATCTTTGACATGATAGACGAATATTTTGAAAGCTTTGAGGTGTGGGCTGAAAGGGTAAGAGAAACCATAATGGAGAGGCCTAGCTGGAACTGTAGGACATGCACTATGGAGCCATTACGAGACATTATGGTGACAGCCGATGAGGTCATAGTGACTGTTGACTTGCCCTATGCCGAGCAGAACACAATAGAGGTTAAACCCATCAGCAAAGATGCTATCGAGGTCTCAGCGAAAATGAGGCGCAAAATAAGCTTTGATGATTTCGGCATAACCCATCACAGAGGCGAATTCCAGAAATTCCACTGCCAGACGCGGATTCCGGTGCCCGTCTACATGGACCGAATGGAAATTCGATTTAAGAGAGGCATACTGGAAATTCATTTGCCAAGAAAGCATGAGTACGAAATTCCGGTAGAATGAAGCCTCAGCTCTCCTCAGACGTCGTCACAATTCAGACGGCTCTTCTCGCATCATCGGCTTCAAAAAAGTAAAAGCAAAACGGCCAAATAAGCTTAATGAAAAACCTTAAAACAAAAACCGACTAAAACCTTAGGTCTGCTGGTGACACGTTTGACTGCTGAAAGGGCAATACAGTGTGCCATGTTCGTTTTGATTCTTGTTGGCTTATGCGGATTAAGCGCCTGGGCAAGCTACACTTACCTAAGTGGAAATGTAATACTGGAAGCTGCGGCAATAGCCCTTAGCTGGGGCGTCATCCTCCTAATCCTATACATAGGCTTCAAAAAACTTGACTGGGAATGGTGGAGATAACTTGCTCCTTACTCAAGCAGCAAACCCATAACAAGCATGTCGTGGTATTTCCCATCCTCGCCAAAATAAGCGTCTTTCATAACGCCTTCAACTTTAAAGCCCATTTTCTGGTATAGACGGATAGCAGGCTTATTATCTGCCACCATATACAAACCTATTCTATGCAGTCCTTCTTTCTTTGCAAGTTCTATTAATTTGTCGAGCATCACGGTGCCTAAACCCACACCTTGAAAGTCCTGGTGAATATACGTGAGAAGGTCTGCTGTTCCCTTTCGTCTTGGGTGGGGGAATTTAAAAATTTGGGCATGCCCAACAATTTTATCCCCGTAAAAAGCCACTATTGCCGTTATGTTTTGGAGGTTTCTAAACCAGCCTTCTTCTAATCTTTCCCTTGTGTAAGGGGGCATGCCCCAGCGCACAGCATCGCTGGAAAGAGATTCATACATTTCGATAAGTTTGTCCTTGTCTTGTAGTTGAAACATTTTAATTTGAACAGTTCTTCCATCCTTTAACCTTACAGTAAAAGTCTCCAAAAACCTAGACCTCGGTAATCTAAAAGGGTAGCTAGCCTATTTTGTCCTTACAATTTTCACTTTGCCCAGTATCCGCCAATACTCGATTTCAATGCCAGGCGTCAGTTTAGCCTTCAAATCTTCCTCTTCTGGATAAGGTGCGTCGAAATATTCGTAAGTTTCAAGGTCCATGATTTGGACGCTGGAGGGGGTTACAGCGAAGATTTGCCCGCTTCTTTTCTCGATTATGGGCACTTCCGCATTAGCGTCTACGGGCTTTACAATGCTTCGCTTCACGCCGTCAAAGATGCCTATAGCTACAATTCGCGCCTTTGCAGAGCCATGTTTTCCCGGCTTGGACTTTGTTATTTCAACTATTCTGCATGGTTCCCCATCAACTATTAGGTAGCCGCCCTCACGGAGGCTTCCAACATCAACGGGCTTGCTCACATTATCACCAGCTTAAACGTTCCACCACAGCAATTTTAAACAACACCCATATATAAGTTGAGTTTAAAGATTTCGCTGTCGAAGGGAGAGAAATGTTCAAAAGCGTCGGCATAGTGGCCCGCTACGACAAGCGAAACGCCATAAAACTTGCAGGAGACATAGCGGAGTACGTAGGAAAAAAGGGTTTAGAAGTTTACATCGAAGAAACGTTAAAGGGCAAAATGAAGAAAAAGGGAACCTTCCGCCCGCTGCAAGATATGAAAACAGACCTTATAATAACGATTGGCGGAGACGGAACAATTTTAAGGACATGTGTTGCAATCCCAAAGCCGGAACCCCCAATCTTAGCAATAAACCTGGGTGTTCGAGGCTTCTTAACAGAAGTCCCTCCGAAAGAGGCTTATGCGGCTGTTGAAAGATGCCTTAAAGGCGATTACATAATGGAAAAATGCGCAAAACTTGCCATAACAGCGGACGATGTAAAAATTCCAGATGCGTTAAATGAAGTTCTCATAGCTGTGGACGAGCTGGTAAAACTGCTATACGCCAGAGTTTCAAAAAATGGTGAGCATGTTTTAGATTGCCAAGCAGATGGGTTAATGGTAGCCACTCAAACTGGGTCAACGGGTTATTCGCTTTCAGCCGGAGGCCCGGTTTTAGATCCGAATGTTGATGCTTTTGTTTTGACACCAATATGCTCCCTAAGCGTTTTACGATCAATAGTTTTCCCAAGCGACTCAAGAATCACCGTGACCGTGATTAGACCTAAACGGATAATGATTGTTGTTGATGGCGCATATAGGCATGTTTTAGAGTCTAAAAATCCATGCATAATGATCACACGTTCAAAAAACGCGACAACCTTCATCAGGTTTCGGGAAAACTTCTATAGTCGCTTGAGGAGCAGACTTATTTTCCGCAGATTTGGAGGAAAAATCTAACGGCAACTGCTGGCAAAAAGGTTGTTGTGCTAGACACCTCGGCTTTTGTAGCTGGTTTCGACCCATTCTCAATAAGCGAGGAGCAATATACTGTTCCCATGGTTAGGGAGGAGGTTGCGGGAAGCCACATAGCCAGAATTAGATTCAAAATGGCCATTGAAAGTGGGCGCCTAAAAATTCAGACGCCAGGAAAAATCTTCATCGACAAGGTTAAGGCCTCGGCTGAGGTTGTCGGCGACGCATTCTGGCTTTCTGAAACAGACATACAAGTTTTGGCCTTGGCGTTGCAGTTAAAAATGCAAGGTTGCACACCGTTGGTGGCTACGGATGATTATTCCATTCAAAATGTGGCTCGGCATTTAGGCATAGAGTTTGCATCTCTTGCGACTTTTGGCATACGCTCAATGTTGAAATGGGTTAGGTATTGCCCTGCATGCCACAAAAAATATCCATCAGACTACAAGTCAAGGAGATGCCAAATCTGCGGCACAGAGCTTAAAAGGAAGCCACTAAGAAAAACCTAACAAAAGAGTAAGGCTGGTTTAGGTGAATAAAATGAGCTGTGTTGAAAGAAAAGTTGCCTATTTCAAAAGTGCTGGGAGGGTGAACACTGATACGCTGTTGGATATTGTTAAGGAATACGCAGAAAAAGAAGGCATAAAGGACATAGTTGTTGCATCAACAACCGGTGAAACGGGGGCTAAAGCCTCGAAACTCTTTAAAGGCTGCAATGTTGTTGTCGTAACCCACCACTTTGGCTTCCAAAAGCCAGGAGAAAGCGAACTAAAAGAGGAGTTCAAAAAAGAAATCCTAAACAATGAAGGCAAAATTTTCACTGGGACGCATGCTCTCAGCAGTGCTGAGCGAGCCATACGAAAGGATTTTGGAACCATTCAGCCCCTTGAGCTTATTGCGAATGTTCTTAGGCTTATGGGGGAAGGCACAAAAGTATGCGTGGAAATTGTTCTTATGGCGGCAGATGCTGGATTAATTCCAGTCGACAGAGACGTCATAGCTATAGCGGGAACTGGCAGAGGGGCTGACACGGCGCTGCGTATACTGCCCGTCAACAGTGCAAGGTTCTTCGATTTAAAAATAAAAGAGGTTATAGCGAAGCCTTCAAGCTTTTAGACGTCGTCAGATTCACGCTTACTGAAGTAGATTATATCGCGATGCTCCACGTACCCACATTTTCTGAAAAGCCTTTTAGAAGCCTCATTCTCATCCTCAATTAGTGCACAGAAAATCTTGAGGCCGTGACTTTCAAGCACTCTTTCAGCTTCTGTTATTAAGGCCTTTGCAACACCGCGACGCCTAAAATCCGGGTCCACAGCCAACCGGTTTATCCAGCCCTTCCGCCCATCAGAACTGATGATAACCGCGCCGACCAGTCGTCCGTTTTCGAATGCTCCCAAAAAGAATTCTGGGTTTGCACTCATTTGTCTCGCTATAACTTCTCTGCTGTCTCTTCCTTTTGGTTTGAAGGGTAGTCCCGCTCGAAGCCAAAGGTTAACAAGTTCTTCATAGTGGGTTATAGTGATTTTTCGAATCTCCATGGAACGCTTTGACCTCTACCTCTCCTTTTCAACTTCCTTTACAACATCCTCGATTATTTCCAGTCCGGCGTCTATAAGCTCCCTTGCGATGTTGAGGGGCGGCATAATCCGCAGAGTTGAAATTCCACATGTTATAACGGCTATCCCACGCTTCCATGATCGCATCATAATTTCACTTGCCTTTTGGGGTGCTGGTTTCTTGTTGTCTTTGTCTTCCACAAATTCGATGCCAATCATCAAACCCTTGCCTCTGACGTCTCCAACTATTTCGCTTTTCTCCTTCAGCTCTTCAAGTCTTTTCAGAATGTAGGTTCCTTGCTTTGTGGCGTTCTCCAGCAGCCGTTCCTCTTTGATGGTGTCTATAACGGCTATTGCTGCGGCGCATGAGAGCGGGTTTCCGCCAAAAGTGCTGGCGTGGGAACCGCCAACCCAGTCCATTATTTTCGCCTTCGCAATAGTTGCGCCCAGCGGCAGTCCAGAAGCCAAAGCCTTTGCGCTGCATATTACGTCTGGCTCAACATTCCAGTGTTCAATGGCAAACCATTTTCCAGTCCTCCCCATTCCAGACTGAACCTCATCGTCTATCAGCAGGATACCGTATTTGTCGGCAAGCTTCTTTAGGCGTTGGAAGTATTCGGGTGGTGGAATAACATATCCGCCTTCGCCTTGAATTGGCTCGAAAACTATTGCGGCGACATCCTCTGGCGGTGCATACTTTTGCAACACAAATTCGTCTATGAAGTCGACGCACCAGTAGTGGCATTCAGGGTAGGTCTGCTTAAAGGGGCAACGATAACAGTACGGGTATGGAACATGGCTTACGCCCGGCATCAAGGGGAAGAAATAACGCCTTTGAGTTGGTTTGCTCGCTGTTAAAGATAAGGAGCCAATTGTCCGCCCATGAAACGCGTTAATGAAGGCTATGAAAAGCTGTCTTCGTGTGTGCCACTTTGCCAACTTAATCGCCGCTTCAACAGCCTCTGTCCCGCTGTTGCCGAAGTAAACCTTTTTCTCAAAGTTTCCCGGGGTGATCTCCGCAAGCTTCTCGGCAAGTGTGACAACCTCGTTATAATAAAAGTCGGTGTTCGAGTAGTGGAGGAAACGGTCGCACTGCCTTTTAATAGCATCAATTACTTTTGGGTGGTTATGCCCAACGTTTAAGCATGCCAGCCCAGAGTTAAAATCAATGTATTCATTTCCATCAACATCCCTCACTATGCAACCTTTGCTAGATTCAACTACGAGAGGATAAAACCGCACATAGGAAGGCGAAATGAACCGCTCATCCTTTTTTACAAGTTCTCTAGCTTTTGGTCCCGGCGGAGTTACAACAATTTTTGGATAACCAGCCATATGCCCCACCAAATTGGGATTAACCATTTAGCCAAAACAAGTTATATATAGCTATCTATAATTTCGTCCTAAGAAAAACATCGTTTACAGTATAAAATAGCATTTGTATATTGTGCGGTTTACAGCGCGAGATAGTTAGTTACAAGCCTTTTATGGTTTTGCAACAGTTATTTCGATGGTTGAAACGTTGGTTTTCTGTCCCTCGCCGCGGGTGACTTCCTCCGTGCCAATTTTGACCTCTTTCAACTGCAAGTCTTTAACAAAAGCCCTTCTCAACAACTCAACAGTGTCGACTGCTCTGCTAATCGCCCGTCCCCTAGCCTTCACAACAATTTTTTGAGCGCCAGAATTGAAGAAGGTTAAGCAGGCGACCACATAGTTCATTATTGGTTTCTTGCCGATTAGCACTGTGTTTTCGTTGGACTGTGCTGTTTTTGTGGTGGTCTTTTCCTCTTTGGCAGCCCTCTTAGGCTTTTCCTCCGACATATTCAACCTCCTTCAACATCTATACTTTGGGATGGCGGTTGTAACGTACATTATCGTGTTGGAGTTCTTATATTTTTCCGTGCGGGGTTGGATCAGACACACTCGTTAGAGGCTAATTTTCGGTAGTATTCCCAGTCTTCATCAACCCATCGCTGAATCTTCTCAATGTCAGCCTCTGTCAAGTGGCGGAACCTCTCTTGCGTGGCTAAATACTCTTTCACGGGCTTGCGTTTCGACTTATCAATTAGACGGTCGCTGGGAGGGTTAAGCCTAAACTGTCCATTCTCAATCTCGTAAAGGGCCCATATGCCAGTTTGAACTGCAAGCCGCCCCATCTCCACAGTTTTGCTGGTGTCGTAGCGCCATCCAGTTGGACACGGTGCCAAAACATGAATGTACTTAGTTCCTTTAATCTCCTTAGCTTTCCTCAACTTGTTGACAAAGTCTACTGGGTATGACGGACATGCAGTTGCAACATACGGTATCTTATGGGCAGCCATTATCAACGGCATGTTCTTTTTCCGCTCCTTCTTACCCGTTGGCGTTGTAGTTGTCCAAGCACCATAAGGCGTAGCCCCGCTCCGCTGAAGCCCCGTATTCCCATAAGCCTCATTGTCATAACATATGTAAATGAAGTTGGTTTCCCGCTCCGCAGCACCAGAAAGAGCTTGTATGCCTATGTCCACTGTTCCTCCATCGCCAGCCCACCCTACCACGGTTATGTCCTCTAAACCCCGAATTTTTAGAGCAGCCACTACGCCAGAGCAGGTTGCACCAGTAGCCTCAAAAAGCATATTCTGAAGCGGAACAGCGAAGGAAGTGTATGGATATGGTCCTTGAATGACTGTAGTGCAGCACGCTGGCACAACCATAATAACTTTGTTTCCAAGAGCTTTGAAGAGTAGGCGAAGAGCTATTGAGGGCCCGCATCCAGCACAAGCTGCATGACCCTTAAGCAGAAACTCCTCCTTCGGAAACTCTTTAATTGTAACCATAATTTTCACTCCCTCAAATCAACCCATAGGGTTTCTTCCTCAACCCTCCCTGTTTTCGCCCATTTCAACGATTTTTTGGCAATTCCCTCGATGGTTTTGAACGTCACATCCCGTCCGCCTAATCCAGCAATAAAACCAGCCAGCAGAGGCTTATCCTCCATGTGGTAAAGCGAAGCCTTAATTTCTGACGCGAGGAAGCCTTCCATCCCGAAGGATATGTGGCGGTCTATTGTGGCTATGATACTGGCTTGTTCGGCAAGTTTTTTAACCTCTTCAACTGGGAAAGGGCGGTAAACTCTTATTCTTGCGGCTCCAACTCTTAAGCCCTCTTTTCTAAGGTTGTCAACGGCTATTTTGGCTTCGCTCCCCATCGTCCCCATTGTACAAATGACTAAGTCTGCATCCTCACATTTGTACGTATCAATGAGCCCACCATATTGGGAACCGAAGCGCCGCCCGTATTCCTTGTCAATTTCGGGTATTAGCCGTTTGGCGTTTTCCATAGCCTCTTGAATCATGTAACGGAATTCCATGTACCACTCTGGTGAAACGAGGTTTGCGTGAGAGAATGGATTGTTTACGTCTAAAATCCACCCAGACTTGTATGGAGGCAAGAAGGCGTCTATCTCCTTTTGGTCGTGAATTTTCACGGGCATATACGTGTGGGATAGGATAAAGCCTTCTAGGCATACCATGGCCGGCAGAAAAACCCGTTCATCCTCACATATTCTGTAGGCTTGTATAATCGTGTCGAAAACCTCTTGGTTGTCGGCGCAGTAGAACTGAATCCACCCAGTGTCCCGCTGCGAAAGCGAATCGCTGAAGTCAGGCCATATACTCCAAGGCGCGCCCATTGCACGGTTGACAACAGCCATAACTATTGGCAAGCGGGCGCCGGAAGCCCAATGTAAAGCCTCATGCATTAAAGCCAAACCGTGGGCTGAAGTTGCTGTAAACGTTCTTACACCTGCTGCTGCGGCGCCTATGCAAGCTGCCATGGCGCTGTGCTCGGATTCCACACGGATGTATTCAGCGTCCATCTCGCCGCTTTCAACAAACTCGGCAATTTTCTCCACAACAGTTGTTTGTGGTGTTATAGGGTATGCGGCAACCACTTTGACTCTTGCGGCTTTGGCAGCATAACCAGCAATGTGGTTTGCCGTGTCAATTATGATCTGCGCCATTATTCCTCCTCCCTACGCATGGTTATCGCCTTAACTGGGCATTCGTTGGCACATATTCCGCAGCCCTTGCAGTATTCGTAGTCGATTTCCGGGGAGTCGTCCTCGCGTCTTGTTATGGCTGCGTCTGGACAGTAAACCCAGCAGAGCGTGCATTTCGTGCACTTTGAATAGTCTACTACGGGGCGGAAGGTTCTCCAAGACCCAGTTTTTCCCATGCTTCCAAAGGTTGGATAAGATATGGGGGTGAGAGGCATTTCTCTACGCGATTTCGGCACAGCCATTTATCACCACCCCTTAATTAGGCGTTCATAGGCAAGTTCGGCGGCACGAGCATTCTTTTCTCCGGCGCTGCCCTTCCAGTTCTCTTTTATAGCTTTCAAAACACTTTCCAAGCGAACCTCGCCTGTTGCTCCCGCAAAGGCTCCTAAAATTGAAGTGTTAACCACTGGTAAGCCAGCCACACGAAGATTCAGTTCTAGAGCAATTCCAGTAGCGTCAACTGTGGCAACCCGCCAATCCTTTAACCCTAATTCATATGGCTTTTTCGTTGTATTCATAACTATAATCCCGTCTTTTTTGAGCCCTTCGGTAATGTCTATTATTTTGTAAAGCTGCGGGTCTAAAACCACTATATGGTCTGGGTTGTAAACTTGGCTGTGAAGAAGAATGGGCGTGTCACTTATTCTGGCAAAGGCTTTAACTGGGGCACCTCTGCGCTCAGCCCCAAAGTATGGGAAGGCTTGAACATGCTTGCCCTCAAAGTGAGCTGCATGGGCTAACAATTGCGCAGCAGTGACAGCGCCTTGCCCACCCCGCCCATGTATTCTAATTTCCCTAAGCAAGCCTTTCGACCTTCTCGAGAATTGGAAGGTTTGAACAGCTCCCCTTATTAGTGTTTAGCTAAACATAAGATAAAATCAACATCAAAACTAGAAAAGTCACACCAAACAAGGGAGCAACAAGTCTTTTTGCAGCTCGGATAACATTATCTGTGAGCACGCACAATTTCTCCAGTGGTTTCTGTCCAATAACCTTCACGCTATAAATAAGCGTGCTTTTGTACCCGAACTTAGCTGGCTCCATGCTTGCTAACGCGTTATTTGCCGCTTCAACTATGTAGTTTATCAGGCTCTCATGACTTATAACCTCGCCAACAGGGTGATATCCACGCTCGTTAAATGTTACAGCATTAACAGCATGCGTGTCCGTAGTGAAAACTTCACCAGCAGCAAAGCCTAAGGACTTAAGCGCGTTCAAAGTTTTTTCCCGCAAGCCCGAAACCATGTTGTTCCCATCAACAATCACATAGGCGATTTTCTGAGAACCAACTTCAACAGCCACCACCGTTATACCGCCTGGACCCATACCATCTTTTAGGCTGAACTCCTTTGGCATAACAGTGGCAGCGCCCACTTTAAATGAGGCGAAACGCGCAGAGGCTGCCTTGTTTAGGCAAGTAGCCGCGGCGTTTTTCAAAGCATCTATTGCTACCTGCATATCCACGACGCCGTTTATGCTATTGTGAGCATTAATAGCGACGCATGAATCCAAACCGAGTTTTTCAGCCTCTTTCCGAACAATATCACCCAATTCTTTGGGAAAATCCTCAGTGGTTTTCGGAGCAAAAGAAAACGAGATTAAAGCAGTTCTGCCGAAAATTTGGCAGCAAACAGTGACTAAGCCATTACTAACTTTAACGAAGGGAGTGGCTTTAGCCTCTTTTGCCTTAAAGTCCGCTGATTTAAGGGTGCCAGCGATTATTTTTTGAACTTGGCTTTGGGACGTCACATCTAGTTCATGACCCAGCAAGCCTAATGGCACACATGCAACACCGCCAAATTTTTGCTCCAAAGCCGTTTTAAGCATGAAAGGCAAAAGGCTGCTTCCAACATTTTTAAACGGACCGGGATGAACTGACGGAACCACCATGAACACTTTAGAATTTGACCCTTCAAACTTTATTATTGAAACTTCAACATCGTGTTCTTCGCTTAGCTTCTCAAGGAAAGTTTCGAAGGGAGCGTTTAGGTCTGCAACCCAATTCAGCAGAAACGCCCTAAAAAGGGGGATTGATTTCTCGCCGATGGAGCGTTTTCCAACAAAATTCAAGACGGAAATGAAGGAAAAGCTTGAGACAAATGCAACGGCTAAAGTGATGGCTGAAAAGCCCAAAACAGCCGTAACGTTGGTGTTGTTCAGCCACCATGATAAAATAAATGGAATGAGACATAGAAAAGGCGGTAGAACAGAGGCTAAAAAAAGGCGCTGATAATTCACTATGGATGTGGAGTGCAATACTATGATGCGGGATATCAAAACAGCGGAAAAACCGAGAAGGCAAAACCTAACCGCCCATCGAGGAAAAACCGTGAAAAAAGCTACAGCATAACCTATAAAAATGAAAAAAAACCACAAAGCCCAACAAAATAGGGAAAGAGCAGCGGTTCTTCTTAAGTCGTAGATCGGGTCTCCTTTAAAAAGAAACAGCGTCAGACGGTTTGCGAGTAGCGTTATGTAAAAAAGTGTGAAACCAAGAAGCACCCCGTAGGCTAATCCAAGAGGCAGAGGAGTAAAACTAGAATTCGATAAAAAGCCACAGACAGTACAAAACACGGCTAGAAGTAGGACTATGCTTTTGTATGATGGAAGTCTGAAAAGCGATGAATAATGCTTGACCGCCCTATCTAAATACTGATTGAAAGAGGCATTGTTAGCCACGCATATCCGCTCAAAGAGTTTCTGAAGTTGTATAAGGCATATTAAAGTGTTGCATAAAAAGGTGGAAGAAATAAAACCGTTTGAACAAGGGCACCCTATGGTTGAACTAAAATGTTGCTTTGAAGGGCAAGTGTTTTATCCTTGAAATGACACTTATAAGTTTTTGCTGGTGCCATGCCCGAGCAAACTCTCCCTCTAACAATATTTCACATGCTTGAAAAAAACCTTGGGAAAAGTGTCCGCGTTATTTTAGACCCTTCCTATGGCTTTGAAGGCACTTTGGCGGCAGTAACGCGCGAGCCAGCTGGAATATGGCTTTCAAACGCAGAAGCCGTAGTTTTGCGCGCAACAATTGCCCAGCCTATTCCACAAGTTGCGAGCAGAGAGGAGCGCAGTGAAATATTTATCCATCTAAATTCTGTTCAAAGAATAGAAGTCTTGCATTCATCTTCTCGCCGTTAGGAGACGGGGAAGAACAACCTCGCCAAAACGCAGATTACTATAAGGGCGATGGCCGCTGCTATTAGGAATTCAGGTCTGACTTTAACGCCTTCTGTTTCTTCTTCAAAAAATCGTAGCAGTCCAGCGCTTGCAGCGGGCATTGGTCCTGATTCGCTTTTCTTCTTCTTTTTCTTGCTCATCGAAAGAGCGTCTCCAAACAGTTTTGTATTTTAACATGTGGACTTCTCCATTATTAACCTTGCGTTGCTATTCAAAACAGTTTTATTTTGGTAAGGGCGATAATGCGAGCGAGGTGCATTAATGCCAACTCCACATGAAGAATATCAATACGTATCAGATGTTCTGCAAAAACATCATGCATGGTTCCGGGAATGCATACCCCTAATAGCAAGCGAAAATATACCAAGCCCAGCGGTACGCGAAGCGTTAACAACAGATTTTGGAAACCGATACGCCGAGGGCTGGCCGGGAGAAAGGGTTTATGCCGGATGTCGCTTCATAGATCAAGTTGAGTTTAAATGCATTGAGCTTATGAAGAGGCTTTTTGACGCCGAGTTTGTGGATGTACGGCCCATATCTGGAGTTGTGGCAAACCTTGTTGTTTACACGGCTTTCACAGAGCCCGGCGATGTGATGATGGCTTTGTCCATACCTTGTGGCGGACACATAACAATGGGTAAAAAAGAGCTTGGAGGCACCGCCGGCGCAGTTCACGGTTTAGTGGTTGAATACTTGCCCTTGGACTATAAGGAATTGAACATTGATGTGGATAAGGCAAAGCAGCGCATAGAGAAGCTTGCGGCTGAGGGGAAACCTCCCAAACTCGTAATGTTTGGAGCCAGCGTCTTCCCATTCCCTCACCCAGTAAAGGAACTGGCAGACATTATACACACTGTGGGCGGAACTGTCGGTTACGATGCCGCCCACGTTGCTGGTCTGATCGCTGGAAAATGCTTCCAAGACCCACTTCGTGAAGGCGCTGATGTTGTAAGTTTAAGCACTCACAAAACGTTTTTCGGCCCTCAACACGGTGGAGTCTTGTCATGGGAAAAGTACGCCGACAAGATAAAACGTGCCACCTTCCCCGGAATGGTGAGTAATCACCACTTGCATGCGGTGGCTGGTGTGGCGATTGCGGCTGCCGAGCTGCTTGAGTTTGGAAGAGAGTATGCGCGCCAAGTTGTTAGGAACGCGAAGGCTTTAGCCCAAGCATTGTATGAAAGAGGCTTCAATGTCCTAGCTGAACATAAAGGTTTCACAGAGTCTCACGTAATCCTAATAGACATAACAAAGTATGGCGACGGGGGCACCATAGAAGAAACCTTAGAAAAAGCGAACATAATAATCAATAGGAACCTTTTGCCATGGGACATTAAAGAGGGACGCCACTTCCAGCATCCAGGCGGCATAAGGCTAGGCGTTTCGGAAGTTACAAGGCTTGGAATGCGAGAGTCAGAAATGGTGGAAATAGCCGAGTTCATAAAGCGTGTGGTAATAGATAAGGAGCCGCCAGAAAAAGTGGCTACTGACGTGGCGGAGTTCAGAAAAGACTACCAGAAAGTGCACTACTGCTTCGAGAACGCAACAGAAGCCTACCAATACATAAAAATCCGCTAGGCTTACCGATGGGAAAACAGGTAACCGTCTGGACTATTGGGCATAGCAACCGCTCTATAAACACCTTCTTAGAAATGCTAAGAGAGCATGAAATACAAGTATTGGCAGATATTCGTCACTTTCCAACATCAAAAATTGAACATTTCAAAAAAGAACAAATGGAGAGGTGGCTGCCAGAAAACGGAATAGAATATGTTTGGCTTGGAAAAGAGTTGGGAGGATACCGAAAAGGTGGATATAAGGGACACATGCGAACCAAACTTTTCAGAGAGGGCATAAAGAGGCTTCTTGAAATAGCCTCTGAAAAGAGAACATGCCTAATGTGCATGGAGCCAAACCCAAAATACTGTCATAGACGTTTTATTGCCGCCCACCTTGAGAGAAAAGGCGTAAAAGTTGTCCACATAACCGCCAAGGGACAGAAAGCCTTACTTAACTTTAAAAGCTAAAAACAACGTAAACACGATCGGTTGGTGCAGTAAGGAAATGCATGTATATGAGTTTCAAGAATTGATGAGAACCCTTTACTTCCATAGGGATTCACAGCGGGGTGTGGAAAAGACTTTTGCCTGGCTTGTTGAAGAGGTGGCGGAACTAGGCGAAGCGCTAAGGGCGAACGATAAAAAGGCATTAGAAGACGAGTTTGCAGACGTAATCGCATGGCTCGCATCATTAGCCAACATAACAGGTGTAAACTTAGAAAAGGCTGCCCTTGGCAAGTATGATGGGAAATGCCCAAAATGTAAGCATTCACCGTGCCAATGCACTTTTAAGGACTAGCTTAAACGTCTCTGCCCAAGTCCGGTTAAAGCCCAAACGGATGGACGTTTGCTTTTCCTTTTTGCAATCCCTTTGGATTCTAGAAGTTTTAAGTGGTGAATAACCACGCCGTAGGGCAAGCCAGTTCCTTTGGCAACAGTTTTTGCGTCTGCGGAAGAGTGCTCTAAGAAATTCAGTATTAGGGTGCGCGCCTTCAAGCCCAACTTAACATTTCTAAAGTCTGTCAAGTAGGCGTTGGGATGGTACTCTTCTCGGGGCATGCCCATCAAAAACAAATTTTGTAGTGAAGGGGTAGAAAAGGTTTCACTTTAGGCGAAGCTTGTTAGGCTAATTTGTTTAGGCTTTTTACCCTCAAATAGCGAGTTAATCTCCTCTTTCACAAGCAAAATCCGTTGGCTATAGTAACGCGGCAAATCATACTTCTTAATTATATGCTCAGCAGCCTCAAGATACTTTTCTATGCCACCCCGATAAACCGTCAAAGTTAGCTCTCCACCACAAGTTGTGCATTTACCCCGCAGTGGCAAGCGGCGGAAACGCTTATTGCAAGACTTGCAACGGAACCCTTGCATTGAAAACGCCCGAAGGTTTCCAACGATATCGCGGATAAAATGTTTTGTTAAAACTTTAAGGGCAACTTTCTTGGCATCAACAGCCTCAATTTTCTCCGCAAGTGCCAATTGCCCGTTAAGTTTCTCCACCATAGTTTTGAAACGTTTGTAGGCGCTTTCTGCATTCCCCGCATTAATATTTGAAACTGGCACCGTGAAGTGGTAGCCCTCAAACTGTGCTTCTGTTCCAAGGCGATATTCAATGAGGTCTATTAACTGGCTAACGTGTTTAGCTTCCACCCTTTCCAAAGTTTTTTGATAGAACTCTAATGGGTAGGCGCCAGCCACGTCAAAATCGTGCGCTTGCCTTTGCACCTCCTTGGGATTAACAACAGAGATTAACAATAGAGGCGCGTCCATTATGCCGCCAATTTGCGCTGGCAGAAAAACCCTTGAAAAGTTTAGCAGCATGTCCAGTGCAAGCATCAGAGCGTCTTCGTCCCCGTCGCAGTCCCTACGCTTGGCAGAGTGCCAAATTGGATGAGCATAACATACATTTAGGCTTGTAAAACCGATTATCCGACCGAGAATGCCAACAGATGTGTGGGGCGCCAAACCAATGACCAAATGACCGACAAGGTCTTCAACACGTCTAATATTGTAGTACGGTGGCAGCCCATAAACTTTCACGAGAAGTTCATCAACAAAGTTTGCCACACAGACAAAGTATTCTGCGCATTTAATAGGTATAACAACATCTTGTATTTTCAGTTCGCATATCTGCTCCGAACTTGTTAAAGGATTGCCAAAAGCATCAGTTGTGTAACCAAGCTGAACAATTTTTTCAACGGAAACTCCCACCTCTGACGGTTTAAAATGTGTTAATGGGGCGTTGGTGGCATCAAAGCGAACGGTTCCATCCTTGTAGACGGATAAGTCGTACTTTGCCCGCAAAACACCCTTCTCGAGAATTTCTGGAGTTTTAGTCTCGTTGGTTAAGCCCTTAACACCCTTCAAAACCTTCAGAACCGAAACGCCTAGATGAGTGCATGCCCGATCCAGCAACTCCTTTAAATTGATGTTTTGTCGTTGATAAGGAACCGCTAGCACGTTACAAACTGGGCATTCGCCACCGCCGTTAAGCGGCCTACCACATCTTGGGCAAGCATACTCCAGAACTGTTTCAGAACCGCATATAAGGCACTTTCTTCCGAGGGCATTTACCTTACATGATGGGCATTTCCGTTTGACAACTTCCACGTAAATATTTCCACGCTCAGCAGCCTCCAAAATGTCCCTTTGAGAACCACCAGCCAAACCCACCGGGAACAAAACATGTACAAGGGGCTTCATCTCTCGCCTCTTAGCCTTTTCAGGGCGCCCCATCCTCGCACCAACAAAAGTTGAAGCTTTATCCTTGACAATCACGCCGCAGAGTCCCTGAATAACCTCCAAAACATCTTCGGCTTGTCGAAAATGGCTGTTGGAATTTTTGATGCCAAGGCAAAAGGCGAAGGCACACGCATCGTCCCCTTCAATAACTATATGGTCTCCCACAACTTTGTGGGGCAAGCATACTGCCTCTAAAACCCCCTTAACATTCTCGTCCATCTTGCCAACTATGCAGCGGGCGTAGTCGCCATCATACTCCACCTCAGCTGAAGCCAGCCAATCCCTAAGAAGTTTAAGCTCTCTAACAGAGCCTAAACTAGACCAGAAGAACGTGAAGGCCGGATGAAGCGGAACTCCAACATGCAAGGAAAGCATTATAGCCTCTTTACACGTCGGCTTATTCACAAACGGATTTTCGAGAAAACTTCTAAGCCTCTCGACGGATATTCCGGTGGCAACCACCGCCTTTTCAGAATCTCCTCTAAATCTTTCAATAATGGCTCTTTTTAAATCTTCAACCCACCACTCTTCAGCATATCCGGCAGGAACAAGGCTCTTTCCCTGGTAAAGAAAATCTCCAAAACTTATGAGAATATCGCCCAAAAACAAGATTTTCTCAACTCTATCTTTAACATTACTAAAGTTTTCCACAGTGACGCGTGCAACCGACCCGTCTCTCAATTTCACTATCGGAGGCTCTAAGGTGTCAACAGGTACTGCGATGCCACCTTTTCCCGGAAGTTCCAGACGGAGTTGGATGCCCGCCGCGATGAAACCTTGAAGGACTAGCATCGTGGCTGGATGGACGCCTACAGCAGTTAATCCCGTGTTTCTTGCCCTTCCATAGCGCAGGCGAAACCCGCCTCGTTTACCTGGAAAGGAGAATATGGGGCGCCCTGCAACAATATCATCCATAAAGCCAGCCGATTTTTTTTCAGACATTTTTCGAATTTCCTTAAGCCAATCCCAGCCTTGAATACCCAATTTCTCTACAATAGCCCAAACCTTTGAAGCCCGCCCAACAACTCCATCATTAACTACACGAAGCGCTCCGCCTCGAACCCTATTAGTTTCAACACGGGGCAGATTGCGGTAAGAGGATACCTCCACAGGATTGGATTCTGTGCCAGTAACTTCTACTGGCAACCAGCGAAGAGCTCTTTGCAATTCTTCGTCTGAAACGTGATATTGGAAGCGGCTTACACCGCGCTCGTAGAGCCTAACCTCTTCGATAAAGCGGGCAATCTCTTCTTCCGTGGGTTTATAACGGTCGAGTCCGAGAATCCTGCGGATAAAGTCACCAATAACAAGTGTAAGTGCCTGATCAGTTCCACCAGCAGAGCGAATAGGACCTGCAAAATAGATGGCCAAATACTTTGACCTATCATGGTTGGTTTTTATCTTAACCTGCGCAACGCCTTGTATTGGAGCGGCAGTGACCCCTTCCGTGAGAATAGCTAATGCAGTGCGTATAGCTTGTTCAGCGGCAGCTTCCGGTTCCAAGTGCCCAAACTTTCCATAAACAATTTCCTCAGCGATTTTGAAGGCAAGCTCTTCCCGTGAAAGTTTTGAACTTAACTCTCGGATTCTTTCTGCAACACCTTTTGGACCAACAAGCCCCTCGATAAGGTCAGCCATGTCCCTTGCAACTGTGCATTCTGGCTTAAGTTCGGGGTCAAATCCTTTCTCTCGCGCTTTAGCGGCTACGCTGTATAACTGTTCGAGCTGCCTTTCCAAAGCCTCAACGTATTCTTCGTAGGATTTGCTCATCTGCATGCCCAATGAACCACTCGTACTTCATTTGGCTAGCAGCTACATATTTCTGTTTTCTAACATGAAAGAGGCAAAGTACCCATCGCCTTAAAGAGCCAAAGATATCAAGTTTTATACAAGAAAATGTAACCCTTTGAGTGATGTCACGCTTTACAGCTCTTCAAGCCCTCAACAATCTCTGAAACCTTGTCTCTAACTTGTCCGTTTTCCACAACATTGCCAGTAACAATGACATCTGCGCCTGCCGATGCCGCCGCCAGCGCCTGAGCCCTTGTTTTTATTCCCCCGCCAACAATTAAAGCGGCATCTATACTCTTTTTCACGGCTTGAATCATTTCTTTGGGAACAGGCCTTTTAGCGCCTGAGCCCGCCTCAAGGTAGATGAAGCGCATGCCCAGATACTGCCCTGCCAAAGCATGAGCGACAGCTAATTCTGGCTTGTCATAGGGTATTGGAACAGCTTTCCCCACGATGCCAGCGGTTCCACCTTCACCAACAATAATGTAGCCCAACGGGATTGGCTCGAGACGATACCGCTTGATTAAAGGGGCACCTAAAACCTGAGCGCCCACTATGAAGTACGGGTCGAGAGAGTTTAGGAGAGACATAAACCATATCGCGTCCGCATAGCGGCTTATACAAGTGACATTGTTAGGAAATAGGATTACCGGTATGTCTACAGCCCGTTTAACGGTCTTGACAACATCGTCCAAGTGCTTAGCTGAGATAAAGGTGGAGCCCCCTATCATTATTGCCGACGTCCCGCTGGCTCTTGCCCTTCTGGCAATTGCCGAAGCTTGGGAAGGCGTGACCTTTTCGGGGTCGATTAAGGTTATGTGTACCGACCCTTCCGAGCTGATTTTATCCAGCAAATATTTTTCAACAGCGCCTACCAAGGGCTATCCATCCTTCTACACGGATTCCTTAACCTCTGGGGTGGGCAGTCTTCTGGTCCCACTGTAAATTTTGTCGGTGAACATGCAGTATACGTCTATCTCGCCGAGGGCGCTCTTAACTGGAAACTCTTCTTTTGCACCGCAATTGCCGCAGCTAACAACGGCTTTTCCTTCATCTCGGAACATTTCCACGCGAACCGAGGCCTTCCCACAAATAGGGCATGAGAAGAATTTTGGCAAACGCTTTTTAGGGATGCGGACAACCTTCCGCCTTCTACGCCCCATACATCAATCCTTCATGCATAGTGTTTAAGGCCACACCCTATTCATTATCCTATCTTCGTCCTTAAATACTTGCCTCATCCCATAAACATTGAGGATGAAACCCTTGAAACTAACACCATCAGTTTTGGAACTAGACTGGGCGGAAGTAGAGGCGAAAATAACACGCTTCATAAAGGATTATGTGGAGAAAGCGAAGGCTAATGGCATAGTTTTAGGACTTTCCGGAGGCATAGACAGCAGCACGGTGGCGGCACTATCCGCTAAAGCCATCGGAGGGAACAAAGTTTTTGGGCTTATGCTCCCAGAAAAGGAAACCTACAATCCTAAAGACATGGATCACGCAAAGCTTGTGACAGAAAAGTTCAGACTAAAAACAGAAACAATAGACATTACACCCGCTTTGGAAGCAGTTCAAAAAACAATACCGATTTTTGATTCTGAAGACAAGCTCTCTAAGGGCAACTTGAAAGCACGACTACGCATGCTATACCTTTACTATTATGCCAACAAGCTAAACCTAGTAGTGTGCGGAAGCTCTGACAAGTCAGAAACAATGATAGGCTACTTCACAAAATGGGGGGACGTCGCGGCAGACATATCCCCAATAATGGACCTATACAAAACGCAAGTGAAAAAACTCGCAGGGCATTTGAACATACCAAAAGAAATTGTGGAAAAACCGCCATCCCCAACATTGTGGCCGGGGCAGACAGCAGAAGAGGAATTGGGGATAAAATATGAAATGCTAGACCTTATTCTATACGGGCTTGAGCATTTCATGAAATCTGAAGAAATAGCGGAGCAGTTGGGCATACAAAAAGACTTGGTGGAAAAGGTAAAAGAGCGTTGGCGGAAAATGGAACATAAGAGAAGGATGCCCCTAACAACAAAACTTCAATATAGGACTGTTGGATTTGACTTTAGGATACCATTCACCCAATAAAGGGAGGAAAAATGTGAAAGGAAAATTTTTAACTGCCCTAGCCCAAATAAGCTGCCAAAGAGGAGATAAACAAGCAAACATGCAAAGAATCGAAGAGTACGTTGCAAAAGCAAAAAAGCACGGCGCGGAGCTCGTAATTTTTCCCGAACTCTCGCTAACGGGGTATACCATAAGGGATGAACTTTTTGGGCTAGCTGAAAAAATTCCGGGACCATCAACAAACGCCCTAGAAAAAATTGCGAGAAAGCACGAAACTTACATGGTGTTTGGAATGCCAGAACTCAGCGGAAAAACGCAAGCAACAATTTATAACACAGCAGTTCTCGTAGGACCAGAGGGTTACATCGGGAAATATAGGAAGATGCACCTACCAACCCACAGCGTTTTCGAGGAGAAAAGATATTTTAGGCAGGGCTACCAAGCTGGCACATTTGATACGAGTATCGGGAAAATCGGGCTAATCATATGCTATGATATTTTCTTCCCAGAAGTTTGCCGGCTGACGCGTTTAGAAGGCGCACAGCTGATCGTTTGTATTTCAGCCTCGCCAGCCGTTCGCAAAGCGTTCTTCGAAACTCTAACGGTTGCAAGAGCCATTGAGAATGCGGTGTTTCTGGCATATGTGAACCTTGTAGGCATAGAAGATGGGTTGCAGTTCTGGGGCGGGAGCAGACTGATAGCTCCCAGCGGGAAAATCATTGCAAAAGCGAAATATGATGAGGAAGATCTCGTGGTGGGCGAAGTTAATTATGCTGACATTAAGCCTGTGGAAGCCTTTGTCCCAACATTAAAGGATTTGCGCCCAGAACTCTTCGGCAAACTAAAAGAGAAAGCGGAAGAACTCTAAAAAGAGCCCTTAAGCTTCTTTACGGCGTTCTCTATGCGGTTGAAAGCCTCTTCCAACTGCTTATAAGCTGCGGCATAAGAAAGCCTAATGTACCCCTCACCATAAGAGCCAAAAGCAGAACCCGGAACAGTGGCAACTCGTGCTTTGTTAAGTAGAAATTGGGCAAAGTCCTCTGACGACATGTTAAAGGCCTTTATGCTTGGAAACATGTAAAAAGCACCTTTGGGAAGACCACAGCTAAATCCGCCAATTTCATTAAGCCTCTTAAAGACAAAGCGCCTTCGTCTGTCAAGTTCAGCCACCATTTCCTTGACAAAGTCTTGTGGTCCCTTTAAGGCGGCTAATGCCGCATATTGGGCAAAGGTGTCTACACAAGCAACAAAATACTGGTGGCAAAGCCATAGGGGAGCGATAAGCTCCTTAGGACCGTAAACGTAGCCAACTCTTAAACCCGTCATGGCATAAGTTTTGGAAAACGAATTTACAACCAGAGTACGTTCCCGCATTCCCGGAAAAGTTGCTAGGCAATAGTGCCTTTCTCCGTCATAGATTATTTTTTCATAAACCTCGTCGGAAATCACAATCAAATCACGTTCAACAGCAATTTTGGCTAGCGACATAAGTTCATCATATGATAGGACTGTTCCAGTTGGGTTGTTTGGATAGTTTAGAATCATCACACGTGATTTTCCCGTGATAAGTGACGTCACATCATTAACAGAGGGCTTAAACCCATTTTCCTCCAAAATTGGGATTGATACCGGAATGCCGCCCGCCAATCTAACGCTAGGCTCATAACAGACGAAACCAGGGTTAAGTATTAACACTTCATCACCAGGATTAACTAAGGCCATCAAGGCAAGGGAAATTGCCTCCGTCCCGCCAACAGTGACCAACACTTCAGAGTTCGGGTCGCATTGAAGGCCATATTCTCTGTAGGCCTTTTCCACTAAAGCCTCTCGCAGTTCTGGAATACCATTGGTGGGAGCGTAGTGTGTCTTACCGGCTAATGTTGCCTTCCAACCTTCCTCCAGGACGTGTATGGGCGGTATAAAATCCGGCTCTCCAACACTTAAATTAATAATGTCGGGAAGTTCTTTGGCCAATACAAAAAATCGGCGAATTCCAGAAGGCTTTAGGCTTTTTAGGCGTTCAGCTGCCTTAAATTGCAATGTCAAACGCTCTCCTCACTACGTGCTATACGGTTAAACATATAATGGTTGCGACTTGAAGCGTAATTTTTGATGTTAAACAAAACGCTTTTTAAAAAGGCAGTATACAAAATTGTATTCAACACGCATAGAGCAGAGGAGCGAGATAGAAATGTTTAAAAACAGTGTACAATTATGGCTGAAAAAGTCTTTAGAAGACCCCATAGTCAAAATACTGACAAAAAACAGCCACCTGACAAAAACACAGCTAGAAACATTACTAATAGATGTTTTAGCTGAAAATATTTTAGGGAGAACGCTAAAATACGATGAAAAAGCCAGATTACGGCTAACAAAG
>JAVZOA010000002.1:0-32240 GCA_038882535.1 Bathyarchaeia archaeon | reverse complement strand
AGACGCTGCTGGTTTTTCCGAGAAGACGTATAGTTAATGTGGAAAAGGGCGTTTTTGCTTGTAGAAGCCCTTCACGGCCAAATCCGATAGGCTTATGCGTTGTTGAGCTTGTTAGGAAGGATGGTTGCATTTTAACTGTTAAGGGCTTAGATGCTGTGGAGAGCTCGCCAATAATAGATGTAAAGCCATACATCCCCCACCACGATGCGGTTCAAGATGCGCACGTTCCGGAATGGGCACATTAAAACAGTCGCCCCCTTTCAAAAGTTCTTATATACTCATGAAAAGTTACAATGCATCTTCTCCAGCGAGGTTTCAAAATGTATAGGAGGCATACCAAGAAAATTCTTGTCACTGGGGCAACTGGTCAGATTGGCTCCGAATTAACGTTAGAGTTGCGGAACAAGTATGGTGGGGAAAACGTGGTTGCAGCTGGACATAAAAGGAAGCCTGGAGAGAAACTCCTAAGCTCCGGACCTTTCGAGTTTTTGGATGCAACAAGGAAGGAAGACGTTGAAAGGATAGTGAAGGAACATGACGTTGACACGGTTTATCATTTGGCTGCTGTTCTTTCAGCTGTTGGCGAAGAAAGCCCGCAAAACGCATGGAACATTAACATGGGAAGCCTCTACAACGTACTAGAAATAGCGAGGCAATATGGATCAAGGGTTTTTTGGCCTAGTTCCATAGCTGTTTTTGGTCCAGAAGCCCCTCGTATGAAGACGCCGCAGAATACCGTCTTAATTCCGCGAACCATGTATGGTGTGACGAAGGTTGCCGGCGAGTTGCTTTGCAATTATTATTTTCTCCGTTATGGCGTTGATGTCCGAAGCGTTCGTTACCCCGGTATAATAAGCAGTGAAACCCCTCCGGGCGGGGGCACAACGGACTATGCTGTGGAAATTTTCTATGAAGCTGTTAGGCGTAAGCGTTACACATGCTTTTTGAGGGCTGACACAGTCTTGCCAATGATGTATATGCCCGACTGCATAAATGCAGCTATAACCCTGATGGAGGCGGATGCTTCGAGGATTAGGTGTCGCACCAGTTATAATGTGGCGGCTATGAGCTTTTCGCCAGCGGAGCTTGTGGCAGAAATCAGGAAGCATATTCCAGACTTTGTCTGCGAGTACAAGCCGGATTTTAGGCAGAAGATTGCCGATTCTTGGCCCATGTCCATAGATGACAGTGCCGCCCGCGAAGATTGGGGCTGGAATCCGAAGTATGATTTGGCTTCCATGACGCGTGACATGATCGAGAAGCTTTCTAAGCGTTTCGCTGAGGAACTCCTTTAAACGTTTCTTTCTGCCGCGGTCTTATAGGAAGTGTTAAAAGCGCCTTAAAATTAGACTTAATAAAGGGTGAAAAGGCATGGTTGAAAGGCATCCTACACGCTATTTGGCTGAGGAATATGAGCGCTTAGTGCGAGAGAACCTGAACTGGGAGCTTAAGGTTTTGGAGTCTGCCAGCGAGCCAATATGCATAGTTAACGGCAAAGAGGTGCTCATGCTCTGCGCCAACAATTACCTAAACCTTGCAACCCACCCGAAAGTTGTCAACGCCATGATAGAGGCAACCCGCAAATACGGCGCAGGAGCTGGAAGCGACAGGTCCATTTCAGGAAACATGATACTTCACGAGGAGTTGGACAGACGCCTAGCAAAATTCAAGAGGGCTCCGGCTTCGCTTACATTCCAGACTGGTTTCATGGTTAATGAGGGGCTTATACCACAACTCGTGGATAAAGGCGACCTAATAGTCTCAGATGAGCTTAACCACGGCTCAATAATTGACGGTTGTAGGCTAAGTCGAGCGGACAGAGCCATATACAAGCACAAGGACGTGGAAGACTTAGCCCGCGTTATGGATGAAGCTGAAAAACACGATCCGCCCTACAACCGCATATGGATAATAACAGATGGAGTTTTTAGCATGGATGGAGACACAGCGCCACTGCGGGAAATAGCTAAAATTGCAAAGGAACATGGCGCTGGAGTTTACGTGGATGATGCCCACGGCGAAGGCGTCCTAGGCGAAGGCGGACGCGGAATAGTAAGCCACTATGGGCTTAGGCGTGATGAAGTGCATGTTGAAATGGGAACTTTTTCAAAAGCGTTCGGCGTAATAGGCGGACACATAACCGGAAGCGAGGAACTCCGAAACTTCGCCTACAACAAGGCTAGAAGCTGGCTCCTCAGCGGCGCCGTCCCGCCGGGAGTCGCAGCCGCCTGCATAGCCGCAATAGACGTCCTCGAAACAGAGCCAGAACACGTCCGCCGCGTCTGGGAAAACCGAAATCACTTGCTGGATGCACTGCAAGACGCCGGGTTTGACACTGGCAACACCGAAACTCCAATAATCCCAGTCATGTGCGGGAAGAGCAAGGCTGCAAGGGACTTGGCAGACTACCTATGGATGAAGGGCATATTCGTCCTGCCAATATTCTATCCAATGGTTGCAAGGGATAAAGCCAGAATCCGTGTTCAAGTATGCACAAAGCACACAACAGAACAGCTTGACAGAGCAGCCGAAGCCTTCAAAGAAGGCGGCAAAAAACTCGGAATAATCTAAAACCCCTTGAGATTTCCCTTATTTTCTCTAGCAAGAACTTTAAGGTTTTAAACCTTGGCTATAGCCATTTACTCATTTTTATGAAGTCTACTCCCCACCATTCTTTATGTAGGTATGCTTCCGGCACAAATCCAAGCTTCAAGTACAACTTCAAGGCTGAAATTAAAACTGGAAGCGTATACAAGGTTATTTTATGGCACTTTTGCTGCTTGCAATATTCTATAAAGTGTTTAAGTATGGCTTCTCCGACACCCTTGCTTTGATGGGTTGGGTGGACGCATATCCATCCGAGATGGGCGAGACCGCCTTCCTTTTCATATCCCTGCAATATCCTGCCCGTGGCAATCCCTATGATTTCGCCACCATCCTCAGCTACAAAAAGAAGCTCATTATCATCCCGTATCCTTTTAACATAATTTTCCGGCGTGTGCAGCGACTTGTCAAATTCCAAGGCTTTTTTCGGATAATAATCTTTTTCATAGCGGTTCCAACAATCTTCCATAGCGTCAACTGAGACCTTGACCGCCAAAACCACATCCTCGACTTTCATTTGCCGAATCACACCCAAAACAATCACCAAAATTCAAAATTAAACTTCAGATCATATAGCTTTTTACCAACTGTGGATAGTTTACTCATCCCAAATTTATTTTATGTGAAAATAGTTTAATTTCATAATGGGTTCCTATAAGATGGGAAGCAACATGGAACTTGCACACCAAATATTGGGCGTATGTTTAAACGTGGGTTTTGGAGAGAATGTTTGGATCCAAAGTTGGGATCATACAGTTGAGCTTGCTTCTGATTTGGCTTTGACCTGCCTAAAGCGTGGGGCACATCCGTTTATTACTCTTATGCCGGAGGATTATTGGATGCGCTCTCTCATTGAAGCTTCTAAAGAACTCTTGGAGATTCTTCCTACACATCAATCCGCCGCTTTGGAGAAGACCGACGTTTTTATTTTCACGTTGGGTCCGCGGAACCCTATCAGGTGGGATACGATTCCTCAAGAGAAGCGAGAGCTGGCAAACGTCTGGTTTTATGATTCAAATAAGTTTTTGGAGAGTTGGCGAAAAATCGCCCAGAAGCATCGCGTTCGCATGCTAGGAATCGAGTATTGCCTTGTCACACCGGAACGTGCGGAGGCACTGGGCTTAGATTATGAGCAATGGCGTAAAGTGATGCTTAAGGGCTGTTTGGCAAACCAGCAAGAGATTTCCGATAAAGCAGCTAAACTTGCCGACATCATTAAAAATGGACGAGAGGTAAAAATTCAGACGCCTTTTGGCACAAACCTCAAATTCGATTTAGCTGGAAGAGAACCAATTATAGGCGACAGCATAGTTACAAAGGAAGATGCTGCAAAATATGCTGTAAAGTTTCTGCCATCTGGCTTTGTTGAAGTGGCTGCGGATGAAGATAGCGCCGGGGGAACCGTCGTCTTCGATGCAGAAATTCCAACCGTTGGCGGAAGGAGGATAAAAGATTTAAAGTTGTGGTTCGAACAAGGAAATGTCATAAAATATTGGGCCCGAGAAGGAATAGAACTTTTCGAAAATTACATAAAATCTGGACAAGGCGACATCCGAAAATTCGGATTCTTCGGAATAGGCCTTAATCCAGGGCTGAAACATGGTTTCACGCAAGACGACAAAGTGCTTGGTGGAGTAACGATAGGAATTGGCGGAAACAAGGACAAGGGTGGGAAAAATAGAACGCCGGAAAACAGGCATTGGTGGGCATCTATGACGCATGCAACAGTTTGGGTAGACAGAAAGCTCATACTAAAAGAGGGCACCAACCTTTCAATTATATAATGGACAACCCATAACATTAAAGCCTTCCACTTCTTATTTTCTCTTAAAAGAGTCACTATACTGTAATTTTTGCTCGCAATGGGAAGTGTTAAATCATCAAAGGCAAAATATCAACGTTGGTGTTATTATGGCTGAAGATTTGTTAGGGCTTGTCGGATATTGTGGCTGTTATTGCGGTTTATGCGGTGTTAGAGTTTGCTTTTCGAAGCATGCAAAGCAGCTTAGGGACACGCTTCAGCAGGAGGGCATGGATTATTGGTACAAGTATGTGCCTTCCATGCGCGAAACTTTTCCGGTTTTCTGGAAATTTCTTGAAGACCTAACAAGGTATGAGTGCTCTTGCAGAACTGGCGGCGGCCCTTCAACATGCAAGATAAGGCTATGCGCCCAAAAGAAAGGGATATCCGCCTGCCCCTTTTGCGATCAGTATCCATGCGTCCTCATCGAAAATTATAACAAAGTTTATCCAACAACAATTGAGGATGGGAAAAGGCTGAGGGAGATAGGCCTAGAGGCTTGGGTTAAAGAGCAAGAAGAGAGAGCCAAGAAAGGCTTCATATACGCGCAACTCAAAATCCAAAGAAAAGACGTAACATGGGCCTAACATAAACAACAATGCGGTTGAAATTGTTGCTTATGCCCGTTCTTATTTTGGCTCAAAATTTGAACGATCTTAAAATAAATGTGTAATATAAAACAAGAAACATCAACGAGTACAAGAAAACTACATCCATTCCAGTCTCACCAAGTTCCATAACATAGACAGGCAAAATGAAAAAATATTAACTTCAAATCCTTAGAGATTTTGTATTCCAGTATGGTTATTCCCCACGTCTTTGTTCGAGGTTTTTGGCTATTTTCTCCCAGTCTATTTTGAACATTATAGCTAGCACTATTATTAGTAGGATTATCGCCAACGTCATGCTTATTAGGGCGGTTATCCAGTCGCTTTCTATGCCAAATATTTGCTCAATTATTGTTATGGTGTAGCGGGCGCTGTAGGCTATTATTAAGCTCATGCATATTTTCCCAATTATTGCTGGGATAAACGCCTTCAACAAGTTGTAGTGCATTATGCCGAGCGGTATGAAGAGCAAGTCATCCGGCAACGGTGTTAGGGCGAAGAGAAATATTGCAATAGGGCCGTACTTCCCAAAAATTTTTACCAGAGCTTCCATTTGGTGTTTGCGTTTCTCGCTTATTATTTTTCTTCCGCCTAGTCCGAGCATGTATCCTGTAAACTCTCCTATAGCTGAACCGGTTCCAGATGCCAAAGCAATTAGCAAGAGGTTAAAATCTTGAAAATTAGCGGCTATGTAGAATATGGCCACTGTATATGGGATTGGAAAAAATATCGACATTGAGCCTATTAGGCTTAGCAGGAATATGCCAAGGTAACCGTACTGCACAGAGAAATTTTTCATCCAATCTGCGAGTTGCTGGAATATATCCGTTATTGACAATTTTTAGCCTCTCTTCATTTTAGGGTATCTGGCTTTAAAGAACTTTTTATAAGCTGACGGTAGACGCATCAAGCTTAAATTTGCCTAAAATGAATAGGGAGTTCAATTTGAGAGGAGGTTTGGTGGAGTTTGGCGTCTGAGAAAGCGCTCACATGGATTGCCAGAGACCTTTCAAAGTGCAGCGGTTGCAGAAAATGTGAAATAGTATGTTCGCTTTTCCATGAGAAGCGCATATGGCCAGAAGCCTCGCGCATTAGGATTTTTATGCTTGCTCCGGGGATCGAGTTTCCCCATTTCTGCGCCCAGTGTGAAGATTACCCTTGTGTTCAAGCTTGCCCAGTTAACGCCTTATCAGTGAGTAAGGAAACTGGCGCTGTACTTGTTGATTCCAATGCCTGTATTGGTTGTGGAAAGTGTATTGAGGCTTGCCCGGGGAGGATTCCCCACATGCACCCAGCAGAAAACAAGATTTTAATTTGCGACTTGTGTGGTGGCGACCCGCAATGCGTTAAGGTCTGCCAAGAAGGGCTTTGGAATGTTCTGCGGGTCGTGTCTAGGGGAAACTACTCCTACAAGCTTTACGCCAGAACTCCTGAAGAGATTGCCCGAGATTTGGCTGTTAAAATTTTTGGGGAGGAGGGCGAACAGTACGTATGATTAGGGGTTATACGGGAAAGTTCCTTGAGGTTGACCTCTTCGCGAAAAGTTTTAAGGAAGTGAGGTTCAGCGATGAGATTTTAAAGGATTATGTCGGTGGTAGGGGTTTAGCCGCAAAAATCCTCTGGGACAAACTTGGCGACAAATGGGAAACTATCGACCCCCTTGGACCGGAAAACTTGCTGCTGCTTTTGACTGGACCGCTTACTGGCTTTTTCCCAGGTGGGAGGGTTTGTGTTTCAGGCAAGTCGCCGCAAAGCAACGGTGTTGTTGGCTCCACGGTGGCTGGGGAGTTTGGCGTTGAACTGAAGTGTGCTGGCTATGATGGCATCATAGTGGCTGGCGAGGCTGAGAAGCCTTGCTACATTTTCATTAAGGATTCTGATGTTGAAATTCGTGACGCCAGCCACGTTTGGGGTTTGGATGCGAAGCAAACAGTTGCCGTTCTAACTCGGGAATGTAGAGGATTCTTGAAGACGCGTTATCCGCAGAAGGGTGAATGGAAAGAGCCCGCTATTCTTTATATTGGTCCTGCTGGAGAAAACAAGGTGCGGACGGCAGTTGTTGCGGCTAAGTGGTCTCACGCTGCTGGTTATGGCGGCTATGGCGCCGTTATGGGTTCTAAAAAACTTAAAGCAATTGCGGTTAAGGGCACTGGCCCCCTCCCGGAGGTTGCCGACATGGAAGATGTGAAGGCGCTTATGCAAGAGGTTTGCAATAGCGCCTATGAAAGTGAGCTTTGGAGACGCTGGGGAACGGGTTCAGCCGGCTACGAGGTGGGAGCGAAAACAAGCTCTGAGCCTGTTCGGAACTGGCAGGAGGAGTGGCACGACGAGAAAAGCTTTGGAGTAAACGCGTTTGAAAACCGGGTTTGGGTAAAACAGTACTGGGGAGATTTTGGCTGTCCAACAACATGCCTAAAGGTGGCTGTTGTGAAGTCTGGGAAGTTTAAGGGTGCGATAACAGACAATCCCGACTACGAGTTGCAAGCCTATTTAGGCACAAACTTAGGCATATTTACTCCAGAAGAAAATGTTTACATGGCTTCCGTCATAGATGATTTGGGGCTTTGCGGCATACAAACAGGCAATGTGTTGGGCTTCGCAGCGGAGCTTTTCCAAAGGGGGATACTGACAAAGAAGGACTTGGATGGCATAGAACTTAAGTGGGGCAACGCTGAAGCTTTCGCTGCACTAGCCAAGAAAATTGCCTACAGGGAGGGCATAGGCAAAATTTTAGCCGAAGGCCCATATCGGGCAGCCCTAAAAATTAGCGAAATGAAGGGCGTTGACGTTACGCCCTACGCCGTTCAAGTTAAGGGCATAGGCGTGGGCGCCCATGGAATAAGAAGCGAAAAGGATTATCCAGAAATATACTCTTATGCCTGTTCTGTACAATGTGGCGACCACACCTCCACCGCGTGCATGCCACTGGACGATTTTAGAAGCGAGCTTATGATGGCTTTCCACGATTCAGGCGTTTACTGTTACTTCAACGTTTTCGGCTTGCCCCGCGCCTTGGTCTTCAACTTTTACAAGGCAGTGACGGGCATAGAATTGACGAAGGAGGATTGGGTTGCCACAAAAGCCATGAAAATAATACAACTGCAGAGGGCTATGCTCCTCCTAGGCGGGCCGGACTTGAAATGGAATCCGGAAATCCATGATGACAATCCGCTCCGCTTCTATGAGCCACTGCCATCAGGACCATACAAGGGCAAAACAATTGAGAAGGCTCGTGTGGATGAGGAGAAGCGCAAATACTATGAACTTGTTGGTTGGGATGAACAAGGCATACCGAAGTCTGAAACCCTCAGAAGGCTTGGATTAGACGATGTTGACAAGGCCTTAGAAAGGCTTCGCTGAAAACCAACATTTTTTAGCGCTTGGGAAAAGCAATAGCGCTAGCCCCCCTCTAGTTTTTGCTGTTATTTTACTACACGTATAATCCTTGTCGGCGTAACTATTATGGAGACTTTTCTGTCCTTCTCCTCGAAGGGCACATCTTCAACCACTTGCATATCGTGGACTGTTGTGGCTGCTGGAATTTCCCCGAACCTTCTTTCTAGGATTTCTATCTCCACGTCGCCGTAGCCGTGTCCCTTTCCAAGCCTATGCCCCTTCATGTCAACAGCCACTGAACCCTCAACTACCAGGTCTGGTTTGGGGAAGCTTTGAGTTTCAACCCCAAATTTGAAGGCACCCTTTATTGTGGAGGCAAAATGCTCTTTGCCCTTTGTTTTTGCTGGGTCTATTAGTATGAAGCCTCGCTTGAGTCTAGGCGAAGCCATAATGAGAACTTTTCCATCTTTTAGGGCGTTTTCCCTCACCCTACGCTGGGGCGAGTCTGGATTAACAAAAACAACCTTCGCTCTTTTCCATTCCTCAAGTTGACGAAGTTTATCCGCTGCAACATCGGCTCCGATAAAGTTTGGGATTCTATCCCAGCATGGAAGCGGGAAAGTCGCTACTCCAGACTTTTCCATTTTACGCCAAATTTTCTCTCGGAGCTGTTGCTTCTCCTCAGCAATCTTTGACATTTAAATGAAAATTGCGGGAACGAGGATTTAAATAAACAGTCTCGCCATCAACCTTACTTCCCACTCAAAATAAAAACCCAAAAAACAATGTCTCAAAAACAGAAAAAGAAAGGAGTTTGCGGGAGAAATCTCACGAGGCGGTCTGCACTTTGTCAGAACTTATGGCTGTGAACTTAAACGGTATGCAGCGTTTCTAGCTGGTAAACCAATAGATTGTCCACGTCAACAACTGCGTATGCTGTTCCCGCGTAGCCTGCGGATTCTCTACAGTCTACTTCCATAACTATATAGACGGATTCTAAAAGTCCTGTTTTGGCTATGTTGCCCCATGCGTTCTCATGCCATCTTGTTAGGTTAAACTCGTAATGTTTCCACTCTCCAAGCGGGATGAAATCATATTTGAATTCTACAACGTCTCCGCCTTTGAAAATTATGTTGCCTCCGTTTTTGATATTTCCTTGCGGGTGGCTTAGGGCTTGCTGGTTATCGTAAATGTCAAGCTCTGTATATTTGACGCTGTACCCGCCTATGCTCTTTAAGTCTTGGAAGGCTGAGGCGACGGCTATTCTAAGCCAAGCTTTACCAGTGTGGTTAGCGGTTCTGACGCGGATGTCCACGGAAACGATTATTGTCTGGTTTAGCGGAACCTTCGAAAAGCCAGCTTCAGCCCAATCAAGCCACCAGGCTCCAGCCGCAACATGCCCGAACTTCTCCTCAGAAGCCTCCAAAACCAACGTGGCGTAGTCGCCAAAACTGGCATTCCACTCACCGCCTATTTTTTCAGCCATGTTGCCGCCAGCACTGTGGGGATGCCAAAAACAAGCGTCTTGAAGCGCGTCAAACTCTAAATCGCCATCAACGTTCAAAACCACTTTATTAGAGATGCCGCAAGCCAACCTTTGCCCACAACCATTTGTAAAAGAGAATAAAATTATAATTGATGCTAGTGCAAGGGCAGCGTGCTTGAGCATTTGCAATGGGGCAACCCATTCAAAAACGCCTAAGGCTTAGACAGAAAAAGAACTGCGCGGACAGAAAGAGACATACAACTAGAAGCGGCAAAACTAAATTCTAGCTATACTCAAAGAATATCTGAGCGTAAAACAATGAATAAGAAATCAAGCGTTATAAGCCAAGAAATCGGAGCCTGCGGAGTTTTCTGTGGCTTCTGCAAAGTTTTCAAGCGCATAGAACATCAATGCCGTGGCTGTAACTGGGTTAACAAAATGTTAAAGTTAAGCAGAGAAGACGGAAAGGGCTGCATATTTTGGGAGTGCACACAAAACAAAAAAGTTGAGTGTTGCCTTATATGCGGGGAATTTCCATGCCCAAAGCACTATGACGAAAATGAGGCCATTTACACTAAACAGGCTTTAGATTCGTGGAAGAGTCTAGATAAAAGCGGACTCACATTTGGAGGAAGAAGAGAGAAGCTTGAATCCCTATTGGAAAAAGGAAAGCAAGCATTAAAGTGAAATATTATTTAGGTACGGCTTCGAACTCTTGCCACCTCTCTATTTCCATATCCAATTTTCTTTCCAAGGCTTTCCACAAATCAACTTTACATACTCTGGCGCAAACATAGGCGGTTATCACAACATCCGCTAACTCATCGCCAAGCCTTCTCCTTACCTCCTCAGCATCGTAGTCTTCCCTTCTGAAGCCCACTAACTTAAAAACTAGGTTTATCGCCTCTCCGACTTCTTCAGCTATCTTTGCAGCTTGAAAAACCGGATGCTTCTCAGAAGCTTTCTCATCGAAAAGCCTAAACAAAGTTTCAAATTTATATTCCATTTTTATTTATCCCTAAATGGGCAATACGACTCTTGTCTATAAATGCTTTAACAAACATCCACAGGCTTTGATGGAAGCTATGCTGGTTTATGCTTTGTGTAGTTTCTTGTAGATTGCTGTTGGAGATTGCACCACAGCTGATTGCGGTGTGTTCGTCACTATTGGACGTTTCTGCATATACTTGTACCCACACTCACAAGCGAAACCTATTATTTTTCTGCCTCGGCAGATTTCCCGCCATCTTCTTGAGCCACATTTAGTTGTTTGTTTATGGATTTTCCAGAGAAGCCTTGCTTCCTCTGGCGTTAGTGGTGCATAATGTTTTGCTGATGTGAAGTACCATGTTGAGTATGCTGCGAAACATGTCCATAATGTTACGGCTAATATTTCAATCATTTTCTTCTACCACGTGTATTTTTGTTTAACGTGTATGCAATATGTCTTTTTACTGACATATCTATTTTCGAAATATCACATCTTGCAATATAAGCATTATCTCAAAAACCGAATACCGTCCAGAAGACTCTAAAACTGCTTCAAGACATCGCTTTTTTCCATGATATAGCCGCAATAGTGACACTTCAAGATTAGGGGCTCCTCGCTTTTAACATAAAACTTGGATTGGACTGGCTCGTTGCTGTTGCTTATACAGGCTGGATTTGCACATTTAACAATGCCCTCAATAACGTTTGGAAGCTTAACTCGCTGTTTTTCGACAACGTTATAGTTTCTGATGATGTTTATGGTTGCGTGGGGCGCTAAAAGAGCGATTTTATGAACTTCTTCTGGCTTGAGTTCTCTTCCTTCAATTTTGACTATGTCTTTCATCTTAAACCGCTTGCTTGGAACGTTAATGGCTATGGTGATTATGCGCTTCTCCTTCCCTGTTATCCCCAAAATTTTAATGACGTCTAAGGCGTGTCCGCCAGTTATGTGGTCTATGACTGTTCCATCCTTAATTTTTGAGACATAAAGCATTGTTTCGCTTTCACTCATAAGGCTTATCCACCTTTTTAAAAGGTATTGTCGGCGCAGAGATAAAAGGTTTTAATTTCTTCAGAAGCGTTCTCGGTCAATTTTAACAACTCGTGAATTGCTAAATTGGATAGTCCTTCTCTAGATTTTTTGCCTAACGAAACGTGGATAAAAAGTTATTTAAGCAGAACTTGTCGCTTGTCTAAAAGGGTGCGAAGTTGCAGTTTGAAGGGAGAGACATAATATCTATCCGCGATTTTTCACGGGAAGAAATCGATTACGTTTTAAGAGTTGCGCAGGCGATGGAGCCCCTAGCCCAGAAGGGCTCAGACATGCTTAGGGGTAAAATCCTTGCAACACTCTTTTTTGAGCCCAGCACACGCACACGCCTGAGCTTTGAGGCTGCCATGCACAAGCTTGGGGGTTCAACAATAGGGTTTGCCGAAGCCGAAATAGCCTCTGTTCGGAAGGGCGAAAATTTGGCGGACACTGTGCGTACTGTTGAGAATTATGCTGATGTAATCGCTATTAGGCATCCTCTTGAAGGGGCTGCGAGGCTTGCAGCCGAATTCGCCAAAGTCCCGATTATTAATGGTGGGAGTGGGGCAGAGGAACATCCAACACAAGCATTGCTAGACCTCTACACAATTATGAAGGAGAAGGGCAGAATTGACGGTTTGAAAATAGCCCTTGTGGGCGATTTGCGTTATGGGCGGACTGTTCATTCTTTGGCTTATGCCTTTTCCCATTACGATGTAGAGTTATACCTTGTTTCTCCAGAGTCTTTGAAGATGCGGCGAGAGGTCCTCGAAGAGATTGGAGAGAAAATCCCAGTAACCGAAGAAACAGACATTAGGAAAGTTATCCCGCTTTTAGACGTTTTATATGTTACCCGAATACAGAAGGAGCGTTTCCCAGACCCGGCGGAATACATTAAGGTTAAGGGCTCATACAAGATAGACCTTGAAACTTTAAGCAAAGCGAAAAAAGACTTGATTGTTATGCATCCACTTCCAAGGGTTGACGAGATAGCCGCAGAAGTTGATGGAACCCCTCACGCCCGCTATTTTCAGCAAGTCTGGAACGGCATAGTGACAAGAATGGCGCTTTTGGCGCTGATACTGGGCGCGGTGAAATAGGTTAAGGCTTATTCGAAGCGTTTAAAGGCTGTCAGTGTGCCAACAGAACCGCATAGCGGACATTTTTGAAGCGTACCGAACCAGCTTTTGCAGCAATGGCTGCAATGGGTTAGGTTGCGGTTGTACGTAAAAATCTCTAGCTTGTAATCTTCAACAAGCTTTTTCGTGAATGAAAGAAGTGTTTCTGGCGTGTATTCGGCGTTTCCAAGCTCTAAAACCGTCAAGTTTCCGCCGACAAGCTGCTCATAAAGTTCTTTCTCAACAGCTAAAATCTTTGATTGAGTTTCCCAGTTTTGAAGGTTTATTTGGCTGTAGGCTGAATAGTGGGGTTTTTCTCTTGTTCCTTGGAAGCGAACCTTTGCTACACCGAACCTTTCAATGTCCTGTTTCGCCAACCTTTCAGAGGCATCAGCACACGGCAAAGCTGATGGAAGAAGCCTTCTCTCGCGTTTTCCACTTTTTGGCAAGAATTCCAAAACATGTTTTACGATTTCAAAAGCAAATTTTTGGGCTCTCTCGTCTTCGTATATGTTTTTTCCGCTGAGGGTTTCTGAAGCCTCTTTCAATCCGACAAGATTTATTAAACGTGCAGCACTTTCAACTCTGAAATATTGGTCGCCGTTGGCTGAATGCGTCAAAAATGGGAGAAAGCCTCTCCCTCGCTGTTTTAGGGCTCTGTGTTTTATTTCTAGGGCTCGTGCCGCCATCTCAAGCCTCTCTCTTAAAAATGCGAAGAATTTTCCTTCATCTTTGCCGCATTCGTAGGCTATTCTAGGCAAGTTAACTGTTACAAGTCCTAAAACTCCTGTGCGCATTGTGTCGATTTCCCAGTCTTCTTTAAAATCCGCTTTGAGGATGCTTCCCAACGGAGAAAAAACCATGCTCTGCTCATTTTTGCCAGAAAGGTTTGCAAAGTATGGCGTGCCCCTCTCTGAGGCTAGACGATGTGCCTTTAGGAGGACATCCGCCGCACTGTTTTTAAAAGTTTCTGGGCGGATTTTAACTATGAGTTTTGGGTTTAGAAGCGGCTTTTCATGGCTTTCCTCCTCAAAAACCTCAAGCAGTAAGGAGGCTAAAAGCTGGCTTTCATTGAGATAGTCGCCATAACCGCCACCCGCCGAGCCTATGGCGGGCTTATCCATTAAAAACTCTGGAATTGTCAACTCGAGATTTATGGAGGCGTTAACGTGGTGGCTAACGCTGATGACGAAAAGCTTCAAAGCCTCTTTAATAGCGGCTTTATCCAAGCCTTTCAAGAAGGGTGCCAAAAAAATGTTAAAGTATTCAAGCACCTGTGTTCCGTCGATTTCCTTTGATGCTTGTAAAAGAATGTTAAGGGTTAGGTTTAGGGCGGATTCAAAACTTTTCGGCGGCTTTATATCTGGCTTGGCAATGTTTTGGGGACTTGGGCTTAAACCGTTTTTTATGAAGAATCTTAAGTCGTGAATTATTTCGCTTGGTTTCAAAATCCAGTAGCCTAAGCCGTGTAGGTGGATCTCTCCCGAAAGGTATGCGTCTGCAATGTCTCTTGGCAGCACGTTTAGAAGCGTGTACTCTTCAAGGACGTTTCTCCCAAAATCTTCGCAAACAGAAGACGCGTCAGCCGTGGCTTTGCCTTTCATGAGGTTGGCTGAAACGTCGTGCACTGGCAGCCCCAAACGGGTGAGTTTGTGGCGGTGCTCTTCCAATCCCTTTTCAATGAGGATTCCGTTGACAACCTCCCTTATCAAGGGAGCCGTTAAGTAGCGGGTTCTAGCCTTTAGGAGGCGTTTTTCAGCTTCTTTTGCTATTTTTTGGGCAAGTTCTGGGGGCACTCCAGCCTCTTTAATGAGAGAATTTGCAATTTTTGTGGCGTCGAATTCTTCTAGGGTGAAGCGGGATGTTCGGACAAGGATTCTTTGGGCTCTTAAGCTTCGCTTTTCAATCTCTTCAGCCACGTCAATAACCATCTTTCCCAGATCTGTTAGGCGATACTTCTTAGACTCCACATCAGCCTCAATCAAATCCGCCTTAAGCAAAAATTTGAGGTGGTAGGCGAAGCGTCCAGCATCCCTACTTGGATTCATTTTTAAAAAGCTCATAAGCTCAGTATAGGAAAGCGGACCATGGTCAAAGAGAGCTGTTAAAATGTTAAGTCTAACAACTGAGGAAACAGCCTTCAAAACGCGGATTCCCCGCAGACGCTGATGCTGGTGCTGGCTAGACAAGCCTTTCAACGCTCCCCCTAACACTGGATAGTTATAGCCCCGGATAAGGGTTTAAAGGTTAAGAAAACACCTTTATTAAACCTACACAAAACTAAAAATGTGGTGCATAAAAACCGAGAGGGGCTGTCGGCTAGCTTGGTCTAGGCTCTGAGCCTCGGGCGCTCGGGACCCCGGTTCAAATCCGGGCAGCCCCACTCTACTGTTTTATGTTATAAAGTGTTTGTAGATTGGGTGTCCTTTAAAGCGTAGTGTCGTCTCTGATTTTTCTATTGTTCCGCTTGGAAGCCTTATACACAAAGAGCTTACTACAGCCCCGTTTGAGATGAAGCGCACTCCATCCAATAGTTCGCCCTTCGTTACGCCGGAGGCACAAAATACAAGCTCATTACCCTTAGCCAATTCATCCTGATTATAAGTTTTGTCTACGTCCACGCCTTCAGCCTTTAGCCTTTCAAGCCTTTTCGGGTCATCGCTTTTGTCCCTCCAAACTCTGACAAGCATTGTTCCACCCAAACATTTTACAGCTGTTGCGGCTATGGTTGCTTCCGGTCCAGCACCAGCGCCTATCAGCAAGTCTACACCCGAGCCTTGAATACATGTTGCCACTGCCGCAGCAATGTCCCCGTCCGGTATAAGGATTATCCTTACACCAATTTTCCTAAGTTTCTGAAGAATTTCCATGTGCCTTTCGCGTTCAAGCATTATCACCGTAAAGTTTTCTATGGGCAGCCCTTTTGCCTCAGCCACGGTTTTAACAATTTCTTCTATTGGCATTTCCAACGATGTCTTTCCCAGGGCATGATGGTCCGCCGCCACCTTAAAATAATATCCATCGTCTGGGAGAACCTGCAAACATCCCTTCGGTGCACAAGCCAACGCGGAAATGGCATCTTTTCTCCCTTTCGAGGCTGCTGTTGTGCCGTCGACGGGGTCTATTACAAACTCAACCTTTGGTCCCCTTCCAGTTCCAACCTTCTCCTTGCGTAAAAAGGCTGGAGCGTTGTCTTTGGGTCCTTCGCATACGATTACTTCGCCATCTACATCTGTCTGGGCTAAGACAGCCCTTGAAAACTGAACAGCCTTCTCATCTATTAGATTTGGGTTTCCTTGACCGATATGCAGTGCCGCGCCGACAGCCGCTGCAATTGTAATTCGCGTTAAAGATGGCGCCAAAGCCCTTAAAGAGACCAAATTCCTCTTCCCCGCCAGATGTATGCAAGCCTACCTCAGATATGTTTTTAGCTCTAAAAAGCAGTAAATTCATGGAGAGCATATTTGTCCCAAAGTGACTCTGGCGGAAGTAGGAAACCAAGGCTTTTCGACATGCCAGAATGCAAAAACTGCGAGTATAAAGGCAGCCGATACTGCTGGAACCAGTGTCCATACAACATATGGCGAAAACGTTGAACCAAAGAATTTAATTTTGAAAAGCAACAAAACTGTTACAATTCGCGCAGGGATGAAAAACATGAGCAAAATGGAGAACATATTCGCAGAAGTTCGCAAAGTCGGAAGGAAATACCTGTTGGAGATGGAAGCCAAAAGCGTCTGTATCGAGTATGGCATTCCAGTTACCCAGTTTAGGCTAGCTAAAAGTGAGGCGGAAGCCGTCAAATTTGCAGAGGAGATGGGCTACCCAGTCGTTTTAAAAATTGTTTCGCCAGACATCCTCCACAAGTCTGATGTTGGAGGAGTCATGCTTGATCTTAAAAATGCTAAGGAAATTCGAAAAGCCTACAAACAAATAATGGAAAACGTGAAAAAACATAGGAAAGACGCAAAAGTTTTAGGAATTCTCGTGCAGGAGATGGCGCAGCCCTCAACAGAAGTCATTGTTGGAGCCATAAAAGATCCCCAGTTTGGCCACGCCCTAATGTTCGGACTTGGAGGAGTCTTCGTTGAAGTTCTGAAGGACGTTACCTTCAGAATAGTGCCAATAACCGAGGAAGAAGCCCATGAAATGATTAGCGAGGTTAAGGCTTACCCACTCTTAAAAGGATATAGGGGAACACCGCCAGCAGACATAAACGCCATAGTGCAAATTCTCCTAAAAACTTCGAGGCTTGTCTCTGAACATCCAGAAATCAAGGAGCTTGACCTAAACCCAATAATGGTATACAAGAAGGGAGCAAAAACGGTGGATGCAAGAATAATCCTAGAATAGAAACGCCTAAACCAAGGTTAAAAAGGATGAATAAGAACGGACAAATGGTTGAACGTTTTAAAGGCTGGTCAAAAAGTGAAATTTTCTCAAAAACCGCTCTTCCAATGAAAACGCCCTTTTTTGTAAGACTTGACGGTTGGAAGTTCCGTGCACTCGCAGACGCCATAAGCGCAGAGAAACCCTTTGATGAAAGGTTTGCAAGATGCCTTGTCAATTCTGGCAAAGCCCTCTTCGAAAAGGGGTTCAGCCCAACCTTGGTTTATGTTGTCAGCGACGAATTAAACATACTTTTTGACGGCAAAGCGCCATTTAACGGCAGAATAGAAAAGATAGACTCAGTTATACCAAGCCTTGTTTCAGCGGCGTTCTCCATCCAGCTGAAAGAGTGCTTTAACAAAAGGGTTATTGCAGCCTTCGACTCCCGCATAATCATTACTCCAAACGATAAAAAAACACTGGAGTATCTAATTTGGAGGCAAACAAACGCCTGGAGAAATCATAATAACGCTTATGCCCATTGGCTCTTCAGGAAAATGGGCTATAAGCCACAAGAAATAGCCAAAAAATTGAAGGGCATGAAAACTGAGGAACTTCACGAAACACTCTTTAAGCATGGAATAAATTTGGCTAAAACTCCTCAATGGCAGAGGAAAGGCATACTCCTATACAAAAAGCCCTATCAAAAAAGAACCGCAAATAAGAGTGTAACTCGCTGGAGAATAACGGAAAATTGGAATTTACCCCTATTCTCTTCGGGAGAGGGAACAAAATTAATCCGACAGATCCTCGAATGGATGAGGCAGAAAAGGAGAACCTAGTTGCCACAAAGCGAAAGAACACAGAAAATTGAGGAATTAACCGAGAGGCTTTCCATTTTAAAAAAGCAGAAAAGTGCTTTAGAAGTTGAAGCCAAAGATTATGTAGAGAAAAGAGACACACTAAACCAGGAGTTGAAGAACCTACGCGGCGAGATTTTAAGACTGAAAACCACGCGAGACGAGGTGAACGCAAAGGTTAAGGAGTTAAAACAGCAGAGAAGCCAGATTAAAGCAGAAATAGCCAAAAAAATTGCAGAGCTTAAAAATTTGAAAAAAGAGCTTGAGCCGCTCATAAAAAAGAAGCCAAAAAGGAGCCTCAAAGCTTTAGAAAAGGATGTTGAAAGCATTGAATGGAAAATTCAAACAACTCCTTTAAGCCTAAAGGAAGAGAAAAAACTAGTCGAACAAGTCAAGGAGTTGGAAAGCCAAATTAGCGTCCATAAGAAAATCGAACAACTAAACCAGATAAGAATCGAAGTGAAGGCTGGGTTAAAGGCGCTTCAGGCTAGGGTTGAGCTTTGCCATAAAACCATAATGGAAAAGGCAGAGAAAAGCCAGCAAATCCACGCTGAAATGCTGAAAAAAGTAGAAGAAGCAAAGAAAATCAAAGATGAGGCTGACAGTTTTCATGGGCTTTATCTCCAAGCACGGGAGAAGATAAAAGCCCTTCAAGCGGAAATGACGAAAATACTGGGCGAAATAAGAAGTTTTAGAGGGGAAATTTCTGCTGAAGAAGAGAAGAAGAAAAAGGAAGCTGAAGAAAAGCTATTAGAAAGTGTGGAAAAACAAGCCCTTGAAAAATTGAAGCGGGGCGAAAAACTGACGTGGGAAGAATTTAAAGTGTTAGCCGAGAAAGGATTAGCATAAACTTAAAGTAACTTTAAACAAATATTGAATTGGAAGAGAACAGATGACTGAACCGGAGCAGAAACAGAAGAAGATTCTGATCCTTTGCGTTGACAGAGACGGCGACTTAACAACGAAAGCGGAAATAAAAACACCATTAATTGGAAGGGACAAAAACCTAAACGCGGCTGTTTCCCTAGCCCTAAAAGATCCTGAAGAACCAGACGCCAACGCCATGTTTGAAGCTATAAGAGTTTATGACCGCCTTCTCAGCGAGAACAACCCAGAGGAAGTCTTTGAAATCGCAACAGTATCTGGCTCAGAGCTAGGAAGCGTCAGCGCTGATAGAAAAATAGTTGCCGAGTTAAGCGAAGTCTTGAAGTCCTTCCCAGCAAACGAAGTTATCCTCGTTACGGACGGTTATTCGGACGAGGCGGTTTTACCCCTAATAGAGTCCAGAGTGCCAGTCTCGTCTGTAAGGAGAATAGTTGTTAAACACAGCGAATCCATAGAGGAAACAGCAGCCCTATTTTCAAGATATTTAAAAATGATTTTGGAAAATCCAAGATACTCCCGTATAGCCTTAGGACTGCCCGGACTCCTCTTCCTAATTCTAGGCATTCTTGCCATATTCAGCCTAGTTCATTACTACCTAATGGCTTTCATCATTGTTCTAGGAACATACATGTTTGTCAAGGGCTTCGGAGTCGACAAAATGATTAAGAGGGCTTATGTTTGGATGAAGGAATATTCTCCACCACCTCTCCCAGTGCAGATTTCCGCATTCTCCATGCTTGCAGGCATATTATGTATGGCCATTGGCTTTTATCTAGGATATACTTCGGCTTCGGAAGAAATATCATTTCTTGGTATAGACATGTCTAACTGGTTAAACATTTTTTCGCCGCAAGTTGCAGGCTACTTTATTATGGATTCAAAAGACCTTGTAATTATCGGAATTTGTGTAGCATTAACTGGGAGGGCTATACGCTGGTACTTTGAAAGAGACGCGAGGCTTTTACGCAACGCAGCCCTAATAGTTCTAATTGGGTGGACTAGGCAAATCCTTGAATCAGCCTCCAACATTTTAATATCTCCAAGAAGCGGCTATGAAGTTCTAATATTCTCAATTGTTGTAGGCATTCTGTTGAGTGTTGCCTCGCTGCTGATTATTGTGGTGATTCATCGGTCTGCAAAAGGATTTTTCAAGGAGTCTGAAGAGAAAATTGAAGAGCTTAAAGAAGAAGGCTAAAATTGCAATTATCGGCGGAACAGGCTTTGAGAAACTCTTAGCAAACTTTGAAAAAGTTATCGTCAGGACCCCATATGGGGTTCCTCCACCGTTATTTATGGGAGAGATCGGCGGCAAAGAAGTGGTTTTCCTTCCTAGGCATGGTCTTGAACATTCTGCTCCCCCGCATAAGGTAAATTATAAAGCGAACATTTATGCGCTGCATAAGGTTGGTGTAGAAAGGATCATAGCCGTAAACGCTGTCGGCGCAATAAACAAGAGCTTAAAGCCTGGCGACATCGTTGTTCCTCATGATTTTGTAGACTTTACAAAAACACGGCCCACAACTTTTTATGATAAAGCACCAGTTACGCACATTGATGTCTCTCAACCCTATTGCCCAGAAATTCGCAAAGTCCTAATCGAAACCGCAGAAAAGCTCGGTTTGGCTGTTTGCGCCAAGGCGATTCTTGTTTGCACCGAGGGACCTCGGTTTGAAACTCCAGCTGAGATTGAGATGTTTAGGCGTCTGGGCTTTGATGTTGTTGGTATGACTGGTTTGCCAGAGGCTGTGCTTGCCCGAGAGCTTGAAATTTGTTACGCATGCGTTTGCTTTGTTTCTAATATGGCGGCTGGCATGCAGGAACGTTTAACACCAAAGGAAGTCTTTGACATTTCACGAAAAGTACAGCCTAAAATAGAGCAACTTTTAATTGAGACTGTTGAGGCTTTACCAGTTGAGCGGAAAAATTGCCCATGTGCGGACGCGCTTAAAAATGCGAGGCTCAAATAGATGCTAAGATCGATACTTTCAACTATTGGTGCATACAAGCTTTATGAAAAGTGGCTTTGGCACCAGGTTAAAAGTGGCGTAAAGCCAGAACACATAGCCGTGATCTTGGATGGAAATAGGCGGTGGGCTTCGGAGAAAGACCTAGATCCGTGGTACGGTCACAAGAAAGGAGCCGAAAAGGTTGAGAAGCTTCTTGAATGGTGCTTGAAGCTTAATGTTAAATCTATAACGCTGTATGCTTTTTCAACGGAGAACTTCCTGCGACCTCGAAAGGAAGTTGAGGAGATTATGCAAATTGCCTCTGAAAAGCTTCAGAAGATTATAACAGATGAGAGAATCCATAGGAACAAGGTTCGGGTTAAAGTCATTGGCAGAACAAATCTGCTTCCTGAGAATTTGCAGAAAATTATAGAAGATGTGGAGAAAACCACAAGAGACTATGATAAGCACTTTTTAAACATAGCCTTCGCCTATGGTGGAAGAGCCGAGATAGTGGATGCTGCAAGGAAAATTGCTGAAAGAATTCAGAAAAAGGAATTAACTCCAGAAGACGTTGATGAAAAAATGTTTGAGCAGCACCTTTACACTTCACACATGCCAAAACAAGACCCAGACTTGATTATAAGAACTTCTGGAGAGGAGAGACTAAGCGGTTTCCTATTATGGCAGTCAGCCTACAGCGAACTATGCTTCCTAGACGTCTATTGGCCAGACTTCCGCCTAATAGACCTTTTAAGGGCTGTTAGAACTTTTCAGAAGCGGAAACGGCGTTTTGGCGCCTAACTGGTTTTGGTAAATCATGCTCTTTTTTTGGCGCTAACTATTGAGACGACATCCCTATCCTTGAGTATGTAGTCTTCTCCCACACGTTTTCTCTCTCTAGCTTCCACAGCGTAGATGAAGCTTTCGCCGAGCTCCGTGTGGATTAGGTAGGCGAGTTCACGGGCTGTGGTCCCATAAGGCACCAAGTAGGCGTCCGGCAAAACTCTTCCATGATGGTCGGATAAGTGCTCCAAATCCTCGACTGGATAAACTGTAATCATGTTTAAAAGTTTAAAGTATGCCATGTTTATGGCTTCTTGAACACCCGTGGAGCCAAATTTCAACAAAACCTTTTCTCTAATTGTTTCCAGGGCTTTAAGCTGGCTTTCAGTGAGCCTTTCTGGACTGTTAATTTTGAAGTTGCAGTCGCCTGGTCTATAATCTATGAGTTTTTTCTCTGCAGCTCTCCGCAATGCGAGTTCAGCTTCGGCGCAGCATGGAACTACAAGATAATTCAGCTTTTTGAGTCTTTCAAGGTTTTCTTCGGCTGTTGGCACGTCTATCTTGTTTGCCGCTATAAGCATTGGCTTTGCAATCTGCCTTAGAGTGTCAATGAATCTTAGGAAGTCTTCATCGCTCCAGCTTGTGGGTTTGTCAGCATTTAAACCCGTCCGCCTTATAGCTTCGAAAATGTGGGCTCTTCTAATGGCTAAGCCGCTAAGCCTCTCCTCCAAAATTGAAATTAAGTCTGTTGACCCGGATTCGGCTGTTCTGGCGATTTTTGCCCAATCCTTTTTTAGGATGTTTGCCATCCACATGGTTATTTCATGTTCGAGAAACTTTACATCCTCCACAGGGTCGTGTTCGCCTGGCTTGCAGATTCTTCCTTCAGAATCTGTTCCGCCAGAAGCGTCCACGATGTGGATTAGCACGTCAGCCTTTCTTATCTCGTCCAGGAACTGGTTGCCTAAGCCTCTTCCTTGCCATGCGCCCGGAACCAGTCCGGCACAGTCAATAAACTCAACTGGAATCAGGCGGATGCCTTCGAGGCATAAGGAGTTTACTGGTATGTCTTTTACTCTAAACTCTTTACAGACACAAGGCGTTCTTACATAGCCCACGCCTCTGTTAGGCTTTATCGTCGTGAAGGGGTAGTTTGCAATCTCAGCCGGAGCAAGAGTTGCGGCGCTGAAGAATGTTGATTTTCCAGTGTTAGGTTTTCCAACAATTCCCAATAGCCTCGAGTAAGACTTTTGCATCTAAACTCACATTACACTAATTTTTACAGTCGGTTTGTGGCTATATGGCTTGTGCCAGCCCTCTCAGATGGCCCCTTTCTAGGGCGCTTAACAAAGGCTAGTAGAATAAGCATTAACACAACGAGGATGCTCATGTATAAGGCGAAGGTTTTAAAGGCGAGCATCCAAGCGTCGTGTAAGGCTTTCTCGGCATTTTCAAGGGCTTGGAAAGCGTTTGAACCTGCAATTTGAGCGGATGTCTCCCATGCGTCTATGGCGTTTTGAACAAAGATTCTTACATTTAGAATCTTCTTCTCAACTTCTCGCATTTCAGACGAGAAAATAATGGATGCTCCTAAAAATCGCCCTATAGAAATGGCTGTTTCCGCCTGTTCAATTCTTTGAATAGCGGTTACGATGTTCTGGGCGAAAGTGTAGTCGCTGAAGGCGCTCGGCTGGGAGGCGGTCAATTGAATAGTTTGTCCATCCACAAGCCTTGAAGCGTCTGTGCCGTTGATGAAATAATTTGAGTATGGTATGACTTCTGGTATGCTTCTAATGGAGCTGAAGTGTTTATTGTCTATGGTGTTGAAGAGCTGCCATGTAGCATCTACGGGCATCCATCCATAATTTTCAAGATAGTATTCAGCCCACATGTGCCCATCCTCCAAAACTTGTCCAGTATTATGGAAAGCGAAACCAGCTTGAACTCTTGCTGGAATTCCAGCAGCCCTACACAAAGCAACAAACAAATAAGAGTATTCAGAACAGTCTCCGACGCCATTTCCTAACGCCCACAAGGCACCTTTTTCCTCATTCTGCATTTCGTACCGCAGATAATTAACCACAAAATTATAAATTAAACGAGCCTTCACGTGGGGGTCGTCTGCGCCTTGCACTATCTCCTGTGCCTTTTCAACGATTTCCTCGTGATCTGATTCTATGAGCTCTTCGGGCTGTGTGTATTTCATGTAAAGCTCTGAGCCTTTATCGTAGCTTCTTATCATGCTTGAGTTAACGGTATAGGTGAGGCTGAAAGAAAGAACGTGATAGTTAAGCTCCACCGTAAAAGTTTGACTTGGCTGAATCACAAGGTTTTTCCAGCAAGCGTAGATGTTCCCCGAACCGTCCACCAAGAGTTTGTATTCGTTTGCCGTCTTAACGTTGTATAATATTGTATAGTGGCGTGCAGTTTCATTCCTAACAATAGGAACGTAAAGATTCACACCAGCCGCTCTCCTAGTTGTTGGGTTTGTGATTCTAATTACATGTCTAAGCTCGCCGACAAAAACCTCCTGTACATCATATTTCAAGAAGCTGAAATCTTGAACATCTACGGCGTATCCGATGCTTTCCGCCGGCTTCGGCAGAAACGAGGCTGACAAAAGGACAATGGTTAAGGCAGCAAGTTCTAAGGGCTTGAGCTGCTTTTCCATGTTGTTCCTTGCTAAAAACTGTTGAAGAAGTAAATAAGATTATGTAAGTCTGTAGCTGCTAATCTTCTGGGGTTTGGGCTGCAAATTCTATGGCTTGGATGAGTCCTCTAGCTATTGATAGGATGTTTATTGCAACCATTATAGCCAGAAGCGGAATAAACTCCACAGTGAAAGTGAAGCCTTCAAAGTTTATGGTGAAGACGCCAAAGTTTGTTGAATATGCAAGGTAAACTATTATGAAGAAGGACCTTAAAATGATGAGGATGTATTTGTAGATGGTGCCTTCGCTTATTTTTATGGCGAAGGTGAAGAAAAGCGAAGCGCAAGCCAAAATCCAATATATCATTGAAAATGGTTGGAAAATTGGTCCCAAGAAATGTAGAAGTAAAAGCCAGATAATAAGCCAAATCGCTCCATAAATGGCTGTTATAACCGCCGCCTTAACAATTTTGATAACAAGTTTTCGGCGATTTCGTTTAACTTCAGTTTCAACTTCGTTCATTGAGACCCCCATCGCTCTTCAAAGATTGGTATATCAGCAAAATATAGGCGAATTATGCCTTTCTGTGCTGGTTCAGAGATGGGTATTTCAAATGATTCTTGATAGAATCCATTGGATGGGACGTTCAGGACTTGTACCTCCAAACCTATGGAAACATTTTGAAGATTGTAAAGCCCAACTTGTAATGGTCCACTTAATGGGAATGAGGCATTATTGCAAAAACTCACCAAAAAAGAAGCATGTGTGGCGTTGCTGCCAACATAGGTTATGTTTAAGTTGCTGAAGGGTGCACCCCACTTGTAAGTAAAGTTTCTGGCTACGTTGAAGGCTAATATGTTAGCCACTCGAAAGTATAGGGCAATGCTAACATCCAAGTCTTTACTATTTGTTAGGAGTTCCCTATCCCTTGAAAGCATATCCGTTAAGTTGACGGAAGCGCTCAAATTAGACTCCAGCATTCTTCCAGCTGGAATATTCAGCGGTGATGTTGAAAATTCTAAAATTTCCTTGCTCCCATCGTATATGCGTATGTTTACACATAATTCTGAAATATCATAAAAGCCCACATTATTCATGTAGAAGGGCACTGAAATGGAAAAGTTTCCATTTGACACGGAGAGGCTAGGCTCTCCTATGCCTACATTATTTTTTGCTTCGAAAATTTCCCATAATGAAAGAGCCACGGTAGCTGGCAAGAGTAAAACAGCGATCCATAGAACTACAATTATTAATCTTAAGGCTTTAACTGTATGCCGCAATTCTAGACGCCTCTGCTTGTTTAAACTTTCTTTTAGGCTTTAACAGGCTGGGTTTGTTGAGTTTGCTGAGGCGGAGGTGGTGGAGCTGGTTGGGGCGGCTGTTGAGGTTTTGGAGGGACGGGAGGGGCTGGAGGAACTATTCTAGTTTTTGCCTCCTTATAGAGTTGTATGCCCCTCATCGTTGCTATCGAACCTGTCCAACCCATTATGCCTAGAAACATGATTTTAATCACAGCCTCAACTATTGGTCCAAAAATTAACCCAAGAGCTTCTGAAATATTTCCAGATGTTATTATGCTTGCAAGGGATTCCAGTTTCAGATAAGCCATTATGAAGGTTATGACAAGCAATAGCAAGCCTACGGCTATGAGGATGTATGCCACAAGCTCTGCCCTTTCAATCTTCACTTCCAACACCACTCATCTGCTTTAAGGCTATTTTCGTTTAGTACTAGTATAAAAGCGATATGATGTTGCAATAATGATTTGCAAAAGTCTTAAGTGTTCTTATGGATGTGAAAAACCATTGAGTCAAAATGAAAGCCGCCGTATATTATGGCCAGTCAGACATTAGAATCGAGGAATTGGCAATCCCTAAAATTGGCGATGATGAAGTTCTCGTTGAGATGAGGGCTTGTGGAATCTGTGGCTCAGATTTGATGGATTGGTATCTGAAAAATCGTGCCCCGCTGGTTCTTGGACATGAGCCTTCAGGAGTTATTGTTAAGAAGGGAGAAGCTGTTAAAAATTTTGATGTTGGCGACAGAGTTTTTGTCCATCATCATGTTGCATGTTTGAAATGCTACTACTGCATGCGTGGAGATTATACTCTATGCGAACAGTTTCACAAAACAAAAATTGTACCTGGAGGCTTCGCCGAATACTTCAAGGTTCCAGCCCCAAACCTCCAATTGGACACGCTTAAAATTCCCGAGAACCTATCCCTCGAAGAGGCCACATTAATCGAACCTGTTGGCTGTTGCATAAGAGCCATTAAAAAATGTGGAATTCGGAAGGGCGACACTGTGGCTGTGTTAGGTGCTGGGACAACAGGCATAATCCACACGGTCTTAGCCAAGATTTATGGTGCCCAGAAAGTCATTGTAAGCGATTTGGTTAGCTTCCGATTGAAATTTGCCGAAAGATTCGGAGCGGACTTAGCCGTAAATCCACTAAACCAAGATCTGGCAGCGACCGTGCGAAAAGAAACCGACGGTCGGGGAGTTGACCTAGCAATCGTTACAGCCCCAAGCCTGGAAGCCTACAAGACTGGGCTTGGCATATGCAGAAAAGGCGGTAAACTCTGCGTTTTCGCCCCAACAGATCCTGGAAAAATTTTGGAGATAAGCCCGAAACAGCTTTTCTTCAACGAACTGCAAATAATTCCCTCATATTCAACATCCCACGCGGAAACCAGAGAAGCCCTAGAGCTGATAAAATCTGGAAAGATACGTGTAAAGGATTTGATAACTCATCGCTTTCCTCTCGAGGAGACAGCCAAAGCATTTAAAACAGCTTTGGAAGATAAGGAAAGCCTAAAGGTCATCGTGTTGGGCAAGTGAAAGGTTATGAAGGCAGCCATGCTTTACGGAGTTAAAGACCTAAAAGTCGAAGATGTAGAAACTCCAAAAGTCGGGGTTGGCGAAGTCCTTGTGCGGGTTAGGGCGGCAACAACATGCGGCACAGACCTAAAAATTTTCCAGCGAGGCTACGTAGAGAAAGTGATAAAGCTTCCAACAGTTTTTGGGCATGAATGGGCTGGTGACGTAGTTGAAGTCGGCGAAGGTTTAGAATGGCCGAGAAAGGGCATGCGGGTTCGCGCTGGCAACAGTGCCCCGTGCCTGCGCTGTGTGATGTGCAGTAAGGGCGAGTACAATCTATGTGAGAACATGATTTGGCTTTGGGGAGCTTACGCTGAATACATAAAAGTTCCAGCCCACATGGCCCGCGTCAACATGCAAGAAATCCCACCCCACATTTCTTATGAGGAAGCTGCCATAACAGAGCCGCTGGCATGCGTGCTCCACGGAGTGGAAAAGGCGAGAGTTAGGCTCGGCGACTCTGTAGCAATCATTGGAGCAGGCCCCATCGGACTACTACACCTTTTAACGGTTAGGAAAATGGGAGCTGAAAAGGTCATAATAATAGACCTCGTTGATGAGAGGCTAGAATTCGCCAAAAAGCTTGGAGCAGACGAAGCAATAAACGCTGGAAAGGAAAATGTTGAAGATGCTGTTCGCAAGGCAACAGGTGGCTATGGAGCAGACGTTGTTATCGAGGCTATTGGACAGCCAACCACGTGGGAGCAAGCCCTAAGGCTCGTTAGAAAAGGCGGAACAGTTCTAGAATTTGGCGGATGCCCGCCTGGAACGGAAGTGCGGTTTAACGCTGAACAACTTCACTACGGGGAAACTACCGTACTGGGCACATTTCATGCCACACCCCTCCACTTTAGAAGAGCCCTGAACCTAATAATCTCAAGAACAATTGACGTTAGACCATTAATAACAAGAAGGATGGAGCTGGACAAAATTAAGGAAGCTTTCCAAATCCTCGCCACATCAAAAAACGAAATTAAAATTGCAATAATCCCATGAACAGCTGCGCGAAAGTGCTATTAGGAGTAAACACACAATTTCAGTACGGGTGCCATGCGTGAAGTTTACGTACACGGGCATCCGCGTCAGAAATTTGGAACGCTCAATAGAGTTTTACACAAAAACAATGGGCATGAAGATATTGCGCAAGGGCAAAATGGAAACAGGCGGCATCTACGTGCAGCTTAAAAGCGAAAGATCACCGCAAGTTTTGGAGCTAAACTATTACCCGCCTGGAACAAAGTTTTACGAGGAATATGTTGCTGGCTCCGAGCTTGACCATCTAGCTTTTTGGTGCAAAAATGTCCGAAAAGAGTATGAGCGGGTTCTTGCCGGCGGCGCAACCCCGGCTGTTGAACCATGGAATGAAGGTGGTTATACGTTGGCTTTTGTTAGAGACCCTGACGGAATTTGGATTGAACTTATAGGACGAGCCTACAAAAAATAGTGTAAATTACGCTTTAAGCATGGTTGGCGGAGATGGTTTCGTCTAAAGGTTTAATCTTAAGGATAGCCACTAAGGAGTGGGTTAAAAGGGTATTTGACTCAGCCATGTATTATACTGGAGCCCGTAGGAAATGGCAATCTGGTCAAACAGTGGTTTTTGTTAGCAAGACGGAATTTGGCGATTCTTTCATTGGCTATGGCGTAATAGAAAATGTTTACGGGAACGAGGAGCTTTCAGAAGAGGAACAAAAAGAATGCGAAACCTACGGGTGGCGGAAAGCCCTTGAATTCAAATACCTTTTAAAATTTGAAAAGCCCTTGCCCTTGAAGGAAACATTCTTAAAAGACTTGAAGCTCCGCGGAAAAGTGCTTCACGGTTTACCATTAACATCAGAGCAGTTAAACGCCATCATAAATCAAGCTGAAAGGTGACTTTCACCAGAAAGACTGTATGTACTCTCTAACCCTAAACTTTACACCCATCTGTTTGGCGATTTCCTCAACCCTAGAAATGTCAACTTCAGGGATTCTGACAGCTGTGACCTCAACATCTAAAAATTCCTTAGCTCTTCTAATAAACTCTAAAATGCTTTCGAACACGTTTCCAAAGGCTGGTCTGCACACCTGGTTGTAGATTTCTTTGTCGTGAGCGTTTAGGCTTACGCTTACCTTGTCAACACCAGCCCCTTTTAACTCTTCAATAACGCTTCGCCCCCTGTTAAGTAGGAAGGCTTGACCGTTTGTGTCCACCCTTATTGTCACAATTTTTCCATAATGCCTCCTTATCCATCTGCTAACTTCCAAAACGCAGTCAAGCCTCATCAGAGGCTCTCCAAAACCGCAGAAAACAATTTCATGCCAATTTCGCCAATTTATAACGTTTTCAAGCTCTGCGATTATTTCGTTGACTGTTGGTTCTTTTTCAAGTTTAAGGTTAAAGCCGCCCACGCCGTTGCGGAAATTTCTAAGGCAGAAATAACAGTTGTTAGAGCATCTGTTTGTAATGTTAAGGTATAGGTTTTCTCCAATCCAGTAGACAATGCTGGGACGCTTTTTAGTCGCCATCGCGGTTTTCTCCATCTAACTAGTGGTAATTTTAGGAATAAAAGGTTAGGCGAAACATGCGAGAATAGATTTAAAAGCAGATGCGAGGTTTATGGTTTTGTTATTAAAAGGGGCAAAAGGGCATGGTTAAATACATTTTTGTTACGGGCGGCGTTTTGAGCTCCGTTGGTAAGGGTATTGTAACCTCCTCTATTGGAAAGATGCTTCAAGCCAGAGGGTTTAGGGTTACTGCCATAAAAATTGACCCTTATGTGAATGTTGACGCTGGAACCATGAACCCCTACATGCATGGCGAGGTTTATGTGACAGACGACGGCGGGGAAACAGACCTAGACTTGGGCTGGTATGAACGTTTCTTAGACCTAGACTTGAAAAGGGAGAACAACATCACAACTGGCATTGTTTACAAGGCTGTTATTGAAAAGGAGAGGCGGGGCGACTTCCTTGGAAGATGCGTCCAAATAGTGCCCCATGTAACGAATGAGATAAAGAGCCGAATAAGAAACGTGGCTTTAAATGCGAAGGCTGACGTTGCCTTGACAGAGGTGGGCGGAACAGTGGGCGACATTGAAGGCTTACCTTTCCTTGAGGCTATTAGGCAGATGCGCCTCGAGGAAGGCTATGAAAACACTTTGTATGTGCATGTCGCCTTAGTCCCAATACTGGACGTTACAAAGGAGATGAAGACAAAACCCTTACAGCACAGCGTCAATGAACTGCGGCGAATCGGCATTCAACCAGACATAATAGTTGCAAGATGCTCCCAAATGATAGATTCAGAAGCCCTAAGGAAAATAGCCTTGTTCGGCACAATTCCAGAAAACGCTGTTTTCTGCTCATACAACGTTGAATCCATCTATCAAGTTCCACTAATCCTCGACGAGCAGGGAATGGGCAACTTCATATGCAAAAGGCTTGGTCTTACAGAAGGCAAACCAAACTTTGAAGACTGGAAAAAATTTGTTGACGCGGTGCTAAACCCAGAACACGAAGTAAAAATAGCCTTGGTTGGCAAATATGCTGGATTAGCGGACAGCTATGTAAGCATGAGTGAGGCACTGCGCCACGGCGGTGCAGCGTGTAGAACAAAAGTGAACATTCAGTATATTGAGGCTGAAACCTTCGAGAAAAACCCCAATAAGGTTCAAGTGCTAAGGGACTTTGATGGAATCTTTGTTCCGTACGGTTTTGGTCCAAGGGGAACTGAAGGAAAGATTATGGCGATAAAATTTGCAAGAGAAAATGACATGCCATTTTTAGGCATATGCTACGGCTTCCAATTGGCTGTTGTGGAATTTGCCAGAAATGTCTGCGGTTTAGAGAAAGCCAACAGCACAGAAATAGACCCGAACACGCCTTATCCGGTGATAGACCTAATGCCAGAGCAGAAAGGCGTAGAGTATAAGGGCGCAACAATGCGCCTAGGAGCCCACAAAATAGTCATAAAACCAAACACCATGGCGCACACGCTCTACAAAAGCGGGGAGGTTTATGAGCGCCACCGTCACAGATTCGAAGTTAACATGGACTATGCTGAGAAGCTGGAAAAGAACGGCTTGGTCTTCTCTGGTAGAAGCCCTGATGGAAGAAGAATGGAAATTCTAGAACTGCCAAACAACTTCTTCTTTTTCGCCTCCCAATTCCACGGAGAATTCAAAAGTCGCCCTGGAAAGCCAGACCCAGAATATTATGGCTTTGTTAAGGCTTGCTTGGACAAGAAGCTTGGAAAAACTAAACCCAAATTCTAGGCTTAGAGACCTATTTGTTGAGCTATTTCTTTTAACCCGTTTAAGGCTAGCTCAAAGAATTGCTCCCTCTGAAGCCCAATTTCCTCACAGAGCAAGATTCTTTCTCTTTCGGCGCCACGGGCAAAGTCCTTATCCTTAAACTTTCTGGCGACGGTTTCCACTTTCACTTCTGCCAACTTTTTTGAAGGCATTACAAGGGCGCATGCCACCAGCAAGCCTGAAATGGCGTCGCTGGCGATTAGGGCTTTCTCCATTCGGCTTTCAGGTTTTACGCCAGTATGCCTAAAGTTATGGGCTTTTATTGCCCTCAACAGTTCTTCGGACAAAACGTCTTTGAGGAGTTGCACAGCAACTAGGCTGTGCCTTTCTGGTGTGGTTTCTGTTTTTTCATAGTCAATGTCGTGGATTAAGCCCACCAAACTCCATTTTTCCTCGTCTTCCCCAAAATGCCTTGCCAAACTCCGCATTATGGCTTCAACAGCAAGCATATGATAAACGATGTTCCTTTTGGAGACGTGTTGTTTAACAAGGTTTAGGGCTTCTTCGCGCCTAAGCATCGGAGCATCACTAGGCTAGGCATTTTAGGCTTTAGCCATTTAAGCCTTCCCCGTACATTTGGTTTGGAGCCAGCACCTCTGGAAACTTGACTCGCAACATTCGCCGTGCAGTGTAGC
>JAVZOA010000001.1:0-64736 GCA_038882535.1 Bathyarchaeia archaeon | reverse complement strand
AGCGGCTTCATCCTAACAATGGCTGCGCCCTTCACCATAACCGCCATGGCAGCCATAGCCCACTAAGGCTTATCCTTAAACTTTTCAGAGGCTGGTTCCCCACCGATACCCCAATGCGTCTTCGGAACTTCATGCACAACCACTTCAACAGCACTTTCAGGAACACCCAAACCTCCAAACACTCTAGTTATCTCCCTAATCAATGTTTTAACTCGGTCTTTCCCAAACCCTTCCCAAACATACACATGAACTATAGGCATACCCGCCAACTCCTTACGGTTGATAATTGTAACCGTTTCAAGTTAAAAGTCTGTGGTGCGGCCGCCGGGATTTGAACCCGGGTCGTCAGCGTGGCAGGCTTGATTTAAAGGCTCCTTTTCTAAAATTAACCTTAGAAAATCGTTTATTCCCATTTTGGAGGCTTTTGCTTTGGCTCTTAGTAAATCGGCGACTTCTTTTTTGAGACTTATTCCAGTCATTCCGGGTTTAGGCATTCTTCTTTTCCACCCTTTCTTTCGCATATATTATTTTGTTGTTTCTGGCTTTTAAATGGCAGTAAAATTTTTCTTTTAATGGTCTCCGCATTTTTGCGGGTGTAAGTTTTTATTTTCCCGTTTTGGTTTTGTTTTTGGAGGTGGTGGTTTGCCTCACCATTATTATAGGTTTGGACCCTTTGGCTTTGGCTTCTGGATGCCTGAATGGTGGGAGTTCGGCTTGGTGGATGTGGATAGAACGGCTGACGAGGTAATTTTGACTTTGAGAATTCCGAGGGATGTTAAGAAAGAGGACCTTAAAGTAGAGTTTAGGGAAGGACAAATAAGAATCAGGTTTCCGAGAAGGCGTGGAGGCGTCTGGGAAACAATCCCAATAGAGTAGAAGCTTTTACAAGGTAAGTTATGGAATTTGGAAATCTAAGTTTGATTATAGAATGCGAAATGAGGAATAGTTATAGAAAATTGTAATAGAAGATTTTTTCTTAAACTTTAAATGTCTGTTTTTGGCGTAATAAATTTGGGTTGTTTCCCACGGGTCCGGGTGATCCGAAAGAGGGGAGAAAGGAGAGAAGGACAAAAATAGAACGATTTCACCCGAACCCGTTTTGGGCTTTCATCTCCTTCCGGAAAAAGAAGAGTGATTTGCACCAATATAAAAACTTTACTGGAACTATCAATAAATTTATACATTTTTATCTAAATTTTTTCTTTGTTGATGATGCGCCGACGTGTTTTGTATGACAGAAAAGTTAAAATTCGTTGAGGTCAAGTAAATTTTGGGTGAGATTCTGCCAACCTATATTCTTCTTTCTGAGCTAACGGCTGAGGGTAGGAAGACAATTAAGGAGAGACCTGAAAGGATTAAAGAGGTTAATAAGGAGGTTGAGGCTTTTGGCGCTAAGGTTATTCATCAATGGGCGGTTTTAGGACCCTACGACTTTGTAAATATTGTAGAGGCACCTGATAATGAGACTGTTGCAAGAATTTCTGTTGAGCTTGGATCCCGCGGAACTGTGAAGATTACAAGCATGCCAGCCATACCGATAGACAATTTTATTTCTATGTTAAAACGAAAATAACAATCCCCTCTTTTTTCATAAGTAGAATCGTTAAGCGTTAGAAGGCCCAAACACGAGCCATAGAAATCGTTAGAAAAATGAAAGCAAAACCTTGTTGGCGCCCTTCATGTTTAGAATCCTATTACAAGGGTTTCGGTGGTTAATACGCCTTGGATTCCCCTTATTTTGTCTGTGACAAGATTGCCTAATTCCTCAAGTGTCTTGGTTTCCACCCTTATGATAAAGTCGTAGCGCCCAAACACGCCATGAATCTCTTTAACTCCCCTAATCTTGGAGACCTCCTCCTTAACAGTTTTAATGAAGTTCAGGGTTTCACTTGAACCAACACGAACAAGCACAAAGGCTTCCACCATTCCAAATCACCAATTCGTATTTCATTCAGTTTACAGATTTAAAAAGTTTAAGTTTTCACGTAGATTTTTCACCAACTGTTACCATATGTATTTGTCTAATGGTCCTTTTATTTTTGGTTTGAAGTTTTCGCAGGCGTTTTCTTCGGGGTTAGCGTATCTGCGGTGATGGTGGCACCAGTATTTATCCTCGCTTGAGAAATAGTCTATGAAACGGCATTCTCGGCACTTATGCATTTTAGTCATTAAACCTTTGCAATCCTCTTTCTCTTTATTTCTTCTTGTTCTCTGATGGCGCATGTTAAGCATACATACTTGTTTGGCATTTTGAGGCTTCGAAACATTTCTGCGCCCTTTTCAATTGTCATGCCGCAGCTTGGGCAAACAGCCTTTTTTCTAACAGTTATTACGTCCGCTTCCGACAAGGCACATCAAAATTTTGTAGATTTGGAAAATTCAGATATCACTTATGAACCAAAAATATGAATTCTCACTCAGTCAAGCCGCTTTCGGCGCGCTCGTAGTGCAATAAAAAGGAATATGAGATAAAATTCTCTTATTTAGAGATTGTATGCGTTGCTTGGGCGTTGGAGTTTGGATTCTTATTCCGCCTCCTTTGCCAAGGCAATTCTTAATTTGTCCAAGATGTGGAAAACATGTTCCTTTTGACGCTAACTACTGTAGTTTTGCGGATTTTATTGCATCCTGAACGCTTGTTAAAAATTTGCCCAAACTGTAAGAGCTATTCTACTTTTCGGTACTTTCCATTTTTTAGCATCAACGTGAAACTGTGTTTTCCATTTTTGGAATATATTCTGAATTTTGCTCCACAATTATCACATATGTAGCCTTCAGCATCAAAACGTCCGTATTTCCAAATTTTGTAAGGCTTTTTTAATTCGCTTTTACATTTGGGACACTGAACCATAAAAGATCACATTACAACAATATTTCACTATTGATATTTAAAATTTAAACATCAGTAAAAGTGAAAGTTGCTATATATGCCCTTCCGCTATTATAGTTTCTTTCCGGTACAATTCTGTATTGTCAGCATTAAATTCAGGTTTCATGCTGACAGAAATTTTTGACAGATCTACAAGTATCCAACCATTAGTTGCGAACTCATTTGGGCTTCCGCTTATTATAAAACTTAATAATGCGTGTCTTGCATCTGCCTTAATCTTTTTCCTTGTTTCTGCACCTGGTGTAAAGTAAAAATCTCTGGCCGAGCCTGTTTCTGGTCTTGTTGTTCCTTTTATATCAATATAAGTTGTTCTTCCATAGATATCTTGGATCTCCTCGTCGGGATATCCTACTCCACCGAGGTGTTCAAACTTTTTAATGACGTTGAATTTGTTCTTTTCTTCAATGAATACTTTTGGCAATTCTTTTTCGAGAAAATTACTTACTTCATTTATTCTTTTTATTTTTATAGGCTTACTGTAAAATTTTCTTATTACTATATCTGCTAACATGGAAAGCTCTTCAACAAGTTTTGCATCTTCTTTGTTCTTTAAATTGAAAGGTTCCACTTTAGTATTTGTTGCAACTTCTACCACTATGGGGAATGATACTCCCTTAAAAGCTTCAAGAACTCTGGCGATGATTTCTCTATAAACTCGTATCTTATCTAAAGTTTCTTTTTCGCTCATCGAGATCAATGTTTTTTAACAACTTATTATAGCTTATGGTATAATCAATGACAAAAATTTTATCTGAGTTTATTAGTGATACTTGATATATAATACAATCGAAGAGGGGAAATTTGATTATGATTAAAGATTTATGTGAATCGATAGAAGATGTTTTGTTATTTTTAAGAGAATTTGATAAGGTATGGAAATCAGATGATATGGAAAAACTTTTTCCGCCCACTGCAAAAAATAAAATTGGCGAACTGGAAAATGCGTTCTCTTCATTGAGCAAACGGCAGGAAATTAAAAAAACGTTTTGTGATTGGGGAAGTATAGGCGTTTGGAACGCAGCTGATATCATTGAATTTCTTTTAACTTCCCGTTTGACTATGTATATTGCGAATTGTATTGGTACGGATGATAAAGAAGGCATGAAACAAGCTCAAAAGTATCTTCTTTACTTTATAAATTATCTATTGTTAACGAATATTCATCCTCCGAGTGAAACGCATAAAGACCATGAACCATTTCATCCCAGCACTGTTCCTTTCCCAAGAACATATAAGGATGCACAAAATGAAATGAGATCCGTTATTGCAAGCCATTATGCAAATTTAATTTTTTCAAATCCTATTTTAAAACGAAAAATTGAACAAATTTTAGGTTATGGAGCGTTATCTCTCGAGGTTCTGGAAGACAAAATAAAGGAAAAATTTCTTCCGGAAACAACTCCACCTTTTCTAATCAAGAACACAGGTTTAGCTAAAGAGCTCTTTGTGTGGCAAAAATTGGTATTTGAAAATATCGGTTTTGTTATTCCAACATTATTGTATCAACGAATTTTTAAGGGACTGAGAAATTTCCTCTCAAACCGTAACGGGGTTCCGATGGTTCCGACCCCAGATTTCTTAATCATAAAGGGCGGTAAAGTAATGGGAATTGAAGTGGGAAGAGAAAGAGCCTTCTTCAGAACTCGAAAGGCAGAACTGGTGGCAACATTTTCAGGGGCTTGTGCAATTCCTACAACACAGATAAACGTGCTAATAGGCAATAAGAAAATAGGGTCATGGTTTGACTTTGGCTTTAAATGTAATAGGTGCTATAGAAGTTTTATCATGTGCAAGACGTTCATTGAACGAGAAGTTGAAGGCGATTTGAAATTCGATAAAATGGAGCCGCAAAATTTAACTTGTGTTAATATCTGTGGCGAAGATAAAGTGAAGGAGTGCCCAGACGCAGCAGTATCTACGGAGATCATGAACTTCGCAAGCAACAGAACTAATAAAAAAATAGTGCATCTAAAATGTCTTTACAAAGAGGATTCTGGGATTCAACGCGGTGAGGTTGTTCCATTATATCCAATAATAGAGGGCTTACCAGCACTTGTAGAAGGCTTATCTTAAGAAGTTAAGTCCCTAACCATGCATCTAATCCTTTAATCCTACTTTTTTCTTGATAAAATTTAATCACATTTTTAGAACGTTCCAAATTCCTCTTACTCGGAATGTTATCCTTTTTCCAGATTATGACGGACTCCTCCTTAATCCTTTTGCCAGCCTCTATCTTTGAAATGTTATGAGATAATTCATCTTCTAATACGAGCCCTGCGCTTTCTCCCAGGTCAATTAACACTTGGGCTCCATCAACTTGCATTTCACTTGCACCAAATTTCCAATGGTGATATCTCCCTACGACAAATATAACACGTGACCCTTGTTTAACAATCTTAGAAAATTCGGTTAGGCAATCTCTCATATCTAATAAATATTTCAGCACCACCTGAGCTTTTTTCTGCCTCTTATGATTTAGAAGTTCATTTATCAAATGTCTGCTCGACTCGGGCAATGTTAATATACAATCTTTGTCTAAGTTTGCAGTTCTTGCTTTTGACCCTATAGTATTGATATAAAGTTCTTTTGCTTCGTCATGTAATCCAAGAATAAGTATAGGCAACATCGAGAAGCTTACGTAATCCAATGCATCAAAGTATGGCGGCGAACATACAATTCCATCCACTTTTTCATATCCTAATAACTCTTGGATACTGTGCGAATCACCCGTTATTATTTTACAGCAACCTTTAGATTCTACGTTTAATTTGCGCAAGGCTTGTTGAGTTGCATAAGCTAAAAGATAGAAATTTATAAAATCCGAGATAAAATTGTACCAAATATTAATTTTCTTTTTCTCAGAAACATCAATTATGGATCGGCTTAAAATTGTATATAGGAAGTCTTTTACTAATTCATTATGTGCGTAAGCATCTATGCTCTCCTTTATCGATAATATTTTTTCAAATAACTTCTGCTTATGGGATAACTCATGTATTTCCCTGACGCCTAAGTCTTTTATTAGTTGTTGAAATTTTATCTTGCCTACAGAAAGGTCATTGGCCAAAGCTTTATCATGAATTTTTAGCATTGTTTCTTTCAATTCAATTAGTGGAAGTTCGGTAAGACTACATTTTACCCTTGCAATCAATGTTGAAAGCGGGTTTATGTCTACCCCGTATGCATTAATATTCATAAGAGGCGCGTCTGCTATAAAACTACCGGAGCCGCAAAAAGGATCTAAAACCTTGCAGCCTTCCTCAACACCTAACAGATTCAATGCAGATCGAGCTAACCATGGATCAGCCTTTCCTTCATGCTTATGAATAAAATGTAGACCCCACGTTCTAAAATCTGAAAAAGCCCAATCAACATAGTCCCCGATATGCTCTTTGAAAAGTCCAAGCCAAGGCATTCTATCAAATTCATGATTTAAATGATCAAAAAGTTCATCTATTCCTTTTTCAACACCTTTTTCCATTACTTTAATTCTTTCGGAAAGATTTGTAAACTGTTTTGTGAAGGTTACATAAGGTAACTTAAGAATTTCAGAGCAGTACTCAAGGATTGTTTGGCATGGAATAAATATTAAAGTTGCGAGATAATATTCCGCATTTAATTGTTGGTTGAATACTTGAAGGTTTGGCGAGATATCTATGAATTGTTCAGTTTTTTGTAGTTCGATAGGATTACATTTATAATCCAGCTCATTAACTAAATTAATTATATCATACTTTGGTATCTTCAGAATTACATAAAATTCGCGCAGGTAAGTTGCGCGTTTTGCTAATTTTTTTAAATTGGTAATATCAAACTCTTTAAATATAAATCCTTGAGCTTTGCCAAGATAAAGCAATCTCATCATTCTGTGCAAGACTTTATCGTGAAGCTTGGTGACAATGGGTTCCTTTTTAATTAAAAGAGGCAACGAATAAACAGTTTCAGGCTCTACACCGATAGATACTTTAATTTCTTCTCTCGCAAGATCTATCTTACTTTCAACCCTGATATCATGTTTTAGCTTACAAATACATAACTTCTCACCGGGTGAAAAACGATTATTTTGTAACATCATCTGAAACCCTCGCAAAATAAACTCTCGCCGATCCTACTTCTTTAGATTTGATAAAACCTTTATCTTCAAGTGCTCTGAGGTAGCCTGAAAGAAAAGTTCTATTGACTTTAAGTTGGATGGCTATTTCCTTTATCGTTTGTCCTGGATTACTTTTTAATAAGGTAATTATTTTTTGTGAAAGGTCTTTTTCAACCATTCTATTGTTATTGTAGCATTAAAAGGGATATTTATAGTTTTGCACCGGCGAAAACACCAAAGTTTGCTTATCGGTAAACAACTCATATTATAACAAAGGCTTCCGTTTTTTACGATTGATTTCAATCGAAAAACAGGTTGAACAAATACCATTATAACGTTTTAATTCCCATAGTGAAACTATCTTGCCGCATTTTTTGCATTTTTCTTCCATAGCATATTAATAAATGAACGATAAGAGGATTTAAGTTTGTCTGCAGCTATCGTGTTTCATACTTCTGCCTTCCTCACCTTGTAATTACTTTTGACATTTTAGTTTACCCTTTAATATTGCAACTGGCAACCATCCCGCAATCACTATTAAAGTTGCTGGAAATGGTTGAGTGTAATAGTTTAAAGAATAACATTCAAAAAGGAAAAATGCAAGCGTGATGGTTATTATCGAGATTAATGCAGAATTTTTGCCAAATTTTTTGCTTAGCTGAATAGCTAAGAGTCCTGCAAGGAATAGGTCGCCTAATCCTAACATCATTAGGCCCTTGAATGAAGGAAAAATTGGCAATATTAACGCTATAGGTAATTTTAGGGCTAAACCAACTTCCGCGGCTTCAATCATAAACTTTGTCACAAAAACCATAGTAGCATCAACTATGGTGATTAGAATAGCGAATATCCATGTTGTTTTCCAAGTAAAAAGCGTCCCCAGATAAAGGGTTATTAGAATAGCGAAAACGATAGCATAAATATTTGCTAAATATAACGACCAAATTATTGTGTCTTTCAAAAGCCAGTAAAGCGATATGAAAATTGTTGGCGGCACTATTGCTAAATACCATTTTTCGTTTAATAGGATATAAGAAAAAGTAAAAAGCAATGCTGAGAACGAAAAGAGAAAAAGCACTATCAATGGATTTATAATACCATATCGAGAACTCATTGCAACTAATGTTATTAGAACAATCATTAGAATTATAAGCAAAGCTGTTTCTTTACTCGTGATTTGTTTTTCTTTTAAAAATATTGTAAACTTATCTTCAATTTTTTCGCTCAATATAACGGATGTCAGTGTAATCCCGAAAAGAGTAATAGGCATAACTATGTCTAAATACATAGATGCAAATAAGCAAGACAAACATTTAAAGTTTAAAATCATTTACCCTAAGGATTGTAGAGCTGTTATTACTTTTCATATGTTTGCATTTTGCCTGTTTCGGCTGTGAGTTTTCCGAGGATTTCGGTTAGTTTTTTGTGGGTTTCATCTGATATTCTGATTGTTTTCATGGTTTATTCTTCCCCGATTCTTTTACTTATTGGCCAGTCTTTTTGGGCGAGAATTTCTCTCACTTTTGGTATGGCAAGGGCGAATTGTACATGGCGGCAGTTGTCTGTTCCGCAGTATTCGCATATTATGCGATCTGGCTTAAAATATACGTCTACAATGCGGCCTCTTGAGTATCCGTTTGCCAGTGTTCTGTCGAGGATGCGGACTCCGTTTTCGCTTATGTTGAAGTGTTCGAGGGGCGGCAACGGCGGCGTTATTAAGCTTTCTTTATATTGGCTTAGGAGTTGGCGTATGGCTTCTTTTGCTATTTCTCCTCTGCTTCTGAAGCCTTTTACGCCTATAAGCCTGTCCATTTCTTCGACAAGCTCTTTTGGAAGTTTTATTGTTATGTGATCTGAGCCTGGTTTTGGCTTGCTCATTTTACTCATCCGTTAGCCATATATGGTTAATTTGGCTGTATAAAATTTTCTGTCAAAAATCCATAGCCATGCAAGTGTAACTTATTACTAATTAATTACATCAAATTTAAATACTTAGACCATGCCGAAAATAGGAATCTGCAGGTGGAAAAAGCCTATGGGCGGCAAATATGTCACCATAAAGCTGCCGAAAACGCTTGTGGATGAAATAGACAATTTTGTCGGCAAGTATGGCTTTGTTAGCCGCTCAGAGGTTGTTAAGGAGGCTGTGCGGAGGCTTTTCCAGCAATACAACATTTCAAAGGAGGAATAAGCCCATGGAAGTTGAGGAGCTTGTAATTCCAAAGGAGCAGGCTGAAGCCGAGCTTAAAGCCCTTAAAGAGGCTTTTCGCCTCCACGCCCAACTGCGCAGAGAGGAGATCCGCCGCGAGCTGATGGCTGTTTACGGGCATCTGCGCCACCATGGCAAAATCATTGACATATACGAAAGCTTCAAAAGGGCTGGGCTAAACGGGGAAGGCGACCCGAGGCTGGCGGTTTGCCGTGCAGACGCTAAACAGTGCTATTGCCTAAAGATTGAGGATGGAGGCGCCATATTCAGCATGGAGAGGCTTGACCGTTGGCAGCGGGAGCCCAGAAAAACCTATGCCGAAGTTAAGTTGCCCGCCGGAACATTTCAGTGGCAGCCAATAGACCCATCACGCCCCTTAAGCGCATACAACATTAAGAACCAGCTGGTTCAATGCCCAGCGCCCATAATTCCGGCTAAAATTCTTGTTGAAGAAGTTAGGCATAGGCTCAGAAACTATCACTTGCTTTGGGAAGTTGAGGAGTGGAAGCCTGTCCCGCCGAAAGACCCAGTTCTGCTTAAGCGTTTGACAGCCAACCTTTTCGGAGTTTTAGCCACTTGGGAGCTTTCGCCTCTTGAAAGAGCCATTGTTCGGGGGCGCGTCCAATGAGGGAGATAATCCGCAACTTTGAAGAGTTCAAGGAGAGGGCTGACAGGGCTAAGCCGATGCACCATTCGGGCACGATTATTGCCAAGGGAGGCTTTATCCATAGGCTTGTTTTCCGCATCTACGGCATAGACAAGCATAATGGGCACGTGCTCATTTATGAAACGCAGAAAGCCAGCCCGTTCGCGGAAACCGAACAGCTTCAAAGAGAGTATGGAAGGCTTGTGGAGAAATACGCTAAGCCTTTAGGTTCAACGGAAGGAGCGTGGGTGCCTTGAGTTTTAGATTGGAAGGCGAGGTCAAAGACTGGAAACTCTTCGAAAGTTATATGGAGGCTGGAGCCAAAAACGGCGGAAAAGTATTCTACAGAGAAGACGAAAACGGAAACATTGTTGAGGCAGTTTACTTCAGCGGAGCCAAAAAATTAGCCTACATAGGCGAAATAACTGAGGAAAACGCCAAAATCATAAGGGCTTGCGGCTACAAGGTCAAAGAAGTGAGCTATAACGCGGAACAGGGAATCCTAAAAATAATCCAGTAAGGCGAAAAGCTCATTGGGTTTCTTGGGGTGGATATACCTGATATGTCGCTTTGAGGGCTACTTCCATTTGGGCGCAGAAATAGCCTACAACGGCGACGCAGAAGCCCTCATAAAACAGCTTGAAGCATGGCCTATTGATCAACCGCTACCAATAATCCTTTACAGAAAGTTTACGTACGCTAAGAAACCGCCATTCCGCTGGGGGCTTGTGAAGGCGAAGCGAAGCGGAAACGGATGGGGCGTATTCCCAATATTCATGGAAAGCGACTTGACGGCTGACTTGCTAAACGAAAGCCCCATCTTTAAGAGGCGATACTACGCTTGGGCTCCTGAAGACCATGGACACGTGAAGGTTTTAGATGAGGCTTTCCAGCTCAGCGACAAGCTAACAAGATGGTTGCGAGGAGACGTTGGCTGGACAGCGGGCGCCAAACCAAACGTTTGCCTCCACGACTTCATAGTTGGCTTTGAACCCCAATGGAGAAGGAAACCCCTAAAACCAGAATAAAAGGCGAATAGGCGATGGTTAGTAAGGCCTTCCGCAAATGCATAGAACTTGTCGAAGAAATGCTTGAGAGAGGCTACAGGCTGCAAATACCATCCACAGAAGTTGAAAGACTAATCAAGATAAGCGTAGGAGCAGACAAAAGAACAGTTCAAAAGTATATGCGGATGCTAACGGAAGATTTAGGGTTTCTAAAGACTGCAACAAAGAATCCCTTGGGCGTAGTCATTTACAGGATAGACGTTGAAGCCATAGAACAGTTCGTCACAGAACACTTGAAAGAAAAGCTGAAACAATTAAAGCTGACCGACATAAGACTGAAACAGAATGAAGAGGTAAAGGAGGTGAAAACTGAAAAAATTTAGTGTGTGCGTGTGCAGAGAAGCCCTAAAGAGAGACTAAACACGCTCACCTGAAGAAAGAGAAAAGGATGAAACAAACATAGAGTTGGTTAGCGGAGAGGCTATTATTTAACCATAGAAGAAGAATGCCTGATTCTTAAAGAAACAGAGAGACTATTAGTGTAGGCGGAAGCGTGCACGCACACACGCACACACAAACCGAAAGTGATGTAGACAACCGTTATAGAAGATTTTTCCGTAAAATTTAAGCAAAAATTCAACATTATAATATTTTTTGCCGAACAAAGGAGAAAGGAAAATGAAGAAAATTGTTTCTGCTCTAATGTTGGCTCTGCTTGTAATTAGTGTGTTGACAGCGGTGCTCAAAGTTCAACCAGTCAAGTCCAGTTATACTTATGGAGGAACGATTTATATTCTTGCTGATGGACGCGTTGTGCCTACAGATGCTCCCATTTCAACGGTTGATTATGTGACTTACACCTTTACTGACGATATTGTCATAGAGGTTCCAGAAGGCGCGCGTATGAGTGCAATAGTCATTAACAGGAACGACATAGTGCTGGATGGCGCTGGCCACATGCTTCAAGGAGTAGGCATAGTTTATGAATCTACAGGAATAGATCTGACCGAAAGAAGGGACGTCATCATCAAAAATATAAAAATCTCAGGATTCACTTTTGGTATCCACCTAAACTATTCTTCAGGTATCGACATTCATGGAGACGACATAACAAACAATGGGTGTGGCCTCTGGCTCAGTTATTCTTCTTATAACAGCATTTCTGGAAACAACATAACAGCAAACAGCTGGGAGGGCATTATGATTTATGTTTCTGACAACAATATTGTTTGCAGGAACAACATAACAAACAATGGGTATGGCCTCTGGCTCAGTTATTCTTCTTATAACAGCATTTCTGGAAACAACATAACAGCAAACAGCTGGGAGGGCATTGGTCTCGATTATTCTTCTAACAACAGCATATCTGGAAACATGTTTACTGATGATGGTTTATTTGTATGGGATTCTTATGATAACGTTATTAAGGATAATTTGGTGAATGGCAAGCCACTTATCTATCTTGAGGGAGTGTCATACCTCACGGTTGAAGATGCAGGGGAGGTGATTCTTGTAAACTGTGATGGTATTGTCTTGGAGAATCTCAACCTCACTCGCACAGACATCGGTATAGAACTATGGATGACAAACAACACGAGAATAACAAATAACAATATAGCAGCAAACGTCGAGTATGGTGTTCTTCTCGTGCATTCTTATTATAACATCGTTTTTGGAAACAACATAACAAACAATGGGTATGACATCAATGCGGGTGGCATTCATCTCTGGAAATCTTCGAACAACGTTATTTACCATAACAACTTCATTAACAATACAAGACACACATTGAGTAGTTTTGCTTCAACTAACGTTTGGGATGATGGTTATCCTTCTGGCGGAAACTACTGGAGCGACTATGCTGGCGTTGATGAGAAAGGCGGTCCTAATCAGGATCAGCCTGGAAGTGATGGGATAGGTGATACACCATACGTCATTGACGAGAATAACAGAGACAGATACCCACTCATGAATCCTTGGAGCCTTGTTCAAGAATGGTCTTTTGACACAGATTTCCAGTATAACTTAGATGACAACTACGTCACGGCTGAAGGTAATGGTCACATTCACGGAACCGCAACCTTATCCAACTCAGACTTGCTTATTAGCGGTGAAGTAAGCCTTGGCGGGCAGGTTCCAAGCCAGATTCCCACAGTTTATTTAATAGCAACCGATGGACTGGACAAGGAGCATGTCCGGCAAATTGTAGATTTAAGCCAGTTCACTTATAGCCAAACAGCACCAAACACATACACCTTCCAAGGAAAAATATTAAACGCCATCAAACCAATAAACAACGGACACTATGAAGTAGAAGCCCTAATAACTTACAACAGTCAACAATACGAATTCTTCATAAACACAAGCTCAAGAATAAACAACTACCTACCACTAACAACACTACCACCACCTACCGCAGATTTTTCAATTACACCTTCTTCAACCTTCTTAACAATCCAGCAAGGTGATTTAGATACATTAACCATAACTGTTATGTCGCTAAATGGCTTCAACCAACCCGTTTTACTATCTGTTTCTGGGGCACCGTCAGGAGTCAGAGCGGCCATCACCCCTGAAATTGTTACGCCGCCGCCAGATGGTTCGACTACATCAAAGCTGACAATTTCAGTTGACACCACTGCCAAAACGGGAAGTTATAGCTTGACTGTAACTGGAACCAGTGGAACCACAGCTCACACTATAGATATCACACTCGAAGTTTCTCAGCTTGGAGAATGGTCATTCGCGATCATAACTGACATACATATTGGCTGGGGTTATTGCGACTATGGCGACTCGGGCTATGATGATGCGAATTTGGAGGCAGCTCAAGATTATTGGCTGACCAGTAGGTTAGAAAAAGTTGTTGAAAGAATAATCCAGCTGAAAGATGCACAGAATATCAAGTTTGTGGTTGTCCTTGGCGATATAGCTGACACAGCCGAGAAGTCAGAGTTCCTAAAGGCAAGGGAAATACTGAACAAATTGAATGACCCAAACGGAGACGGAGACACATCTGACGGAATCCCCTACATACCAATCATAGGAAATCACGATATCTGGCCATACACCATGCAACAAGGAACAGACCCTGATAAACGAGATGAAGGATACATTGCCGCTGCCGTAAGCAAAGTTGGCTACAATCCCGATTCCCTCGGAGACAGATTTTTCCAAAAAGTCTTTTGGGAAGACCAAGAGAGCAAAAATAACCGCGACCTGATCACTCGCCTTTTCGGCAGTTCCTGGAAAAGGCAATTACACAGTAGTGCTCCGTATTTGCAGAACTACAAATTTAGTTTTGGCGACATGAATTTTGTTTGCTTAGATTTTAACCCACGAGATCCATCTATGGCATATCCAGGGTCAAAGTTGGGAGCACTTGTTCAATTATTCGGTGATACCACTACGTGGCTTAATGATTTTCTTAACGAAAATAAAGGAAGAAATGTTGTCGTTTTTTGTCATCACCCACTCTCTCTTGAAGGAGGTTTCGTTTGTCCTAATGAGTATGTGGATTACTTTGAAAGGCTCCGCAAAGATAACAAGATTACTATATATGATTTCGGTGGGCATACACACGTAAATTGGATTTCAAGTTCCGCGATGGCTCAACATGTGGTAGAGACAGAAGCTGTTTATCAAGAATCTACGGAGATCATCAGATTAGTGAAGGTGAATGGACAAGCAATCGTGAACTATAATACGTTTGAGGGAGTTGCTGGCAGCGACCCTGGCTTAAGTCTTTTCTTTACATTAAGCCCTGGAAATCCATCAAACAATCAAGATATTCATTTTATGGCTTACACTATTGATTTTGCAACCGGTCGTCGAAGTGAAAGAAAGGTAGTGGAGCTAACAATTGTTCCACCCAATACTGGTTTAAGTTCCTACTATTATTACGTATGGAATTTCGGAGATGGAGAAACCTTGGAAGGTTATGGGGACTTATCATTAAAAACTGGAGCGGATGACCCTCTGCATTCATATGATTACGCAGGAGTATACAGATTAAGTTTAATAGTATACACCCCTCAAGGTTCAGGGGTTCATTTATATGACTATCGTATATTTGTAAGCGGTGAGCTTAATCCAATGCATTATATTTGTAGGCTTCCTGAGAATTTCCGAGCTGTTTCAACAGGTAGAGGTGTTAGTGTAACTGAGGGAGGAGACGGACAAAATACTTTTGAAACAGTTCTTATCACAAAAATAGCCTCACCCGAAACACCCATAGTAGAGTTTGGGGTGCACTTTGAGAACGCTACCGAAAATATTGATCTTTCCGCTTTTATGGCTGATGTAAACATTGTGGAAAGGAAAGCATTCTTCTATATGCCTTCATGGCCAGAGGTGATCGAGAAATCCAAAACTCTATACATACCATCTACTGGTGCAGGAGCAATTTACTTATGCTTCAACGCCAAATCACTTGAAGAAGTCAGCTTAGAAAACGCTGACATGATTATTCATGTCGGAGAAACTATAAACGGAATCACAGTAACCACCACATACTACAATGGCACAGAATACTACGTTGTGTCAGGCGTGACAGGAACTGGCGGTGGAGAGCTTCCAAAATACGCCTTAACAATAATTACAACAATTGGCGGCACAACAGACCCAACCCCTGAAACATACATTTATCTGGCCAATTCCTCAGTTCAAGTCACAGCAATTCCGGATACAAACTACATTTTCGACCACTGGGAACTCGACACAATAAATGTCGGCTCAGCAAACCCATACACAGTTTTAATGGATAAAAACCACACGCTGAAAGCAGTATTCATATACTCGCCTCCTCCACCACCGCTATCAATTTCTATAAGCCCGCTTTCAGTCTCAATACTCGTAGGTCAATCAGTAACCTTCACTTCAACAGTATCTGGAGGTTACCCGCCCTACACTTATCAATGGTATCTTAATAACGCTCCAGTCTCAGGAGCCGCCTCAGCCACATGGATTTTTACGCCAACAACAGCCGGCATATACTATGTGCATCTAAAAATAATAGACGCTAAAGGCAAAACGGTCCAATCCGAAGCAGCCCGCATAACAGTTGCAACTGTCCCAGTCGGAGGATACTCAATCCCAATACAACTATCAACCGAAACAAGACCAGTCGCCCCATATATCGCATTACTAACAATCCTAACAGCAACCTTCATAACAATAAAACGAAAAACAAAAAGAAAACACACACCATAATCTCTACATTTTTCTGAGCTCTTCAGCTGTGGACTTTTTCTGTTATGAGGCTTATGCTTTTTGCGTATTCCATGAAGGCTTGGCGCAGGACTTCGCTTTCGCCTATGCCGAGGCTCTTTGCTATGCGCTCCAACAAATGTTTCTGTTCTTGGCTTAGATAGACTTTAACCCAGCTTTTCCTCCGCATAAGCCCTTTAACCTACATAAGTGCCTACATAGTTACCGTTCAACATTTGGTTTTAAAAGTGTTTCTGCATGGTTGAGTTTGCTCGCCGCCTTTGAGTGGCGTTTAGCGGAGGCCATATTTATGCCTCATAAGCGTTGTTTTGATAGGCTTCAATATAGGGTTGTGCGGGGGTTGATTTTCCGTCACGCCTATCTGGATAGGTTTAGGGGCGAGGTTGTTTCGCGGCTTTCACGGCTGGATGTTTTGGGCTTGCTGAATTTTGAAGGCTTCAGCCTAAATCTTGTGCCAAACGTTGAGCGGGGCGAGGTTTTAGTTGACACGAGGGGGACTGGCAGCTTTCAGAAAAAGCCTGTTTAGGGCTTTTAGGTTCCGCCTTATTCAGCGAAGGCGATGGTTCAAGCTTTATGCAAAAAGGAGCCTCAAAAGGGCTTGTCAGTCTGCCGCTATTGGGTTTATAAGCGGTTTGATAATTGGCTTTCAGACAAGCCAAGTTGTTACAATCACGCTGGTAATAGCCTGCTTGACCGCTGCCCTAAACTTTCTCAGGGAAGTGTTCAATTAAAATGAATTTATTCGGCTTAAAGAAGTGGCATATCCGCCGTGTTGAAAACGAAGACTACATTTTCATAGACGCTAAAATAGCTAACCCACTGGAGCCTAAAAAGGTTGAGAAAATCGAGTTTCTTGTGGATACCGGGGCGAGTGGCTGTGCCATCGGCAAAGAGTTGGCTGAAAAGCTTGGCTTGGAGCAGGCTGGCGTTGTGGAGGCTGGCTTAGCGGATGGCAGCGTTAAACGGGTTAAAGCCGCCTACATAGTCATCGAAATAGCAGGCAGAAAACTTTACACTTGGACAATTTATGATGAAGGTTTCGCGCCCATATTGGGTTTGGATGTTATGCGAGTTTTAGGCGTGCACATAGACGTGCCTGAAAAGAAGGTGCTAATCCCGTATAGGCGATTGAAGCTGCGTAAGGTAAGGCTTACAACGAACATGCCAACGGTTGTTTGCCCCTTTACGAGGACATAAAATATTGCGGAGAGGGGGAGGGGTAGGTCTGTATTGGCGAGAATTAAGCGCATAAATGCGATTGAAAAACTGCTTAATAGCGCTCAAAAAATCTGTGAATTAAAAACTCAGGATTTGCGTGTTAAACTTATCGCGCAGTTGGAGAGAATGTTTGATAGAGTTTCAAGGATTTCTGAGTCAGAGCACACGGTAAACTCTGAGGACTGGGTGAAAGTGGCTGGTTACATAGCTCAGGTGATAAACAGTCTTGCCAGCAGCTACGACGAAGTCCGCTTAAACGAGCAGTTGAGAAGATTGAGGGAACTTATTGAAGCGGCTAAAAAGCGAGTTGGACAAGCTGGAACAGGAACTCCAGTCACTTGACCAAGAGCAAACAAAGATCGAAATTCCAGAAGATCCAAACATTTTTTGCCACAAAATTTTGGGGTTTACGCCAACCCTTTATCAACAACAGTTCATCGCTTCTTTCAAAGAAAACCGTTGGATTGCCCTGCGATGGTGCCGCCAAAGTGGAAAAACCCATATTGTCAGCGCCATGCTCCTCTGGTATGCACTACGTAACCCAAATATTCACATAGCCGTTGTCGGTCCATCTTGGAGGCAGACTAAAAAGATAATCAGCGTAATAAACGCCTTTTTAACAAGGCTGCCAAAACACGTTTACAACAAACCGCAAAAAACTAAGGTTTCCCTAAAAAACGGAAGCGTTATTGAGGCTTTTCCAAACAACCCAGAAACCATTAGGGGCTTCACTTTCCACGTGATATACTGCGACGAAATGAACTTCATACCTAACGACGCCGACCTATATGACGCCATACTCTTCACGCTTGGCACAACCGCCGGCAAATTTATCTGCAGCAGCACGCCGGGCAGCAACGACAGCCTCTTCTGGAAAATCTTCAACGACAAAGCCTTTGAAAAATACGCCAAACACCACATAACATGGCGGGAAGCCGTCGAGCCCAGTGGACCGTTAAAACGAGAAATGCTTGAAGAAATCCGTCTGCAGTACAGTGCGGATCCCTGGCGTTGGCAACGTGAAATGGAAGCTGTCTGGGTTGAAGACGAAAGCAGCTATTTCCCATTGTCTCTGATAACCCAATGTATTGACGGCGAACTGGACTATTATGACTTTCACGATACGCCTGAAGGCGAATTTTACATAGGCGTGGACTTTGGCAAAAAACAGGATTACAGCGCCGTAGCTGTTGTGCAGAGAGAAGGCGACATGCTTAAACTTGTGCACATAACGGATTGGCAGACCTTTCCGCTTGGCACTCCATACGTGAGCGTGATAGGATACATTAAAAGCCTCTGGGATAGGTGGCACACCATACTCGGCGTTTACGCGGATCAAACAGGCGTCGGCGAATACATCGTTGAAGATATGATAAAAAGCGGAATAGCCAACACAACTGGCATAACGCTGACAATTCCAACAAAACAGGATATTTTAGGCTTTTTACGCCAGCAAATGCAGGCTGGAAAGCTGAAAATTCCATACGACCGCGACTTAATTGCAGAAATAAACGTGGAAAAATATGAAGTTTTGAAAAGCGGGCAAATCCAGTTCAGCCACCCAGAGGGTACACATGACGACAGGCTGTGGGCTTTAGCCCTTGCAGTTTACGCTACAAAAGCCGTCCCGCCTTCTGGAAAAGGTGTCGTTTTAATTCCTCATCAAAGTGATTAAGTTATGAGTTTTGCCGCCAAGAAAATTCGAAAGGGCTTTGATTCACTTAGGAAGGCTATTGGCAACTTTATTGCCCAGCGTGTTTATCCGCCACAAATTAGCAAAAGACAGATTGAAGAGGAAATTCCTCTCGGTTGGAAAGCTGACAATGTATTGTGGGGCTTCGTGCAAAAATACTATTTGAAAGGCAGCGGCGCGGGCTTTGTTGTTCCACCTTATACAGCTTTTTGGGAGCGCCTCTGGGGAGCCCAGCCAATAGAAGATCTGCCAAAGTACAAGGATCTCTATAACTTCACACCATACATTAAGGCTGCCATAGACGTTACAGTAAACTTGGCTATTTCAAACGGTTTTGAACTTGAAGGCGGAGAAGACAGCGTCCGCCAATGGCTTACAAATTGGCTTGACGAACAGGATATCCTCCAAACACTCCGCATAATCGCCACGGACATGCTTGTTTTTGGAAACGCATATTTAGAAATGTGCCGAGAGGAGACGGGCAGGATAACATGGCTTAAACCTTTAGACCCGGTTCATATGCGTGTCCGCCGAGACGCTTACGGGCAAGTTTTAGGCTATATACAGCTGCTAACTTTCCCGCCGGTAGTTTTCGCATCAAATGAGATTGTCCATTTCAAATGGGGAGCCAAAAGCTGGTGGTATGAATATAGCTACGGAACGAGCCTTCTCCGCCCACTCTTAAAAATTCAAGCCCTAATCGACCAGCTTGAAGAAGACATGGCTATAATCGTGCACACCTACGCCAAGCCTATGCTTGTTGTTAGGGCCGGAACGCCTGAAAGACCCTTTAGCGATCAGCAGTTAGCCGAGCTTGTCGAAGCTTTTAGAGATCGCAGGCCAGCCACCGACGTATTTGTGAGGGGTGACGTAGAAGTTGAAGTCGTTCCAAGCCTTACGAAAGATGTGAACATTACTTGGTGGCTGGATTACCTTTACACGCAACGTGAAGCCGTTTTAGGCGTGCCTAAAATCTTCATGGGAAAAAGCGAAGGGACAAACAGGGCGACTGCGGAAGTTGTAATGCAGGAATACGTTACACGTTTGCGCATGATGCAGGAGATTATAGGCGATCAGCTTGAAACAGTCTTGTTCAGAGAGCTTGTCAAAGCCGAGTTCGGCGAAGGCGTAGAAATCCCACATATAAAATGGAAACCTATCTGGGAACCGTCGTTCCAAGACAAGGCTAAAGTGCTCGGCGAACTTGTTGACAAAGGCATTATTTTACCCAAGGAAGCGAGGATGCAATTAGGCTTCCCGGAAGAATATCCAATATCAACACCAGAAGAGCTTCAAGCCGTTTTAAGGCGGAACGGCATTAAACCATGACAGCTTTCTGGGGTCTTCCAAGACACGGCGAACAGCGCATTTATGCATTCCGCACACAAGCAGATGAGAAAGTTTGCGATGAGTGCGCCAGCCTTGAAAATCACGAGTTTGTGTGTGAAGAAGGTGAAGATTTGACGCGTTATTTTCCTTATGCCGAAATTTGGGATGAAGAGCTGGATAGTTGGAGGGCGAATGTGCATCTCAACTGCCGCTGCTGGCTTGAACTTGTAGACGTTAACCGGGAAGAGGTGTAACCATTTGCCAGGACTTGAGGAAGGCGAAACTGTTTGGCGCTACCGCATTCAAGACCCAGAAAAATTCGACAAATTCCGTGTCAAAGAACTCGGAAAAGGCGTAAAGATCACTTTGGGTCGCGTTAAGGGAACAGACCGCTGGGAAATCCAAAACTACATGCTTGAAAAGAAGGTTTTCAAAACCAAAGAGAAAGCCCGCAAATGGCTTGAACAGCATTTACGCAAAGAAGTTAAGAGCATGCTTGACTATAAGGCTTGGAACGAGTATCGCAGACGCGTTTTAAGGGCCTTCTTAGAAGTTGCAAACTTACAGTTTTAAGGCTCGGGAACCATGCAACTAAGATATTATGTCCAGTTCAAGGCTGAGGACAAAAAAGCAGAATATGCCCTGAAAGAGAAGCTCATCAACATTGAAGGCGTAGCAATAGACACAAGCGTCAACAAAAACAAGTGGCAAGTTCCCCGCGAAGACCTCCAATACATCGTTGAAACCCTAAAAGGCGCACAGCTCCGCGTTGACCACGCTGAAAGCGCATTAATGGTTGTCGGCAAAGTTGTTGACGCTTGGCTTGACGGAGACCGAGTGTTTTTCCGTGCTGAAGTAGGCGACGAAAAACTCATAGAGAAAATTATCCGTGATTATGTACGCTACGTGAGCATTCAAGTTGACAGCGACGAGGTTGAATGCAGCAAATGTAAGAGGTCTACACGCCGTGAAGGACAGCTTATCCACCTATGTCCAGGCGCATGGGAAGTAGTCCATAAGCCACGTGTCCGAGAACTAAGCATAGTGGCAAGCCCAGCCTATGAAAACACAGAGTTCCAGCCAGTTGGCTTCTATGCAGCCATGAACGATGCGCAATGGAGCGCTATAATTGAAACCCTTGTCAAAAACAATGTTTTAGAAAGCAACCTTTCACGGTCATCTCTTAACCGAGATGATAATGTGGGAGTTAAAGCCCCCAGAGGCTTGCAAACTCCTGAAACAAAAACGGTTGTCCCAAAAAGCGAGGTGAAGTCTCCCATGTCCGAATTGGACGCCAAAAAGGAGGCTTCTCCGCAAGTGGCTCAAGCCATTGTAAATGTGGCTCCAGGCGAGCAGGCACCTAAACAAGTGGAATATGAAGACTTCTCAAAGAAGTTGGAGCAGCTGTCTGATCAAATTAAAAGACTTTCAGCTGAGCTTGAGTCTGTTAAAAGGTCTATTGAGGGTTCAGAAGCCGGAAAGAAGCTGGCTGAATTAGCTAAAAAGAAAGGTGAAGAAGCAGAAGAGGCAGAAGAGGCTAAAGCGCCAACTCCAGTAAGTGAGGCTAAAAAGACTGAAGAAGCAAAGAGGGTTGCTGGCAAAGGCATCGTTGCCGTTGACGTTGTCCAGCAAGACGTTTTCGCCAACTACGACTGGTTTAAAGACCTGCTTAAAGCCCACAGCAAACTTGTAGGCTTTAAGTAAAAGGAGGACTAACTTTTTTATGTCGTTTGAGGCTCGTGTAGCAGGAAACATTTTCGCCGATGCCGGCCACATAGTCAATTTTACCGCAGGCGCCAACATAACAAAGGGGCAAGTCGTCAAAATAACCGACAGCATGACTGTTCAGCCAGCTTCAGCTGCAACAGACGCCGTTGTAGGCATAGCTGCAGCTTCAGCCTCTTTAGGCCAAAAAGTCCCAGTTGTTGTTGGCTGCCCAATAGTTTATGCAACATCCGGCGGCGCCATATCCGTTGGAGCCGCTGTAGGCGCAGGCACAGGCGGTAACGTTGTTTCTGTAGCTACTGCTGGCAACAAGGCTGTTGGTTTCGCACTCGAAGCTGCAACAGCCGCTGGTCAAGTGATACTTGTTGCTTTGAACCCGCACGTGTATTAGAGAGGTGAAACCGTATGGCCATGTTTAGAGATGCCTTCACATGGGTTGACACCGGCGCGATAGCCTATCCAGCTTTGCACAAGAAAATAATCGAGTTGACAATGCCAGCCCTTGTCGTGAAAAGGCTGTTTCCAGAGTTTCCGTTAGTGGCGGGTAAAACAGCAACATTTGCCAAAGAAGTTGGCAGCCGATCAGCCGCCATCACCGAAATAGCGGAAGGAAGCGAAATTCCAATGGACTTCACGCCTCTGGGAACCGTCACAGTCACTCCTTACAAGAAGGGCTTGAGGGAAAGAGTAACCAGAGAAATGATTGAAGACCTTTACATCCCAGTAATAGAGCAGCAACTGCGAAGGCTTGCCCGAAGAATGGCCTATACCATCGACAAAGACTGCCTAACAGTCATAGATCAAGCAGCTGCCAATTCCATCACGGCTACTGGAACAAGCCTTTCAGCCACAGGCACAGAGTTCACCATTTCAGGCGGACTTGGAACAAAAGACATTCTAAAGGCAAAAGCAACAATTGAAGGCTACAGCTTCATACCGGACACGATACTGCTTAACCCGATAAACGCGAGAGACGTCTACTACCTGCCACAGTTCAGCTTATACGCCTACTACGGCGAGGAAGTCATCCAAACAGGGGCGATTGGCACAATTTACGGCATGAACGTTTACGTAAGCCCAGTGGTAGACGCAGGCAAAGCCTACATCCTCAGCACTGGACAAAACGTGTCAGCGGCTTACGCACCTCTCGGATTTTTCGTCATCAAGAGACCTTTAACAACAGACGTTGAAATCAAAAAGGATGTTGACGCTGTTGATGTTACTTTAACAACGAGGTATGCACCAGTAGTCACTTGTGGAGAAGCCATCGTCAAGGTTACAGGCCTGAGCACAAGCTAAACGGATAATAGCCTTTACCCATTTTCCGTCGTTTTTCTGTTCCATTGCCAGCCAACATGCGTGGCTGGCGGAACAAAACTGTAAAACAAAGTGAAAGAAGCATGAACATATTGCATGTGTTGTTGGGAATAGGGGCGGGCATAATCTACGCTATGTTGGGCTACTCTGCACAAGACAAGCCTTTTGACTGGAAAAAGTTTCTAAGGACAGTTGCGATAGCCGCTTTCAGCGCTTTAGGTTTGGACATGGCTGGAATGACTTTCGATGTTTACACAGCTCTTGCAGGCCCAACAGCCATAACTGTTTGGCTTCAGAAACTCATTGACTCCGCTCGTTAAAGCCCAGCGTCCTACATAGATTTTGCTGAAGTTAGGTTGGTTAGATTTGACTATACAATATGTGTCAATTTCAGATGTTGTTGCTGCTTTAAACGCGTCTTACGATAGTGCAAACCATGTTTACACGGTTTACGGTTTGCCAGTCGCCGAAGCCAGCTTTCAGGCTCATGTAGATTATGCGAACATTTACGCTAACGCCATTGTAGGCATGGATTTAGACGAAAGTGACCCGCGTTATGGCTGGGCGAAGCTTGTGGCTGTTAATTTGGCTTGTCTCCGTGTCCTGGTGGCTGCCAGCGGTGGAATGTTAACAGGGGCTTTCGATTATAGGCTGGGAGACTTGTACGTTACAAGGGCAAGCATTGGGCGTTTAGCCTTTGAAAAGACTGTTGAAGGATTACGTAACGACTTGTTAAGGGCTATGGCTAATTTTGCAAAGCCTGTTGTGGCTGCAGAAGCATCAACGAAAGATGAAGTTCCAACTTATCGAGGTGGGATAATTAACCCATGAGCATGGGAGAAAGCAGGCTTAACCGCGTTAGAAGAAAGGTTGCACGCAGAAAAGTCGCTGGAACTGGAAGGTGATTTTAAAAGTGCATGTTCCCGAAGCCTATTACAACTTCATAATGGATTATGCGCCATACCCTTATGTGGTTCCAGGCTCTGGTCCAAGCCCAAATGAAAGGGCGGTTATGGCGGCAGCCTTCGCTTTAGACTTTCTGTGCCAAGCTTATAATGCTGAGCAGTTCAGCGACCGCAAAACAGCCATCTATAATAAGGTTGTAAGCCTTGCCGACTGGATTCTAACCCAACAGTGCACAGACTCGAATAAGAAGGCTTACGGCGGCTTCAAAAGCAGCGAAAACAGCACACAGTATTGGAGTATTGACGCCTGCCGTGTTATCCCAGCCCTTCTCAAAGCTTACGAGCTGACAAGCAATAATTATTATTTGAACGCTACTAAACTTGCCGGCAAAACCTTCCTTAAAAACATGCAGGACCAACAGCCCAATTACGGTGGCTTTGCAAGGGCTGTTGACATTAACAATAATTGGAGTTTACAGCTTGACGTTGACTGTCTCTATGGGCTTATAGGCTTGAAAATGCTGGCTGAAACCTATGATGCTGCAAACGCAAGCACCTACCAAAATATGATGAGTAAAGCTGTCAGTTTCCTGCGGGAAGGCTTGGAAAACCTTTGGCTTTGGTTTGACCCTTCAGACGGCGAATGGCATAGAATAGGCTTGTCTGAAAATGAGGTTTACGATGACAATATCGCTTATGCCTTGCTTGGCTTGTATAAGTATGAGGGCTGGAGCAAAACTTGCCAGCAAGTCTATAATTTTGTAAACACGATTAAGGCTTCCGCCCAATATCCAGCTTATAACCCAGCCATCTGTTGGGCTGGCTACATAGATGTTATAACCCGTTTTCCAGCTTGCTCTTTCTATGACGGCGTAACTGCTGGAATCCTATGGCGAATTAGAGCTGTATATGACAAGCCAAGCCTCGCATTAAGCATGAAAGTTATCGAGAAACATGCTGAAGACTTCATGTTTTGGGGACTAAAATTTGACGATTACACCCCAATAGAGAATAAGTGGAGCACGGTTACCGTTTCATGGCTCGCCCAATTTTTCCTCAACTATCAAGACCCAGTTACAGATTTTACACGCATATTGGATTTGCAAGGTGAAACCTTAACTTTATACTCTGTCCGAGAAGCCGAAGAAAAAGTGAGTTACGGCGAGCCTTTAACCATGAAGGGACAAGTCACTTTGGGCTTGGCTGGAGAAATAGTTATTGAACCAGGCTATGTTTTAACAGACCACATTACGGTTTACACGTTTCTGCCCCTCCGTGTCCGAGATAAGGTTAGGCGTGCAGGCGTGGATTATGAGGTTTTAACTGTGCAGCGTTACGATTTGAACGGTGAGCCAGCCTACTACAAGAGTGTTTGTCGGAGGCTTATCAGTCAATGAGTGAAATGGAAAATCCTGTTGACACGGTCGTCCGCCTTTTAGGCAAAAACATGCGTGTCGTAAAGGAAGATGGCAGCTTAGCAAAAATTGCTGTCAGTAGAGAGTGGCTGGACCGTGAGCTTTTCAAAAATGTTGATGGGCAAATAACTGTTGGCTTGGCTGAAAGCCGCGACTCAAAAGTGGAAATATCTGGGCGGATACGTCGAAGAATAGCCAATTTAAGAGTAAATGTCTGGGCGATAGACAAGCCTAACGTTGTAGATTCTGGAAGGCTGATGCGTCAGAAAATTGTTGAGGAAGTCAATCGGATAGTTCATCAGAACCGCAATCGCCCAAACATTACAGAATATGATTATGTTGGCTTGGGCTATCCGGAAGGTGACCCGCATAAGGCTTTTCATGGCGGAGCTTCAAGCGAGCCGTCTCCTGCAGCTGCCGGTTGGATAGAGCTAACCGCAGATGATTATTCCAAAATCTGGTATAGCGATGACCAACGATATTCTAAAAGCACCGGTGTAAACGGCGAGTATGCTCTCATGCTTTTCCGTTTCAAAATTGAAAGCAAAGAGAAAACCGTTAAGAAAATTGTTTTAGCCTTTGAAGGTTACGGCACTGCTTCTGGCGGAAACGGCGTAACCATAAAAGTTTGGAACCATGCGGCTCAACAGTGGCAAAATGCTCAATCCGGGACAGACGAGACGGATGAGACGTTAACCATAACATTAACAGAGAACATAGCAAACTACATTGATGATAATGGCTACTGCTGGCTTCTGGCAAGGACAACCAACCCGAGCAACGGCTCTACAGCAGCCGTGATATATTGTGACTTTTGTAATTGCACAGTCACGGTTAATGGCATAACATATTTGGATGTTGTTAGTTTTCGAGACGCTGACCGTGTGGATGTTAAACCCTTCATTTACCGAACCGAGTTCACCTTGAAATCATGGTTCTTTGAAGACGTTGGAGGAATCTTCTAAAAAGGTAAGGATGAAAAATGCCTGAAACATATGGAGCACATGAATGCCGCGTCTATTTCGTCCAAGAATCCACCTATGGTCAGACGCCAGCCAACCCTTCTTGGATTGGGATTCCAGCGGAAAGCGTTGAGCCAGCGTTAAGCCCTAACCTTATTAAGGTGCGGACTGTTGGAAGCAGAGATTTGGCAGCTTTGAAACTTGGCGTGCGCGATCCAACGGTAAAATTGGGGCATGTTTTGCCAGCTGATGCTCCAGTAGCCTTTATTCAGCACGCCTATACATTGAACAGCTTAAGCCTTCAAACAGTCTATTATAAGGGACTTTTCAGTTCGCCAACAGATGTCTTAACTTTAACGTATAGCGGTATGCGAATCAACAAGTTAAGCGTGGAATGCAGCCTTGAAGAGGTCGTAAAAGCAACCGTCGAATTGATTGGACAAAACTTGGCGACAGGCACAGCTAAAACAGGTTCATACATGGATTATGCAGGTGGGCTTACATCCATAGACTGTTATGTTCAGAAAGGAGCTGCTGACGGCAGCGGCTTAGCAACTGTTGAGCGAGTTTTAGACTGGAAGTTTTCCATAGAAAATAATTTGAAGGCTGTTCCTGTTCAGAGAGCCACAACGCCCTATTTGTTGAAATATCTTGTTGCCCGCCACAGAGAGCTTGAAGGCGAGGTAAACTTTGAGTTTGAGGATAAAACAGAGTTTGACGAAGTGTTAGCTGATTCAGAGTTCAGCCTAAAATTTGTCATGGGCGGCGGATACGTCCTATTCAAATACTGTAAATGGGACGGGGTGAAAACTCAAGCGAAAATTGAGGACATTGTAAGCTGCAAAGCCAAATTCGTGGCAAGAGACGTGGTGATAGCGTAATGAAAACGAAAATAGTTGATGTTGGAGACGAATACGGCGAGGAATACAAAGGCAGATATGTCTTCCAAGAGATTACATGGGCTAAAAGAACACGCATAATCCAAAAATATACAAAATACCATCCCATAACCGGACAGGTGGTTGCAAGCGATTACACAGCAATTCAAGCAGAAACAATATGGGCTTCTCTTAAAGAGCAGCCGCCCAACAAACCCATAACCTTGGATAAGCTGTTAAGTGAAGACCCTGAAAACGGCATTCCAATTGGGCTTGGTGAGCTGTTCAGCCGCGTTGCCAACGAGCTTTGCACCGTTAGCCGTGAAGAAGCAGCTTTTTTATCCGAGCCATCAGAAGGGGAAAGCCGCATCCTGCCCTCACGGTTTACAGGCTTGCAAAAGAGTTCGGGTGGACAATAAACCAGATCGACAGACAGCCAGCCAAAGCGATTGAACAGCTCCTCATTATTTTGGAAGAAATTGACAGGCAGACGATGGAAGAAATGGAGAAAGCTAAACGTGAAGTGAAACTTCGATGATAGAGTTTGAAGTTACCGTTGAAGATGCAGATTTTAGGCGGAGGATGGAGAGGCTTCCAGGATCAGTTAGCAAGTGGGTTCAGCAAGGCTTACAACAGACAGCTCAAATGGTGCAAGCTCGTGCGAGACAACTGGCGCCTGTTAAAACTGGAAGGCTTATGCAAAGCATCAACGTGCAAATGGTAGACGAATACAATTTTAAAGTTGGCTGTTACGTTCCCTACGCCCTTTATCAAGAGTTTGGAACCCGCTATATTCAACCACGCTACTTTTTGACACGAGCCCTTCAAGAAGCCACATCACAGTTTTTGGCTGCTGTGGGTTTAAACTTGCAATACGCATTAAGTGAGGTTTCTGGAATTTGAGCAGCGTCGGCGAAATAGCCGTAACCATAAGAGCCGTGAACGAGGCTACTCCAACATTTGAGGCTGTTAGCAGCGACGCTGCACGCATGGGAAGCCAAGTCCGAGCCTCTGCAACAGCCTTTGACGAGATGAAGGCTCACGCGGAATCTTGTAACATTAGCCTGTTAACGGTTGCCCGTGGAATAAGCAGCATTGGAATGTTAGGCTCACATTTAATTACTTTAGCTGCTGATTTTGGGCTTATTGACCGTGAAAGCGCCAAGTGGATGCGCACAATAACGCATGTTATAACATTGCTCGGCATTTTCGTAAGGGTTCAACATTACATAACAGTTTTGACATCGACACACACGGCAGCCGTAGCTACAAACACGACGATGCAGACAGCTAACGCCTCAAGCAGCCTTCTCGTAGCCGCAGCCCATAAGGTTAAGGCTGCCGCCACATGGCTTGCAGTTCACGCTCAAAACGCCCTAAACATTAGCCACGCCACTTTTCTGGCTTTGACGGGTGTTGGTATAGGCGTTATTATGGCTGCCGCTGCTGCGATGGCTATGTTTGCCAGTCAAATGAACACCGCCACGGAATCTGTCAAGGAATATAATGCAGCTGTCAGCGAGATGGCTGGAAGAACAGTGCATGTTAGAACTGTTGTGCGGGCTGGCGAAGAAATGTATAGGCGTGGTGTTGAGCCGTGAGTGTTGAAACTCCAAAAATGGCTTTAGCCTTCGGCGGTTATGGGATTCCGCAAAGCGATGTAATCGAGTGCCGTGTGCATTTAGGCTGCACAAAAGAGGTTAGCAGTTTTGAACTGCTACTTCAGAATTGGGACGGTAAATACAGCCCAAACGGTTCTGTTCCGCTTGCTGTTGGAATGGACGGCTCCATTTTTATTGGCAGAGGCTCTAATGTTCCGCAGATAATAACTTGTCGCATTGAATCCATTAAACATGAATCCACGCCAAACGAACATTACACACTGGTCAGCGGCAGATGCTGGGGAGAACGCCTTTTCCGCCGAGTATTCACTGGTGCCTTTGAAAACATGAAAGGTGAAGCCATCGTTAAATACCTCTTGGATTATTATGTAGGATTAAGCCACGTTAGGGATTCCACAGAACTTGTTGAAAACACGGATACAACTTATACGTGGCTGGAATATGAGAACACGCCTGTTTGGGACATTATCAAGTATATTGCGGAGTCCGCTGACAAAAACGGCGTTGTAGGCTTCGACTTCAGAGTGGCTCCAGACGGCAAGTTTGAATTTTTCCCCAAAAACAGTAAAACATCACCCGTAAGCCTTACAGACAGAATTGAAGCCAGTGAATATCAAAGGGACATTTTCAGGATTCGCAACAAAATCAAAGTTTTAGGCTCTTTGGAAAAGAAGCTACCCTCAGATGATAACGAAGATGGCTTAACAGAGACCCGTGACAATTGGTATCCGTATTATGACGACCATGATGTTGTCGACATACCAGATCATGTTTCCAAGGACGGGGAGAAAATTTACACAGACAGCAATTCCATTAGGGTTAACTGGGTTTATAACTCCACAACCAAAGACAGAATTGGCTTTTACCGAATTTTGCCAAGCACAATTAAAGCCAGAGAGCCTGACGGCTTCAAGAAGCTGCGGTTCTGGATTAAATGGCAACCTTTCAGAAGCGGAGTAAACCCTTCAACCATTCAAGTGCGGCTTCACAAAGACGCAAACAACTATTATTATCGGGAACTGCTTTACGACCTTGTTGACTCGCCGAACACTTGGAAAAAGATTGAGTTAAGCCTTGAAGAGTATTGGGCGCCTTACGGCAGCCCGGACTGGAACAACATTAACCGTATAGGCCTCTACATGCAGTTTCCAGAGTCAGGCGGACTCGGCGAATACGCAATGATGTATGTTGACCACATACTCTTTGAAAACTGCAGATACTCCGCCACCGTTGAAGACACCAACAGCCAAAACCTCTATGGTTTGAGAGAGCTAACCGAAACAGACGAGGAACTCTACAGCGACTATGAATGCCTTTTAAGGGCAAGGGCTTTACTGAACCACCTAAAAGACCCAGCAGACTACATTGTGGTGCGAACCACAGTTCTTGACTATGGCAACACACCTGTACTTCCGGGGGACAAAATCTATGTTTCACTGCCTAACGAGGGTGTTTCAGGTTATTTCCGCATTGAAAGCGTTGAATATGTTGTTGATGGGAAAAATCAAACCTTGGAAGTTGTATTAGAACTTGGCAAGGCTCCGCCATTATTGGCTGACTATCTTTATGGTTTACGCAGCACAACGGTAACCGTTGAAAAACTTTCCAGAACCAAACTCGGAAGAGGCGCAGTTTCAACCCTAAAAAGAGCATGATAAAATGTCAGCAGAGGTTGTAACTACACTTCCAGTAAAAACAAAAGAAGACGAAACCGTCAAAATAGTTTCAGAACAGCTTCCAGTCTCACTCACGTCGGCGGGAAACCTTAAAGTCGCTATGCTGGAAGGGCAGCTTCAATTAACGCCTGAGGACCGCATTTTAGATGCTCATCAGGTTAGTGGGACATACTCGCCGACGGCTGCAGGCAGCACAACAATAATCTCGCCTGTTTCTGAGAAAGTCGTACGCGTTTACGACATAAGCCTATGGAACAGCGGTTCAGCCGATGTTGGAGTTCGCCTCCATTTTGGCACTTCTGGAAAAAACATTTTCAAAGGAAAGCTCGCGCCTAAAACTGGCGTGGTTAAGAGCTTTGTGAGACCTTGGCAGTCTAATGCTGGAGACTCGCTTGTGCTGTATTTGGATGCTGCTGGAACAGTTGATTATTGTATAGGGGCTGTGCAGGCTTAATGAGTCAAGTGGTGACTAAAAATCCGTCCACAAATCAAGTAATCGTGTCAGGATGGGTTAGCCCTGAAAACGCTTACACCGAAGATGGCGTTTACACGTCTTCAAGCATAGACGGTTCTGAAGTGAAATATGGCGGGTGGGGCTTCACTGAAAACGACATCCCGCCGGGCAGCGTCATAACGGCTGTCAAGGTCGGTGTAAAGCATTATGAAGTGAACCCGTCTGGCTACAATCATTACACAGTTTTGAGATATATTGACTCTGGAGGAGCAGCACACGAACTTCAATGCCCAAACAGGACATCCCTAACTTGGGACTGGTATGACATAACAAGCTACGAATCGAGCTGGGACTTGAACAAGCTCAACAACGCGGATTGCAGAATAAAAATGAAAGAATCGGCTACGGGTGGATGCTATTCCGAAAACACCTACTTCATAAGGCTCACGGAAGACAACCAAAAAGAGTTCGTTAACGTAAAAGAGGTCAAAGCTGGCGACTTACTTCACGCCTACTTGGCTGAAGAAGGCATTTTCGGCTTTGCAAGAGTTAAAGAGGTTAGGTGCAGCGAAGGCGAGGAGTGGGTAACGCTTCACATTCTACCACACTACAAGCGCAGCAAAGCAACTAATGAAATGTTCGCTTACCAAGCCCATTTCACGTTTACAGCAGAGCATCCCCACCGGGTCTGGATTGAAGGGCTAAAAGAGAGCGAATACACCCAGATGACGTCAAAGCAGATTTGGGAGCAGTTGCGAAACGGCAACAGGGTTTGGCTACCATGCAAACTCACACGATTAAGCGATAAAATAGTCAATGTCCCCATACAAAGAGCCGAGCTTCACATAAGAAAAGCGAAAGCCTACAACGTCATATTAGAGAGGGCAGACGCCCTCCTAAGCCTTGAAGAGTTTCACCCAAGCGATTTTGTATTCCTAAAGAAGCACGGCTATTCTATGGCTCAGTTTATGGATGAGCTGCCAGTTCCAGCGGTAAAATCCAAAGAAACAGCCTATGTTGACGCTTTGGCTTTACAAGTCACTTTCACGCCTCCAACCCCGCCTTCAGCCCAACAATATAATGTGGGAGACAGCCTTGCAGCCGCCAACTTCCAAGCCTGAACATTTCGTCATCAAGCAGCACATACGCAGATTCGACGTTAAGTCAGGCAAGTTTATCATCAACATAGCCTACGAAACGGCAGCCCCAGAGCCTACTGACCGCGTGGTTGGAGTAGCTGAAGCTTTCGGTTTAGGCCTTGACAAATGGCAGAAATTTGTCATTTACGACAACATTGAGTTAAAAATTGGGCCGACGGACATCGTTTACATAACAGGCGATTCAGGCAGCGGAAAAAGCGTCCTTTTAAAGGCATTAGAAGAGGACATAAGGCGGGACACCAACTGGACCTGCATAAACATCGCTGAAGTCGAAAAGCAAATAATCCGCGACAAGCCTCTCGTGGAAACCCTTGGTAAAAGCCTTGAAGAGGCTTTGGAGCTTTTAAGCCGAGTCGGTTTAAACGACGCTTTCCTATTCCTACGCACTTACGAGCAACTTTCAGACGGCCAGAAATACCGCTACAAAATAGCCAAAATGATTGAAAGCCAAGCGCAATTCTGGATAATGGACGAGTTCGCAGCTACACTCGACAGGGACACGGCAAAAATAGTCGCCTACAACCTTCAGAAACTGGCAAGGCAGCAGGGCAAAGCAGTTTTAGCTGCGACAACCCACACAGACCTTTTTGAAGACTTAAACCCAAGCGTCCACATCCATAAACTGTTCGGAAAAGAAATAACCGTAAACTATTACCCCAACCAACCAGCAAAAGAGTGCAGCCTCGTCAAAGAGATGCGCATAAAGGAAGGCACGGTTCAAGATTGGCATAAGCTCGCTGAATTCCATTATAGAAGTCACAAAATAGCTGGTCCACGAAAAATCTTCAGTCTAAAAAGAGGCGACGAGCTTTGTGGAGTGATCGTGTATGCCCACCCGCCGCCGACATGCTTCGGAAGAAGACTTGTCCTGCCAAAAATGAGCATGAAAGAGCTTAACGAAAAACTGAGCATAATCAGCCGTGTTGTTGTGCACCCGAAATATCGCACTATTGGTTTAGGGGCAAAACTTGTCAGAGAAACACTACATTTAGTGGGAACGCCTTACGTGGAAATGCCAGCAGTCATGGCAAAATACAATCCCTTCGCAGAAAAAGCAGGAATGCAAAAAATAGTTGAGCAGCCTCCGCCAAAACAAGCTCTAAAAATTGCAGAGGTTTTACGGAAACTGGGCTTCAACATTCACCTGCTTGGGAGCGAAAGATACATTTTAAACAGGCTTCAAAGCCTAAACGAAAAAGAAATTCAAACGGTTAGAGAAGCCTTCATTAAGTATAGCCACGCACGGTTTATGAAATACTTCTTTTGTCACATGCCATTCGGAAAAAAGCAAACCTACAATAAAGAAGTTAAAAAAGCAAGCCTTTCAAGGCTTGCACACTTAATTAAAATTTGCGGCCTCCTATCACAGACTAAGGTTTATCTTTTCTGGAAGAAATAATATTGTTTCGTAATTTTGCTTTGAAAATGTAAATTTTGCTTGTTCTTAGCTTCTTCGCCGTTTTTCGTTAAATTTCAAAGAGAAAACGTAGGAAAACGAACCGCCTTTATGTTTATACGAGAATTTTGACACTTTTATTTGACGACGAGGCGTGTGAGACCCCATGTCTAACCTTAAGAATGTTTTGTTGTTGACTGGATATGCAGTTTTTCTGTTTTGGTTTGCCGTGTTGGCCTTTGCCTTTGTCTCCTACATTCTCGGCTATTCAATTCCAGAAATCCTAATCTCACCGGAATCTTCACTTTCTTTTTTAGGCTACTCATTCTTGTTGAGAGAGTTCCAATTTCCATTGAAGAAGGGAGTTAAATATTGGAAGTTTCTGTTTGCCTACGACGTGTTTTTAGGGATCCTTATGATAATGGTGGGCGCCTACACTATCATTTTTGTGAATCCGAATCTGTTTGCATTCTTATGCCTTATGATGGGAGCGTCCATCATCCTCATCCATACAAGGCCCATTACTAAATAGAGGTGTAGAAATGTTTAGGAAAGAGACGGTTTTTGAGGGTTACTTCGTCTCTTACTATGAAACATCATGCCTCGAGAAAGAGCCAGCATACTATCTCAGAGAAGAGGGAAAGGGACACGAGCCCATGAAAAGGTGGTTCCAAGAGCTTCTAAAACAACTTGTGGAAAAGAGGAAGGAGAAACCCGAAATCATAAGTTTTGATGATATAATTCCAAAACAGGTTTATGAGAGGATGCTTCAACGACCGATTGCGAAATTTTGCTTCAGAATAATTGTAGAAGCTGAGGAGATATGTTAAAAGCGTATTCTCTTAGGCTTTAACTTGCCCGTTTGGGGGTCAAACATAAACCCCAAAGTTTTGAGAACAGTAACACCTAAAACGCTTTTATCTTTCTCCTCACCAAACACAACAGGGCCGACGGTCCTCCGCCCCATCAACTCAAAAAACACCACACCAATATCTCTGATGGCTTCCTTGCCATCAGCCAATGAAAGTTTAATTTTGTCGATGGGCTTAACTCCAATCTCCATTAACTTATGCGAAGGCACTACGCTAACAGGAAAGCCAACATCAACAGGTAGATCAACAAAAACAAACTTAACAGGCTCCTCAACATTCGAAATCTTAACCTTAAAATTTGGATCTCTCACAAAGAAATAACAAGACTAAGCAAAATATTAAATTAGCCTCCAATCCCCCTTGGCGATTCATCCGTGTTAGCGATAACAGAAAAAGGGATTTTTTAGGCTTTTATTAATTTAGCCTTTTGCCTTAACCCTGAAACGTATTCTGCATATCTTGGGTAGAACTGTATGGCTTTCCGCTTAAGCTTCATGTAATGTTTTGCGCCAATAGATTTTGGAGTCCGTCCTTGGATGAAGTCTGCCACGCTTTCTGGTATGTTGAGTTCATCGCTTGTCATGGTGTCATTGACGAATTTCCGCAAATACTTGAAGGCTACAAGACCAGGCTTTTTCCTCCGGTAAGTTACAGCGCTTATGGGGTCAACTTTTTCCTTTAACTGCTTGAGAAGCCTAAATGTTTCGTCCGTGAAGAAGGCGAAGTAGGCAAATTTTGACCTTCTAAAATATCCAAGGGGCGCAACACAAAAGCCTTCAAACTCTTCAACTTGAGCTCGGCTAAATGCGTTAATGAACCTGCAAGCTTCCTCAAGCCTTAAGCCGCTGTCAAGGATAAGCTCATAAACAACCCTATACTTGAAACAACCATCAGCTATAACCCTCAAACTTGCTATGATTTCATCCTCAGACGGTATATGAACATCAAAACCACAATTATCCTTCGGAATGTTCCTTCGCAAAACGTCAAGATACCCCTTATCAAAGCCCTGCGCCTCCAAGAAATTAAAGAGATTGCGAAGCCCCCTACTCAAATTGTGCTGCTGCCCCTCTGTCAAACCAGCGAAAACCCTAACAACATCCATTGGACCCCTAATCACTGAAACATACTTATCCAAATAGCTCAGCATACATTTAACATACCGCCCGTTAAACCTTCGGCTTTCAAGGAAAGCCACAAACCCATCCCGCAGAACCCAATAATCAATAACGGGGCCGTCCCAAACCAACGGCTGGGACCGTCCCAGGACCGTCCCACAACCCGCAGAACCCCAACTCGGAGCCAAATTAACACCGCTTCCAGCAGAAACACCCTGAAAACCAAGCAGCCCACAATTTTCTCTTAGTAAAGGTTCTCTTTTCCCAAAAAGAGAAAGTTTTGTGGTGCGGCCGCCGGGATTTGAACCCGGGTCGTCAGCGTGGCAGGCTGATGTCCTAGTCCAGGCTAGACTACGGCCGCTCAATAATTTCTGGTTATCCTCTTATCGTTATTTTCCTAAAAAGCGTTATGTTCAATTTTGCGGATGTCAATGCGTGCTTGTTTTCGGCGCTATGTAAGACATGGAAAATGGTGTGGTTTTATCGGTTATTTTCGCTACCTCATCCCCTCTATAATTTTGCTTTTTATCACCAAATTTTTATTCTCTTATTCACATTTGTGTTTTTGATGTCTGGTAAGGAATTTTTTGTTAATCGTTATCGGCTGTTGGGCTGGGAGTTTAGAAATGTTACGCTGAAACAAGCCATTAGAGTTAATTTCATGAATGTTAAGGACATCAACATTTTGGAGAGGCTTAAGGGTTTAGGTGTTGAGCTTGAGGAAATCCCCTTTCTGCGTGGCGGTTACTGGATTAAGCGTTCAGAGTTTTCTGTTGGCGCCACGGTAGAATATCTTTTGGGCTTTTATTCCATTCAGGAGGCTGCCGCACAAATTCCAGCTGCTCTTTTTACAGATTTAAAGGGTAAAACTGTCTTGGATGCTTGTGCTGCTCCAGGCGGCAAAACTGTTCAGTTGGCTGATTTAATGGAGAATACTGGTGTTATTGTGGCTTTAGATGTTGATGAGCGGAGGCTTAACGCCTTGGCGAATCAACTGGAGCGGTGCCGCGTAAAAAACACCATTGTCTATAGGTTGGATGCGCGAAAAGTTTCTACGTTAGGTTTAAAGTTTGATAGGATACTGCTTGATGTTCCATGCTCTGGCAACTTTGCTACTGATAAGGACTGGTTTAGGCGGAGAACACTGGATGATGTTAAGCGAAACGCTAGGCTTCAAAGGGAAATTCTTGCAGAAGCTGCTAAGGTTCTAAAAGAAGACGGTGAAATAGTTTATGCCACATGCTCCCTAGAGCCGGAAGAAGACGAATTAAACATTGACTGGGCAGTGAAGAGCCTCAGTCTTGAAACTGTGGATGTAGAATGTTATGGAGAGGAAGCGCCAACAGAAATTTTCGGCAGAAGGCTGGATGATTCTGTAAGGAATTGCCGACGTATATGGCCTGGCGAAACTCAAGGCTTCTTTGTCTGCAAACTTAAAAAGCGCAAGTACAGGTGAAACGGTTATGGCGAAGCCTATAGAGGATCTTGCTAAACTGTTTGGTGCAAGGCTTAGCTTGGACAAAAGCCTAGTTGCTAAGAAGAAGGGTAAATTTTTCTTGCTCAGCCCGAATTTGAAGAAGTTAGTTGAGAAAGGCGGAGACTGGCTTTTTGCCGGCACCTATCTTGGCAAAGTTGAGAATGGCAAGTTCTTTCCAAGTTTTCTTCTGCTCTCTATGATTGCAGACCAAGCCCAAAATAGGGTGGTTGTTAATGATAGGGCGGCTTGGCTTTTCGTCTGCGGCAGAGACATATTTAAGGATGGGGTATTGGAGGCTTATGGCTCTAGAAGCAAGGGCGCCTACACATTGGTTTTTAATAGTTATGGTGAGTGCCTCGGCTTTGGCAAAATAGAAAGGGACTTAGACAAGGCGAAAAGTGGCGTAGTCGTCAAAAACATTTTGGATGTTGGAGATTTCCTAAGAAGGGAGCGAAACACAGAATTTTAGAGACCTAAACTTCCCTAGATTTTATTTTGTTGGGTAGTTCCTCAATTTTGACCTTGCTTTGTTCCTTTTTCTGCATGTCTCTTAGGATGACTGCTCCTTCGCTTAGTTCTCTTTCGCCAACTATTACTACGTGGCTTATGCCCCTCCTATCTGCATCCTCCAAAGCCTTTGTAACTTTTCGCCTCATGACTTCTGTTTCAACGGCTATCCCTTCTTTTCTAAGCATTTCTGAAATCCTCAAAGCTTCATTGTTCAAGTTTTCATTAACTGGAATAACCATAACTCGCCTTTCCTCTTCGGCTGGTAGACTTGTTTTCTGTTCTTGCATGGCGAGCATTATTCTGTCTATTCCATGAGCGACCCCAACGGCTGGTGTTGGCTCTCCTCCAAAAAGCTCCACGAGTTTGTCATATCTTCCCCCGCCAGCCAGTGCAATGTCCAGCTTTGGAGCGTAAACCTCAAAAATCATTCCAGTATAGTATTCCAGTCCGCGGGCGAAACCAGCGTCTAAAATTATGTTCAGCCCTTTTTCTGATTCTTCGACTAATTCAAGGATTTCTTTAAGGTTTTTCACAGCTTCAGAAGCACTTTTGTAATCTTTCACGAGTTTTTCCATTTCTTCCAGAATGCTTGCAGCGTTGCTCCCCCTTAAATCAACCATTCTCTGAAGCGTTTTCAGGCACTTTTCTGATACGCCGGCTTCCTTTACGATTCCTAGCGCTTCCTCGTACTGTTTTTTGTCCATGAGTTGCATGACGCGGTTTTGTGTTTCCTCTTCCAGTCCTCCTCGGCTTAGAATGCCCCTTAAAACGCCGACGTGTCCAACTTTGAAGGTGTAGTTTTTCAGACCAACAGACCTCATTAAAGTGTTTGTTAGTAGTAGTACTTCGGCGTCGGCTTCTGGTTTTTCAGAGCCCATAAGCTCAAAGTTTGACTGCCAAAACTCTCTAAAGCGCCCTTTTTGTGGTTCGTCATATCTGTAGAGGCTTCCAATGCAGAATAGCCTCAATGGTTTGGGTTCGTTTCGCATCGTTGTTGCGACAAGCCTTGCGACAGAAGCCGTGAATTCCGGTCTTAGGGCGACTTTCCGCCCACCCAAATCTTCAAAGGCATACATTCTGGCGCGGGCTTCTTCGCCTGCCTTTGCCGCCACAAGCTCGTAAGACTCTACAACTGGTGTTATTATTTCCTTATATCCGTATAGTTTGGCTGTTTTTCTGGCTTTTTCATCTATAAAACGCATTATTTTGGCTTCTTCTGGCAGGAAGTCCCTCATTCCACGGACTGTTTTGTAGGCACTCATAGCTGTTCACGTTTTATGTGTTTACGCTTTTATGGTAGGGTTAATTGTGAGACGGAATAGTAAACTATTTCGCCTCTTCTGCTCATGACAGCCAAAATAAGCTCCTTTTTTAGGCTTTGACACTGTCTCATTATTTGGGTTAGCTCCTTCATTGTTATTGGTTTGCCCTCTTGGAGGCTTAGGATTAGGTATTTGGCTGTGTCCTTTCCATATTCGCCTCTTTCGTAGACCCTGAAGTCTACGCCCATGCCGAAGCCTTCGCGGACAACGTATCCGCGGCTTCTTAGGTCTCTGTAAACAAGGTACTTAGCCCAAGCGTTCTCGTCTGTTTTTTCAGCGGCTTGCAAGAGTTGTTGGAAGTCTATTTCCTCGCCTTTCTCGTTTTTAACTAAAACTATGCTCTTATCTAGGAGGTAGAGCGCCTCGTAAAAGTTTAGGAGAAGCCCGCCGTTTTCTTCTACGCCGTAGCCTTTTGCTTTAAGCTCCTCTATTCTCTGTTTGCTGGCTATTTTCACTCCCTTTTCAGTTAATGCTCCCTCGATTTTTGTTTCTTGGCGAGGCATCTGCTCTTTGGTTTCGCTCATGGGCTTAACCGTGCTGGCTTATTTTTGCCAAATCATCCTTATATAGGATGCCTTCCTCGCAGATGATTGCTGTCACATATTTTATTGGCGTAATGTCAAAGGCTGGATTTAGGACTGGCACGCCTTCTGGGGCTATCCGCTCGGAGCCTACACATGTCACCTCTTCTGGGCTTCGCTCTTCTATTGTTATGTCTGCCGCTGTGTGGGCTAGGTCAAAGGTTGATTTTGGAGCCGCCACATAAAACGGTACGCCATGTTCTTTGGCTAAAACTGCTATCTGGTAAGTTCCAATTTTGTTGATGATGGCGTCCAGCACTATTCTATCGGCTCCAACAATAACCTTATCCACCATCCGCTTATACATGACATATCCCACCATGGTGTCGCTTATCAGGGTGACTGGTATGCCGTCCCGTTTAAGCTCGTAGGTTGTTAGGCGGGCGCCCTGCAGCTTTGGTCTTGTTTCGGTGGCGATAACCCTTACTTTCCTGCCTTGTTCAGTGGCTGCCCTAATAACGCCTAGGGCTGTTCCATAGTCAACTGTGGCTAGCGCTCCAGCGTTGCAGTGCGTCAGTACGGTGTCTCCATCATTGATTAGGGCGGCTCCATACTTTCCCATCGAACGGTTTGCTGCGGCATCCTCGTCAGCTATTCTATTCGCTTCTTCAACGACGAAGACGACTAAATCCTCAACATTTCCTTGGAAAGCCCTAGCCTTGTTTAAAATCCTGTCAACCGCCCAGAAGAGGTTAACCCCTGTCGGTCTGGTCTTCCGTAATGTTTTTGCCGCCTCCTCCAATCCATGGATAAGCTCTTCTTTCCGCCGTGCCTTTGATTGGTAAGCTGTCAGCGCCAAGGCGTAGGCTGCGGCAACCCCAATTAGTGGAGCGCCCCTAATCTTCATGGTTTTTATGGCTTCAGCCACTTCACTACAATTTTTCAGCTTTAGAAACTCTGTTTTGTGAGGGAGCTTCGTCTGGTCTATTGTTATGACTGTTCCGTTGCGCCACATTATGGTTCGCATCCGGCATCCCCCCTCCTTGCCCGCTAACCGTTTATGCCGGTATGGGTATAAATCTTGTTAGACACATGTGAGAGGGGATAGTGAAAAGTTTTGAAGAGGGAAAGCCTCCAAACCCTCGTTGAAAAGCTTGGAACGCGCTATTCCGAAATCTTAGGCATAGACCTAAAAAGCCGAGAGGAAGAGGAAATTTTCAAATGGTTTTTGACCTCCATACTTTTCGGCGCGCCCATAACCGAAACTTCCGTCATAAAAACCTACAAGTGCTTCGAAAAGCGCGGCGTCTTAACTCCCCAAAAGATTTTGGAAACCGGCTGGGACGGCTTAGTGCAGATTCTCGACGAAGGCAGCTACACACGTTACGACTTCAAAACGGCTGATAAGCTTCTTGAAGTTATGCGAAACTTAATAGAAAAGTATAGCGGAAAACTAACCACCATTTACGAAGAAGCCCATGACCACGCAGATTTGGAAGAGAAGCTTAAAGGTTTAGGGAAGGGCGTCGGCGACGTAACAGTGGGCATATTCCTAAGGGAACTGCGCGACATTTGGGAAAAAGTCAAACCAAAACCAACAAGCCTCGTTGTAATGGCAGCTAAAAACCTTGGAATAATTGATGAGAAATCTCCAAAGGATGTTTTGCGGCAACTTGAAGATTTTTGGGCTGATAACGCTGTCTCCGGCATGTCCTTCATAAACTTTGAAACTGCACTGCTTCGCCTAGGCAAGAACTATTGTAGAAAGGAAAAGTGCATCGCTTGCCCGGTTAAGGCGGACTGTAAATGCCACGCTATGGAGGCTTAACGTAAGTTACAACTTCTATTGGGCACTCTTCCGGAAGCTTCAATCGCTTTCGCCATTCATCACCTACGGCTATGAGGGAGAAAACTCCTGAAATTTCAGCCTTCGCCTTACGAACTAGGTTGACGAGAGCTGCCTGTGTTTCGCCGGTTTTAATCATGTCATCAACTATTAGAACGCTGTCTCGCTTTTTGATGGCGTCTTTCGGAACATAAAGCGTCATAGTCACGCCGGAATCCCTAAGCACATAAGTTTCCTCAAGGAACTCTTTTACGCCGACCTCCTTGCTTCTTTTGGCTATAACAAGGTTTACGCCTAGGGCGTTTGCCACCATAGTCGCCAAAGGAATCCCATCAACAGCCGCCGTAAACACTTTTGTAACGCGTTTTCCAGCGAAATTTGCAAGGGCATGATTAGCCGCCTGCTGGAGGATGTTGAAATCGCCAATGATCTCAGTGTTATCAAAATAACCATCCTCATTAAACCTTATCCTGTTGCGAAGTTCGTTCTCCAAACCAACAAACTTTGACAAGACCTTCCAGAGCTGCTTTGCTCTGGCGGTGTTAGGCAAAACATGCCCTTTAGCGTATCTGCTTAGAACCGTTACTGGCAAGCCAGTCTTCGCTGACAACTCGCGATACGTGATGTTCCGCTTATATTTGGCTGTTCTAAGAAGCTCTATAGTCATTAAGCGCAGTTTCAACTCTTCTGCATGTGTGCTCATCAGCCCTCCCCCATACACAAGGACTAGTTAAATTCCAAAGCGTCTACATCTTATTCTTTCCTTCCAAATTTATAATTTCCGCTCGAAAACCGAAAGCATTTAACAAAACGTTTTAGGGCGCTTCTGCTAAAACAACCTCAACAGAATACTCAAACTTATCCCGATAAACTGTTAAGTTGACTTTTTCGCCAGCCCTTTTCTTGTGGATTTCGCCTAGAAGCTTCTCTATCCGTGTTATTGGTACGTCATCCAAAGCCAGTATTATGTCGCCAGCCACTATGCCAGCCTCATACGCTGGGCTTCCCTCCACGACCCTTGTCACCAAAACGCCTTCGTCCACTGGTATTCCATAATAGCGGGAAATCTCCTTTGTAAGGCTTAACCCCATTATCCCAAGCCACGGGCGTGTGTGCACACCCTTTGATACGATTTCTACTGCGCATTTCTTAGCCGAGTTTATGGGAATGGCGAATCCAATTCCATGAGCATAGGGGATAATCGCAGTGCTTATAGCAACAACCTTGCCATTAACATCAACCAGTGGGCCGCCGCTGTTTCCTGGATTTATGGCTGCATCCGTCTGGACAAGATTTTCCAAAAGTTCATTTTTGGATTCTATTGTGCGGTTTAGGGCACTTATAACCCCGGAAGTTATTGTTGGTCCGCCAGCCAAGCCGAAGGGGTTGCCTATGGCGTAGACGCGCTGTCCAATCCTCAATTTGTCGGAGTCTCCAAGCTCTGCGTAGGGCAAGCCTTTCTTGTCCACTTTGACGACGGCTATGTCGTGGATTGTGCATGTTCCAAGAAGACGCCCATTCAAAACCTCGCCATTCCAAAGCGTGACAGCTATGCGTTCTGCGCCTTGAACCACATGGTTGTTCGTCAATATGTGACCTTCGCTGTCAATTATTGTTCCAGAACCCATACCCTTGACCGGGAAGACCTGGTAGAATATGTCTTGAATTAGCTTAATTGTGCTAATGTTAACAACACACTTGCTAATCTTCTCCAGAACATCCAAAACCCTAGATTCATCATTAGCTGCCAATTTAATCGCCACCGTTAAAATCTCCTTTATAGGCTTTAAACCCTTTCTCTCTTCACGTTTTAGTTTTTGAGTAGGCGTTAATGAGCAGAACCACCGCGGCGGCTTGTGTTAAAAGGACATAGACTATCACCGCCACGTATGGAATTTTCAATTCCGCCATTATCCCGTATATGGCTCCACCGGTTAACATGCCGACACCATAAGCCGTGTTAAATATGCCATAAGCTGTTCCACGCAAAGAAATTGGGGCAAAACCTGAAACAGCCGCACGGTAAATGGACTCCTGCATTCCCAAAACTAGACCGAAAAATGCTGCAGCAACAATGAGCATTGTTAAGTCTGCATTAGCCATGGCAAAAAACGTTGGAACAACTGAAAGAATGAAGGGCAACATCAAAACCCTAATCTTAAACCTGTCGTAGGCAAATCCAGCAAAAAGCGCCGTCGGCGCATCAACCCCTTGTATCAGCGTATAAATTAGAGGGACAATCCACAACTGGTTTGTCGGCTTCAGGATCTCCGTTGCCTTAAAAAGTATAAGCTCGAAGGGTATAAGCCCAACGGTGTTCAGTAAAACAGCCAAAGTGTAAACATAGAAGGCTTTCCCAAGTTTTTCTTCGCCCTTTTCCAGCTTAGCCTCCTCTGGCTCGGCAGCTTTTCTCCAGCCAACCTTCCTAAACGTGTAGGCTAGGAATGCCACAAGCATGAGGAAGGGCAATGCTAGAAGGCTGAAGGTTAGATTGTAATTGTTGTTGGTGTAGAACATTAAGCCCGCCACAATAAGGGGACCTAAAATTGCTCCTATTTGGTCCAAGAGTTCATGGATTCCAAAGGCTTTTCCAGCGCCAACCCCTCGGCTTACAATTGATAGCACAGCGTCTCTCGCTGGCGATCTTATGGCTTTTCCAATTCTTTCCAGAAGCACCAATATTATTGCTATTTCCCAAATTCTTGTAATCCCCAATAGTGGTATTGATGCGATAAGCCCGTATCCCAAAAATATGAAAAGCCAGTAAGCCCTCGTGGTGTCTGCAAGTCTCCCGCTTACAAGCCTTAAGGCATATCCTAAAAACTCTCCAAATCTGCCGAAAAAGGCTATGGCAAAGGCGGAGGCTCCAAGAAACTCTAGGTATGGTGTAACAACTCCCCGCGAACCCTCATAGACTATGTCTCCCATGAGGCTTACTATTCCAAGAAGGAGAATAGCCACGTAGGCATTTTTCGCGTTTACTAAGCCATGTTTCATTTAAGGCTTCCTGCTTAAACAGCCCTTTATTCAATGCTAGGCGAAGTTAAGAGTTTCGTTATCTTCTCAAGCCATTCCCTATCCTTCTCGTCAAAACTGCCGTATTCCTCGCTGTCAACGTCAAGAACAGCCACAACATTACCTTTCTCGTCAAAGACTGGCACGGCAATTTCAGACCTTGAACGTGGGTCACATACGATGTGTCCCGGAAACTCGTGAACGTTTGGCACAATGATGGTTTTTCTGGTTCTAGCGCATTTTCCGCAAACACCAGTGTAGGCTATTCTAGCACATGCTGGTGGTCCTTTTGATGGTCCGAGTTCCAGCCACTCCTCTTTTGGGATGTAGAATCCAACCCAGAAATAGTATGGGATTTCTGCTTTCAAAATATCGCATGTAACAGTCATTTTTTCATTTAGGGATTTTCCCCTCAAACTTTCCTTTATTGCTTTAAGGCATTCGCTATACATTTTGTCCTTTGCGGTGTTTTCCATTTCTGCTTTCACTTCTTGCCTTTTTCAGCGAACTTTCTTATTGCCTTTTCATGTTTTTCAAGGGCTTTTTTGAAGGCTTCTGTGGCGTCCTTCTCAAGCCAGTTTAGATAGGCTAAGCTAACCACAATAATGTCTGCAATGTCCACTTCTATTTCTTTGGCGTGTCTGCCGCCAGCCATGTATTTTTCCGCAACTTGTCCCACCTGTTCCGCTAACAGCGCTATGAAAAAACTTGATGTGAAAACCTCCTTTTTGTGGGTTTCGTAGGAAATCCTCTTAACAGTTCCTTGCGCCTCTTTCAACATTCGCAATATTCCCCTTTCCACACACCCTTTAGTATTCTAATAATTATAAAATTTAGGAAATACGCGTTTATTGAGTTGCAGTAAGGTGTCAATCTTAACCGTGATTAATATAGATAAAGCTTTTATTGGTGCGCTAGGTTTAGTTTGGCAAATGCTTAGAAGATGATGTGAAATGGCTTTGCAAAAGGGCGACTTCATACTGTTAGATTACGTGGCAAAGGTGAAAGAGACAGGAGAAGTCTTCGACACCACGATTGAGGAGGTTGCCAAAAAAGAGCGCCTATACAAGGAGGGCGAAATTTACGAGCCAAAACTGGTTGTTGTAGGCGAAGGTTGGGTCCTTAAGGCTTTGGATGAAAGCCTAACAAACATGGAAGTCGGAAAAACCGGAACTGTGGAAATACCCCCAGAAAAAGCCTTTGGAGCCAGAGACCCGGAAAAGGTTAGGCGGGTTCCCCTTAGGCACTTGACGGCTAAGGGCATAACCCCAACTCTTGGGATGCGCCTTGAATATGACGGCAAAATGGCAATTGTTAGGGCTATTGGCGCTGGGCGTGTCCTTTTAGACTTCAATCCCCCATTGGCTGGAAAGACCCTTGTTTACGAGGTTACGGTCAAAAAGAAGCTTGAAACACCTGAAGAGAAGATAGCCGCCCTAATTCACCGCAGAATACCAACAGTTGAGGCTGAAAAGTTCAAATTCACCATTAAGGCGAAAAATGTTAGCATAGAAATGCCTGAAGAGGCTTTCTACTTGGAAGGGATTCAAGTTGCAAAGCGTGGCATAGCTTTGGACGTACAGAAGTTTTTCCCAGAAATAACAACGGTCAAGTTCACAGAAACCTTTAAGGCGGAACCAAAGGCAAAAGCCTAAGCAACTCCGGTTATTTTTGCGATTCTTTCGCATTCTTCAAGGCTTAGGTCTAGCTTGTTGAGGATCGTATAGCGTTCAGGTCTTATGGAAAATGCCATAAACAAGGCTTTAACCACATCGTCTTTTGCTAATCCCAGTTCGTAGGCGTTAGTTGGTGCCCCAACAGTCTTTAGTGTTTCTCTTATGTGTTTCCAGTTTGCACCGTGCAGATAAGCCATGACAATTGTTCCAACACCGCACTGCTCGCCGTGAAGAGCGTTATTCGGCTTTATCACGTCTAGAGCGTGGCTGAACAAGTGTTCCGCACCGCTGCATGGTCGACTGCTTCCAGCAATGCTCATGGCTACGCCACAACTTATTAGGGCTTCGAGGAGCACTCGCAGTCCCTCCTCGTTCTGCGGTTTTATGAGGCTAGCATTCCGCATCACAAGTCTTGCACTCATAAGGGCTAGGCTTGCGGCGTACTCCCCATAATACTCATTTCTATCCATATGTGCTAATTTCCAGTCCCTTACGGCTGTAAACTTTGCAATAACGTCGCCGCATCCACTTGCAATAAAACGGTGGGGTGTCTGTGCAATTATGTTTGTGTCGGCTATTATGGCTATGGGCGCTTGAGCCATAACTGAAAAGGGTTTTTCAAGACCCTTAACTGATGAAAGTGGACTTGCAATTCCGTCATGGGAAGCTGTTGTTGGAACACTAATAAAAGGCACATTTTGCCGAGCAGAGCTTAACTTTGCCACGTCAATTTTTGTTCCCCCGCCCACGCCGAAAACCACTTGAGGCTTTAGAACCCTAATTTTTTCCTCAACAGCTTCCACGTCTTTTATTGTTGCTGACCCTACAATGTGAGTTTTGGCTTCTACGCCTTCTTTTTCAAGGATTTCCTCAACAACTCTTCCCGCGACATCGTGGGTTTTCTGCCCAGTAATTATTAATGCGGATTCTGTGAAGCCCAGCCTTCTGAATATTTCTGCAACCCGTTCTATTACGCCCTCTCCAACAATAACCTCTCTTGGAAGCTGCATCCAGTGGCGTTTTAAAGGCAAACAAATCACTTGCTGAGACTTTTCCTCTTAAATGATATGAAGTGTGACTCTTAAAACCCTTTTTCAAAGCAACGCTTCAGCTTGGTATTTTAACTATGAATTTTAGTTTCATAACCGATAAGAATCCAGAATTTAAACCCTATCATCATGTCTGATAGGGTGACGATTGAGAAGGGAAAATGTAAACGTTACTGTATAAGGTGCGGCGGGGAAATATCCAAGGATGAATATGAAGAGTTTGATGGTTTCTACGAAGAGTGCTATTGGGCAGAGGAGGACGAGCTAACAAAAGAAGAAAACATAGTCTAGAAGCGTAAAGGTTCATAGATGAATTGCATTTGTCGAAGCGTAATATTAATAAGCTTCATGGCGTGATTACATGATGCTACTTCCTAGCGAAGTAATTTGGCGATGTGTTTAGGTTTTGGGAGAAATGCGTAAAATGTCAAACAGCAACGTAGTTGACAAGTTGACGTTGAAGGGAACGACAACCGTAGGGGTTGTCTGTAAAGACGGGGTAATCCTAGCCTCAGACACTCGTGTGACCATGGGATTCTATGTAGCCCACAAACATGGGAAGAAAATTTACAAGATAGACGACCACATGGCAATGACCATTGCTGGAACGGTTGCTGACGCCCAAAGAACAGTGGACATTTTAACGGCTAACGCCCAGCTTTACAAAATAAACATGGGAAGACCAATGCCCATTAGCTCAGCGGCAAGGCTTATTGCAAACCTTCTATTCTCAGCCAGATACATACCGCTGGCAACCCAAGTTCTTATCGGGGGAGTTGACGACACCGGTCCCCATGTTTATTCCATAGACCTTTTCGGAAGCCTAACAGAGGAGAAATGCGTTGCCACTGGTTCCGGTTCTCCGATAGCTTATGGAGTTTTAGAAGACAAGTTCCGTGAGGGCATGTCGGTGGCTGAGGCTTTACCCATAATTGTTAGGGCTGTTGACTCAGCTATGAAAAGAGATACAGCCAGCGGAGACAGCTTCAACGTGGCTGTTGTGGACGCTAACGGTTATAGAGAGCTAACCAATGAGGAGAAGAAGAAACTTTTAGCTGCAAATTAAAAGGGAAGTCTAAAAGTTGGCGCCCAACACTGAAAGGGAGAAAATCGAAATAAGCAAATACATACTTGAACATGTTCCAAAAGAGGCTGAAGTCACAAGGGTAGAATATGAAGGTCCAACGCTGGCAGTCTACGCAAAAAGACCTGAAATCCTTGTGGAGCAGAGCAGCCTGATAGCGGACATAGTAAACGTCATCAGAAAAAGAATCGTCGTCCGCTCCGATCCGTCTGTGAGGCTTCCGGAAAAGGAAGCAGAAAAATTAGCTCGCGAAATAATCCCGCCAGAGGCTGAAGTTACTGACGTATACTTTGACCCAAGCTTAGGCGAAATCATTATCGAAGCTAAAAAACCCGGGCTTGTCATAGGGAAAAATGGCACTGTTCTTCAAGAGATTATAAGGAAGACAAAGTGGCGTCCCCACGTTTTGAGAAGCCCACCACTGCGCTCCAAAATTATTGCGCATATGCGCCACTACCTTCACTCCGAAAGCAAGGAGAGGGAGCGGAACCTCCGCACCTTTGGAGAGAGAATCTTCAGACCAAAAGTCTTTGAAGTTGGGGACGTCCGAATTACGCCTTTGGGCGGCGTTCAGGAGGTTGGGCGTTCAGCCTTCCTTGTACAGACAAGGGAAAGCAACATTCTTTTGGATTGCGGCATAAATCCGGGTTCTTCGAAGCCCTTTGAGGTTTTTCCAAGGTTTGACCATCCAGCCTTCGAAATAGACTCGCTGGACGCCGTTATTGTAAGTCACGCCCACCTAGACCACTGCGGCTTGGTGCCTTTTCTTTACAAGTATGGCTATGAAGGTCCAGTCTACTGTTCTGCGCCAACGTCTAACCTTATGACTTTGCTTCAGCTCGACTATTTGGATGTAGCTAGCAAGCAAGGCATAATTCCGCCCTACGACCAGAAGGATGTTCGGGAATGCGTTCTCCACACGATTCCACTCCGTTACGGCGTTGTAACTGACATAGCTCCAGACGTGCGGCTGACACTGCACAATGCCGGGCACATTTTAGGCTCTTCAATAATGCATTTGCACATAGGCGAAGGCTTACACAATATCGTTTATACAGGCGATTACAAGTATGCGCGAACCATGCTTCTGGAGGCGGCAACAGCTGAATTCCCAAGAGCTGAAACCATTATAACTGAAAGCACTTATGGCGGTCCAGAGGACATGATGCCATCAAGGGTTGAGGCTGAAGAACGCCTAACAAAAATAATAAACGAAACCCTAGAGAAGAGAGGCAAAGTCTTAATTCCAGTGCCGGCGGTCGGCAGAGCCCAGGAAATAATGCTTGTTTTGGACGGCTACATGAAGCGTGGGCTTATGAAGGAGGCTCCAGTCTTTATCGAAGGCATGATTTCCGAGGCTACGGCAATTCACACAGCTTATCCAGAATATTTGGGCAGAGAGGTCAGAAACAGCATCCTCCATGACGGGGTAAACCCCTTCGAGTCAGACTACTTTACTGTTGTTGAGCATCCAAGTGTTAGGCAAAACGTTATTGAAGGGGAACCGTGCATAATTATGGCTACATCTGGCATGCTTGAAGGCGGACCAGTAATAGAATACTTCAAGAGCCTAGCAGAGGACGAGAGAAACTCAATAATCTTTGTAAGCTACCAAATTGAGGGCACTTTGGGCAGAAGGGTTCAAAAGGGCATAAATGAGGTGGCAATGATTGACAGCGAGGGCAAAATGAGTGTTGTAAAAGTCAAGATGCGAGTAGAATCCATAGAAGGCTTTTCAGGGCATTCTGACAGGCGGCAAATAATAAATTATTTGACACATTTAAAGCCTAGACCAGAACGGGTTATAGTTTGCCACGGTGAAAGAGCCAAAATAGCCAGCATATCCAATTTTATAGAGAAAAAGTGTGGAATCCAGAGCTTCGCGCCAGCGGTTATGGAAACCATTAGGCTGCTGTAGGTATAGGCTCACTTGCCACCGGCGTTTTCTCTCTCCAAATTTTCACATTAGGCGGGCAAATAACCACACGTTCTTCGCCCAAGCGGGCGATATCCCCACCAACAGACTCGACGAATTCGCATAACTCGTTGACAGCCCGTTTAACATCGTCTACACTCTTATTTGCCAGGGGAGTTATTCTGAGAATTAGGATGTTTCCGGAGCGCACTTCCTTCTTAACAACGTCCAAGTCGGATAAGTCTCGGAGGGGCATAGCCTTCAAGAAGGTTTTGCCGGGCTTCTCCTTTGCTTCTGCTTTCGGCGTTTCCGCCTTTTCCTCTTTCTTGTATTTGCGGAAGAGTTCACCTAGACCCGGCAAACTTCTCCTCTCTATTAAACCCTTTATACCTTATTACCCCTTTTGAGAGTTTAAGCGTTTCCTTATTGAGCTGTGCTCTGAACCTAAAATACAGATTAGTGTTAATAGGTTTATGAATCTAGAATATGGATTTGGGCTTACTTTTGCTTATGCGCTTGCCAACTCCTTTATGGTTTTCCAAATTTTGTCGCCTACGTGATGAACATTCTTAACCATAACGCCATGCTTAACCCCAACCGCTTCCTCTGAACTGCAAAAGATTTCGCCTACTGCAATAGGCTTGCCATATTTCTCATCCACAACCAAAACCATGTCGCCTTTTGCAAATGCTCCTTCAAAGCGTAAAATTCCCGGAGCCATCACATCTGCACCATTACAAATGTGGGGAAGAGCTCCCATGTCCACAACAACTTTTGGCAAAAAACCGAAAACTTCTTTAAAAAGTAGGGTTGGGTAAACGTTTTCTTCACTCTTGAAAAGTGCTGGCTCACCGTTTATGAGGTATACTTCGCCGAAGTCCGCTTCAACAATCTCCACCTTTGGCACGCTAACGAAGCATTTTTCTAAAGGTATTTTCAGCCTTTTTGAGACGTTTTCTAAAAGCTTCTTTGCCTCTTTATCCTTTAGGAAATGCCTCTTAAACCTTTTAGACATGGGTTTTCGCTTCTCGCCTAGGATAGGTTTAAATGGTATAAGTTTAAGTATAAAAAGGATAAATGTCTATTCGAGGTCTGCGAATGAGTGAAATGACAACTGAAATCCTTGAGCAGAACCTTGGGAAAATAGTGCTTGTAAGGTTGAAGGGTGGAAAAAGCCTCAGGGGTAGGCTGAAGGGCTTTGACCAACACTTAAACCTTGTTCTCGAGGAGACTGAGGACACGACAGATGCTGAAAACGCGAAGAAGCTTGGCTTAATAATTGTCCGTGGTGACAATGTCGTCCTAATATCACCGCCGCCTAGGTGAAGAATTTGGGAAAAGGAACGCCCTCCTTTGGAAAACGCGCCGGAAAAACGCTTCACATACGCTGTAGGCGTTGTGGAAGGAGAGCCTATAACGTTTCTAAAAAGCGATGTGCTGCTTGCGGTTATGGGGCGTCAGCAAGTATTAAGCGTTATTCCTGGCAAACTAAGAACCTTAACAGGGAGAGAATCCGTTAAAACTCGTTATTGTTGTAGTAGCCCTTATCAATTCTGACGAATATAAGCGGTCCCTTGCTTCTTGTCAGTTCTCTAGCCTTACGCAACGTGTTGTTTACAACATTTAACACTTGTTCTTGGTCGCTTGTATATTTCTTCTTGTTTTCGCCCAGTTCCATTTTCAGGAGGTTTTCAGCCAAAATTGACGTGCCGCATATTTCGCCGTTCTTGATGAGCGTTGACACGACGACTTCTTGCATTTCTCGGCGGTTGGTGAGCCTTCTCCATATGGGTTCAGCGTTGTTTAGGATTTTTGTCACCTTGTTCCATCTTTGGGCTTCCTCGTTGCCTATCAGGAGTTTTACCCTTTCACCCCACTTTTTCAGCCATATGCCAGTCCATAAGTCTATGAACTCTTCAAGCTCTTTAGGCTCTTTCTGATAAAATTCTTCTAGCTTGTCGGCGAGTTCACATTCGTTTGCCTCTCTGCCCACCAAGTTCCAGTAAACCTTCAAGTAGTTGGTGAAGTCTTGGCATGCTATTTGCAGAACCTTTCGGTCAGCGCCAAAAATATCCAGCATTGGATTTTTGCTTTTCAGTTTTTCAGACAGCAATGCCTCAATGAAATTCATCGTTTTCGAAACCCTCTCCGCTCTAATACTATAATTAATGTTTTAATTAAGCTTTATTTATGGTTGCTTCTATAACATTCTTAAGTAATTTTCAACTATATTGCATGCTCCGTAATATTCTTTAACCAAGAAAACCTAGAAGCTCGCCGATGTCCTTAATGATTAGATCGGGTTTCTCCTTCTCTAACTCTTCCTTCGTGAAGATTCCAGATAGAACGGCTACTGTTTTAGCTCCGGCATTCTTTCCGGCTTTAATGTCTGTGACGGAATCGCCTACAATGGCACATTCGCCAACTTCAACGCCTAACCGCTTGGCACAGTCAACCAGCGCTTTTGGAGAAGGCTTTGGAAACTGCGTGTTTAACGCAGTTACGACACATTGGAAATATTTGGCTAAGTCCACCTTCTCCAGCCACTTTACAATGTTTTCGCATGGAACGTAACGCATAGTTAGCAGTGCAAGCCTAGCCTTTCTTGAAAGCCTTTCGAGAGTTTTCTGCATGTTTGGCAAAACGTTTGCCTCGTCTTCAGCAAGCCTATAATAAGCCTTAAGATAGGCTTCTAAGAATTTTTCAATGTTTATTTTTGGCAATAAGTCCTTTATTGGTAGGTTTTGCTCTAATCTCCTCGGAATCTCCAAAATCAAATAGTGGTCGAACTCTTTCATGCCAAGCTTTTCCAGAGCTTCTGCTAGGGCTTCACAGTAGGCTTCTCTCGAATCCACAAGTGTGCCGTCCAAGTCTATGATTATTCCCTTAACTTTCAGCTTCATTCTTCAGCCTCTTTTGTTTGTTCGCCGTGCCTTTTATTTCGATAAGTTTTTATTCTATGGTTTATTGTCTAAAAGGATACCCACTAGAAGATATAAAAGGTTGAGGGTTTGGAGCATTAGGCTATGGTTAGGAAGGCGCGGATACGCTTAACAAGCACAGACTACAAGAAGCTTGAGGAAGTATGTCAAGAACTTAAGGCGATAGCTGAAAAAACAGGGGTGAAAATGACAGGGCCTATTCCGTTGCCAACTAAGAGGCTTAAGGTTCCAGTTTTGAAGTCTCCATGTGGCGAGGGAACAGCGACATGGGACAAATGGGAGTTGCGCATTCACAAACGCCTAGTGGACATTGACGCTGAAGAACGCGCCATGAGGCGGATTATGCGCATTCGTGTCCCTGAAGAAGTTCACGTGACAATAGAACTTCTCTAGAGTCTTTGGGACGTTTAGGGTTTCCTTTTTGCAGTCCAATCGAATAATAAGCATTCTCCACATTTTTCCAAAAATTCTAATCCTTTCTTAGATGTTGTAAATAGGTTGTTCTCGTTGATTTCCAACAATCCCTTCTTTAGCAGAATTGTTAAATACTGTTTTGATTGCGAATGTGAGAGTCCAACGCTTCTCATCAATTCCGTTTTCTTTTTCCCAGATTTCGCTTTTTCGAGAATTTCAACAACAATATCGTGTCTATCTCGCTTACCTAAATTTTTCATTTAAAATATCTCTCCTTAACGTTTGGAAATAGATTACAGGAGCATATAAGAGGCTATGGTTAGTATTAGACTTATGGTGAAGGCTAAAGCCCAAACTATTTTGTTCCAAAAGAAGACTTTGAAGCCGTCAAGTATTCCGAAGGGGATGAGGTTGAGGAAGGCTATCCAACCATTTATCGCGAAACCTAGAAGGAGCAGATATGCAAAGTTGCTCACCGGGATAGAAAGCGCCACCAAGAGAAATCCTATGGACAATAATATATTTGTTAATGGACCGGCTATGGAGATTTTCCCGATATTTCTTTTGCTAGTTAATCCTGATATAACCACCGCTCCTGGTGATATAATCTTAAAGCGTGGAGAAACAATGGATATGGCTGTTAATATTAAGCCAAAAAGCATTATTCTGAATTCCGCCCATAAACCGCTTCTTTGAGCTGCGAATTTGTGGGCCAATTCATGGATTAGGAATGAAGCCGTTACTAAAACTCCAAATATGAACAACATGGGAATGCCTCCAATATTTTGAATTATTTCTGGCGACATTCCTAGGGATAGTCCTATGCCCAAAACAAGTAGCGCTGCCGCCGTCAAATGCGTAACCTCTTTAGTGCTAAAGTGAATTTTCCGTTTAGTCTCTATTGGAATGTATGTGATTGTATACTCGAGCGGTTTCCATGTTTGGGAGAATTGCGCTTTTTCTTTCTCTGCCGGTGCTCGCGCCGATTCAATTTTTGGGCATTCATGATTTTCCGGTAGGCGATGCTCAGCGCAGAAATATCCCCCACAATAAGGACACCTAAAAGGCAGAAATGTTTCTGCTCCACACTTTTGACACTTCATTTTGAGGCGCCTTTTAACCGTTTAAAATGGCTTTTTGCTCTTTATATGTTTCTGTTCGTGCTGGGTTAAACGTTAATAGGCGTACACGTCAAGTTAATTTGAAAGGGTGGAGAAAGCGTGAAGGCTTTCAGTTTCGTTCACGCCGCAGACTTGCACTTGGGCTATTCACAGTACGGTTTAGAGGTTAGGCGCGAAGACTTTGACAAAGCGTTCAAAGAGCTTGTTGATAAAACTCTTGAGCTAAAACCAGCATTCCTAATAATTGCCGGAGACCTTTTCCATAATGCACGACCATCCAACGTCACGCTAGAGAACGCAATAAAAAACTTTAGTCGATTGCGGGAGGCTGGCATTCCAGTGCTTGTCGTTGATGGTTCTCACGACTCGGCGCCAAACGTTGTCACTAGCACAATTCTTAACCCGTTGGACAGTGCTGGGCTTATCTACTATCTGCCACGGCATGAAGGGGCGTGCTGGCGGAAACCAGAATGCTGCTACGTTTACGGAGTGCCCAACTATCGGACTAGACGTAAAACCGAGGAAATGCTTCCAGCTTTTATGGAGCAGAACAAGCCAACACCTGACCCTTCACTTTTCAACATTTTCGTCTTCCACATGGCACTGGACATTCCGGAGGTTAATCCGCCCTACATAGAGGCTGAAGCCTCTGTTGAGCTCATACCAGAAAGCTTCAACTACTATGCTGCTGGACACGTTCACAAACCCTACATGGAAAAGTTCAAAACTGGGTTGCTGGTTTACCCCGGAAGCACTGAAACGATAAACTATGATGAGGCTGGGAATGAGAAGGGCTTCTACTATGTGGAAGTGAACGAAAAGGGGGAGGCTAACCCACAGTTCATAAAATTAGAGTCTCCCCGCAAGTTTGTCATTTTGGAGCAGGATTTCACTGGCGTTACAGCATCTAAAATCACTGAACTCGCTGTGCAACTCGTGAAGGGCGCCGACGAAGAAGGAGCTGTTTTAATTCCAGTTTTGCGGGGTGTTTTGCCGGTTGAGGCTAGCCGTGCAGAGGTTGATGTCGCCCAAATCCGTGGCGCCGCCGAAAAGGCTTTGCTTGTCCATCCGGTTATTTTGCTGCGGGAGAGCGAAGTTCCAGAGGCTGTTGTTCGCTCCATATTCGAAAGTGAAATCAAGGATTTGAAAACGAAAAGCTTCGAATACTTTTTGCAAATCTTCTCTGAACGCTACAGTCCGGAAGAGGCTGAAAAAATTGCCAAGGCTGCTGTCCACCTAATTGAGCCGCTAACCAAAAAGCAAGACGAAAAGGTTCGGCAGATTCTGGAGGAGCTTCTCCAATGAAAATAGAAGTTGTCCAGTTAGAGAATATCCGCTCCCACGCGAAGTCCACAGTTCCATTTGCAAGAGGCTTCAACTGCCTTGTCGGCGGCTTGGGCTGTGGAAAATCCAGCATACTTTACGCCATAGACTTCGCCCTCTTCGGAGACCCCCTTGGAAGGAGCTACGACTACCTCTTGCGGGATGGCGCTGAAACCGGAAAAGTTGTTGTCCAGTTCACCCACAACGGCAAAAGCTACACTATATCAAGGGGTTTGAAGAGGCGTGGGAAGGGCATAAGCCAAGACTTTGACGAGCTTAAACTCTTTGAAGGCGAAACTCTAATCGCAAGTGTGAAAACCGACGCCGTCGCAGAACAATTGAAGGCTATCACTGGCTTGGAGAAGGAGCTTTTCCGAGAAATAGTTTGGGTTCGCCAAGAACACCTAAAAGAGCTTTTGGACGCCCCGCCAAGAGAGCGGCAAAAACGCCTAGACGAACTCTTCGGTTTGTCAGGATACGAAACTGCATGGAGCAATATGGCTGGTTACCAGAAAGAATACGAGGGCGAAAAAAGAGCATACGAAAAGGACCCGGACATCGTTGGAATTAAAAAGCTTAATGAGGATTACAACAGCCTAGCCAGAGACTTCGCCCAGCTAGAGGTTGACATCCAAGAAGACGCGAGAAAACTGGGTGAAGCCAAAAAGGCTTTGGAAGAGGCAGACCTAAAACTCCAAAAACTTGAGGAACTTAGAACATCCGTAGAGAATCTCAAACGCAGGGAAGCCCAGATACAAGCCAGCCTAGCAAGCCTTGAAGATTCTTTGGCCTCGTTGGCTGAGAAATTTGAAGGGAAAAAAGCAATAATTGAGAATTTGAAGCAGCGCATCAACGCTATGGAGTCGCAAGCAAACACCTACAAGGAAACGCTTAAAGCGGTTGGGGTTCCAGCAGACCAGCCCATCGAAACCTTGAGGCAACACCTTTCAGCCTTCGACGAGCAAATCGCAAGCCTAAAAGCAGAACAGGAAGCTATTCTTAGAAATCTCCAAGCAGACCAGCGAAGGCTTTCATCGCTTTCAGCTGAAAACCGGTGTCCGCTCTGTCTCCAGCCTCTAACTGCCGATTACAAGAATAGCTTAGTGGAACGCATCCAAAAGGAAAACAGCGAGAGGCAAATGACCATAAGCCAGCTTCAAAAAGACATCGAGGAACTGCAGCAGATAAGGGAGAAAGCCAACTCCGCCATATCCAACCTTCAGGCTTTGCTGCCGAGGATTGAAGACTTGAAAACCCGCTTAAACGAGGAGTCCAATGCTTTAGCTGAGCTTTCAACGGAATTTGAAGAAAAGCAGAAAATGGAAAACACGTTGAGAGTTCAGCTTGAAAGCCTACGGGCGGAAATTGCCAGATTTGACATGTCCCAGCTTGAAACTGCCAGAAGGCTTAGAGAACAGGCTTTCCAGCAGTATTATAAGCTTGAGGCTGACTTGCGAACTAAGGAAAACCGCAAGAAGGACATGATGCAGCGGTTGGATGAAATTAAGGAGCGCGTAGACCAAGCCCAGAAAAAGTTTGAGGAGATGGAGAAGCTTGACAAGCTTTTGGGCGTTATAAGTAGCATACGTGACGCCTATAGAAGCATTCAGCCAAAACTGCGAAGCGAATTTGTAAAAGTCTTGAAGAACTTTGTCCAGCAAATCCTAGACAGCCTAGTAGGCGAAGAAGGAGCGCCCATAAACATTACGATAGATGAGACTTATACGCCGTATGTGATAAGCGAGACTGGCGTGGAAAGAGAAGTTTCAAACCTTTCTGGTGGGGAGCGCACCCTAATAGCCTTCGCATACCGCCTAGGGCTTGGTCAACTAATAATGCAGTCCAGAACTGGTCATGGTTTAAGCCTACTACTGCTTGACGAGCCCACTGAAAGCCTTGGAAGGGAAGACGGCTCAATCGACCGCTTGGCAGAAGCCATCTCAAGGTTTAAAGCTGTGGAGCAAATAATCGCTGTAACCCACAGCGAAGCTTTCGCCGAAAAAGCCGAACACGTTATAAGAGTGGAGAAGGAGGCTGGGGAAAGCAAAATATCAGTCGAAAAGTAGCCTAGGCTAGCCTTCTTCAACAACTCTGTTTTCTAAAATGCCTATCCCCTCAATCTCTATTCTCACAGTGCTTCCGGGTTTCAGAAATTTTGGTTCCGGCTTTATGGCGAAGCCAACACCGGCGGGTGTCCCAGTGGCAATTATGTCGCATGGCTCCAAGGTCATAACTCTGCTTAGATGGTGAACTATCTCATAAACGTTGAAAACCATGTTTCTTGTTGTTGAGTCTTGGCGGAGTTCTCCATCAACCCATGTTCTGATGCGGAGATTAGATGTGTCACGCATTTGGTTTTCTGTTGTTATGCATGGTCCGATAGGCGCGAAGGTGTCGAAGCTTTTGCCCCTTGTCCACTGCCTATCTTTGAACTGGATGTCCCTTGCTGAAACATCGTTTAAAATTGTGTATCCAAAAATGTGCTTTCGCGTCTCTGAAACTGGAATGTTTTTACCTTTTTGCCCTATCACTATGGCTAGTTCCGCTTCGTAGTCGAGTTCTTTGACAATTTTTGGCTTAACGATGTTCTCGTTTGGTCCAATTATAGTTGTGTGGGGCTTAAGAAAGATTATTGGCTCCTCTGGTATCTGAGCGTTTTGTTCTGCGGCATGGTCTCTATAGTTTAGCCCTAAGCATATAATTTTTGGCGGGTGGGCTATGGACGCCAGAAGCCTTATCCTACTAACTGGCACCGAGTTTTTCTCAATAGCACGTTTTGAGGCTTCCTTAAGGAGCTTTTCTGCAGTTTTAATGGCTCTTTCTCCCTCTGTCACGAAGGCTTCCATTCTATTTGGAAGTCGTCTATGCATGGTTTTGGCGAGGCTTGGCAAACAAATTATTCTTTTCTCGTCGCTGGATAAAACACCGTAACTTTCCTTTTCTCCGTCAAAGTAGCGGACAAGCTTCATTGTTAAACCCTTCTTTCAGCTTGGAATATTGACAATTCGTTTACTGAAACTTCATTTATTCTTTCCCTTTTAGTAGGCGAAAATGTATAAATGTGATTTGAAGAAGAGCATACATCATGCATGTTAAAACAAGAAAACTAGCCATTATAGAAGGTGTAACCGCTGGCACCCTTTTTGGAACTTCAGCCATCTTCATAAGGTATCTTCAAAATTTTGATGCTTTTTCTATAGCTTTCTGGCGCTTAATCATTGCCTGCAGTGTGTTGGCTCTGGTGCTCTTTTTGCCTAGAAAAGTTTTCAGCTTTAACCTTGTTAAAAAGAATTTGGGAAATCTCTTAGTTCTAAGCTTTTTCCTCAGCTTACACTTCATATTTTTCATATCAGCTGTGAAGGATACGTCAATTTTAAATGCAACAGTTCTTGTCAACACAACTCCAATTTTTTCCCTATTTTTCTCAAGCCTATTCTATAATGTTAAGCCTTCAAGCCTTGCCGTTTTAGGCATAACATTAGCCTTTATCGGCGTATGCGTTATTGCTTACGCTGAAACTCAAATGACTGGTGCTTCGTTGAATAGCTTTTCTCCCAGACTAAAGGGGGATTTAGAAGCCACATTGGCCCGCTGTGCTTGAAGCCTTGTTCCTTACTTACGGAAGGAAGATAAGGAGTCAAATGGACACGATCTCCACAATGCTTCCCATATATTTTCTAGCAGCGATGATCGTGAGCGTCTTAGGATTAGCCTTTATAAACAAAACTTTAGGGTTGCCAACAACTATGGAAAGCCTTCTCCCGCTGATTGGGTTGGGCGTTTTGCCAACGGCGGTGGCTCGCACTTTGGCATTTTCTTCTCTGTCAAATCTGAAATCCTTTGAAACTGCAACTATGGCTTTACTTGAGCCTTTAGGGGCAACAGTCTTAGGCATAGTGCTGTTCGGTGAATTGCCCATTCCAATCTTTATTGTAGGAACCGCATTAACATTAGCTGGAATAGTGTTCGTTTCTAGAGGGAAAAGTTGAAAGCTTTTACGAAACAGATAAAAAGCTTCATAATATATTGTGCAGAAAGCGAGCTGAAATCCTATGGCGTTCAACGACAAAATATTGAAGGCTTTGGAATCCGCAGCCAACTACTTGACAAAATCGATTTCAGCATTGAGCAGCGGAGATGAAAACTCTTTTACAGAACATTTTTGGCATGTGGCCGCTGAGCTGGAATACGCCCTTTTCATGTTTTCCCTAACTTTTCAAGAAGAGAATGTTGACAAATCCAAATGGAAGCCAAACCCAGACATAAAAAAGGATGATATCCACAACGTTTTGGCTGAAGTTCACAGTTTGTTGGATGATGCTAAAAGGCTTTTGGTAAGTGGCAAGGTTTTGGACGCATATAAAGATGTTTATGGGGCGAGACACTGCGTTTTCGCCGTTGAAGAGAATCTCGCAAAGAAAAAGCGTGAACGCTTGAAGGCGAAGTAGGTTATTCTTCGGGCAGTTTTCGCTCCTTAACCTTTAAGGCGCCTTCTTTCCCACTTATAACCTTATAATGGTCCTTAAGCTCGCTTTTGTGTAGAAACTTTTTCAGGAGAACCCTCAAATACTGTTTTGAAAGGCTTTTCTCTTCGCCCTTTACAACGATTTCGTTTGTTAGCGTTTTCACTTCGGCATTTGTCTTCTCTTTCAAAAATTCTGCAAGCTCGCTCCTAATATCTCCGCCTTCAGCCTTAAGTTCAGACACGTCAATTTTTATTTCAGCCATTTCATTTTCGCCTCCATTATTGTTTACTTTCTCACCATTATAATTCTAACGTGGTCACATGCATCTTCACATGCGTCTGCAATCATTTCCATCGCTTCGAAAAGCTGACCAACTAGGACGGCGACCCCAGCCCTCTGAAGGTTCTCTTTTCCCAACAATGTTCTTGCCTCCTCGTGCAACTCATCCACCTTCTCTTCTTCCCTCTCCACGGCGTCTGCTGCTTGAAGGGCTTCTTCCGGCTTTGTTATTATTTTGTTTATGCACTTTTGGAGCAGTACCGCGCATTCTTTCACACTTTTAGCCATCTCCACAAACTCTTTCTTGATGGAGGCTGGCACATGCTCCATAGGCGTAGCCATCAAAACCCTTGTGGATTCTCTGCTCCAGTCTGCAACCATATCAACTCTTTTAACAAGGTGCATTATGTCTTCTCTAGCTGTTGGCGGGAGTTCCCCCTTAGAGACCTCATCCATAACTTTTCGGCGTAGGCTGTCCGCTTCTCTTTCGCCGCTGGCAATTCTTTCCACACAGTTTTGCATCACTTTCACGTCGCCGTTCACCGCTGCCTTAACGGCTTTTTCCAAATCCTCAACTATGCTGGTTGTTATTGCAAGGTGCTGCTGTATCATTGTTAAGGCTTTTGTTTCCCTCCGCTTTTCAAACCATTTTATCAGTTCACTCAACCGCTAACTCCTCCCTTAACCCCAACTCAGGGTAGACGAACAAGTAGGCGTTTTCCAGCGGGAAGCTTAAGGTAACCTTCTCTCCTATATTAAACCACTCGCAAGCCAGTGAAGGCGTAACAACCACCACTAAATCCTGATTTTCAAGCCTAACCTCATACCTCACATTTGTTCCTTCAAAGGCTAACCTTTCAACCACGCCTGAAACTGCATTTTCAGCTGCGCTCTTCTCCTTTTTGATGATGAAGGTTTCCGGTCTAATTGCTAATACTACCCTTTTGCCTTTATCTATGCCTTTGTTAACTGCTTGAACTTTTAAGCCTCCGCGAAGCTCAATAACTGCCATCCGCCCCTTAGTTTCCGCTATGAAGCCCTCCAAAAAGTTTGAGCCTCCAATAAAGTTTGCCACAAATATGCTTTGCGGGTTCATGTAAAGCTCTTGAGGCGTCCCCACCTGTAGAACTTTTCCCTTCTTCATGACAGCTATTCTGTCAGATATTGCCATAGCCTCCGACTGGTCGTGGGTCACGTGTATAGCCGTTAACTCCAAATCCTTCGTCATGCGCCTAATTTCATACCTAAGCTCGTTTCTAACCTTGGCGTCCAAATGTCCCAAAGGCTCGTCTAAAAGTAGCAGTTTTGCACCAGCAGCAAGCGCTCTTGCTACGGCTATTCTCTGCATCATTCCACCACTTAGCTCGCTTGGAAAAGCGTCTAGGCGCTCGTGAAGCCTAACCATTTCCAAAACTTCATGCCCTATCCTTTCGGCTTTTTGCATGTCAAAGCCCTTAACCCTTGGACCATAAATGACATTTTCCCAAGCATTCATATGGGGAAAAAGTGCAAATGTTTGGAATACAAAACCAATGTCGCGATCTTCAGGCGGAACATTGTTGACAAGTCTATCGCCAATGTAAATTTCTCCCTCATCGGGCTCTATCAATCCAGCAATAAGCCTAAGCAGTGTCGTTTTTCCACAGCCGCTCGGTCCAAGAATGGAAAAATACTCCTTATCCTTTATGTGGAGGCTAACGTTTTCAACAGCCACAATTTTGCCAAACCGTTTCGTAACATTAACCAAGCGCACATCTGGCATGCTAATACCTCCTCCTACCTCTAACAATAAGCCTTAAGGCTAATAGGATTATGAAAGAGATTAATATTAAGAAACCGCAACCCAAACCAATTTCCAAAGGCGTGACGACAACTTTTCCCTTAACCCAATTCACAAGGACCACTGGGGCAGTTTTAAGATGAGTAACTGCCAGCGTAGCACCAGTCTCGCTGACGCTTCTCGTGAAAACCATTATGGCGCCGGAAAACATTGAATATTTGGTTAGAGGGAATATGATTGTTCTAAATACGCCTAATGGCTTTGCCCCTAAGGTTCTTGACGCTTCCTCGAGCTCTATGCTTATTCTCTCAATGGCTGCCGACATAGACCTCACAAAATATGGATATGTGATAGCTAAATGGGCAAAAATGAGAAGCCATATGTCTGGTATGAAAGCCAAAGTTTCTTTCCAGAAGAATTTAAGAGAAACACCCAAAGCCACTGAAGGCACGATTATAGGGATGTCGACAAGCACGTTTAAGGCTGACGAAGTTTTCCCGAGCCTTTTTCGTGCAACAATTATTGCCATTGGCAAGCCTATAAGAACATTTAAGACTGTTACGATGGCTCCCAAGGAATATGAAAGGACAAGGCTTTGCCAATACTCCCCCCACGGATAAACCCCCAAGAAAGCGTTGCGCAAGATGTCTGTTGATGCGGCTTTGAAGGCTGGAAGGGCCGCAAAAACCGAGGGAATCAGCACAATAATAAAGAAGATTAGGAGGGTGACGCCATTTCTTGTTAGAGCCGCCGAAGAATAGCTTATTTTCCTTTCAACTGTTGGCCAAGCCCTTTTAAACGGCAGTTTCAGTTTACCTCCAAGAACGCGTACCGCAGCAAAAATTAGGCACGAAGCAACTATGAGAATGAGGCTTGCAAAAACCGTTGAGCCTTCATAAACAGCTTGACTTACCAAGGGCGGTTGAGTTGAGAACGCATTTTTCATGTTTTGAATAAAAACGGGACCATTTTCGAAGGCACCAGCAACCATCATTGTGGCTCCAGTTTCTGAAATGGACCTTGCAAATGCTAGAATAAAAGCAGCAATCAAGGAGGGCTTTATTATGCCAAAAGTGACGGTTCTGGCTGTTGTGAAGGGTGGTGCGCCCAAAGTTCTTGACGCTTGTTCGTATTCAATCTTGTAGTCCAATAAAGCACCAACGATAACCCTCACAGCAACTGGGTATGAAAATGTGAAATGAAGAAGTGCAACAAGAAGCCAGCCGGGCGAAACAAGTGAACCGCCAAAAATCGCTGAAATTCCTTCTGGCTCATACCAGAATAGTAGGAGTGAATAGCCGAGCACGGCTGTTGGCACGACGAATGGGACGTCTGCAAGCGTGTCCAAAATGTTTATCCATTTTGATTTGCTTCGGGCTATGAGCCAAGCCATCGGAATGCCAGCAGCCACATCCAAAATCGAAACCAAAACAGCCATAACAAAAGAGTTTTTCACAGCCTCCAGCGCGCGAGACACAAGTTGGCTGTCGCCAAAAACATCTTGCATCGAACCCCACTTGATAATTATGCCCAAAATTGGAGGAATCATAATTAAAGCGAAAAACAGTATGACAGCAGCTAAATAGACTCCATATTTGACTGCTGGCTTCGAGGAAAGCCTATCAAGCTTCTCCACGAATTTTTTGGGCAAGCCTATCAGCCTAAATCCAAACTAGCAAACTAACATGCTTCTTTTCTCATTCTCAAAATTTGCTGATAAGCTTTCCGTATACGGGTGAATGTTTCACTTGTCTAATTGCAGCGAAAAGGAAAATTATAAAAATGGGAGAGGCTGCTCTTAATTTAACTAATTTTGGACTTTTTGCGTCTGGTGTAGATTATCGCTGTGGCTACTATGCCTATTGCCACGACTGTTGAGAGGCATATGGACATGATTTCTATTGGCAGATTTGGCAGTGACAGCGGGTTTGAAGAAGATGACCCTTGCCAAATGTTTGTGCTTGTCGCCTTATAGGCAATTGACGCTGAGCCTTGAGTGGCGCTTACTTCCAGGAGGATTCCTGTTTGCTGGTCCCATTGGTAATTATACTGCTCGCCTTCTTCGGTTATGCTTGCGTAGACATAGGTTCTGCTGACTCCAGCGTATGTTCCTGTTGCTTCTCCGGCGATTGTTAAGTTGCCGCCATTCACCAATTGAATGGTGTCTCCGACTTTTGAGTTT